>CAZNXE010000221.1:0-9540 GCA_964576465.1 uncultured Planctomycetaceae bacterium
GGCGGGATTCGCACCCGCTAGAATCAACAAGCCTTTCACGGCACACTGAATAATCCGGGCTGCAGAACCCCGAAGACTGGTACCCTACGTGGGGCGGATCACCGCGGATCGATTCGTCCCGTCGACGTTCGACGACGCCGTGCGGCAACGAAGGGGGACGACGGTCCCACTGGGAGAAAACGTCATGAAGGCTAGTCCTTTCGCCGAGCTGTGGGCCGACAAACGTCGCCTTATGGCATTGCTTGTTGTGGCATCGGCAGCATTCGCCCTAGGTGCTGCCGGAATGTACGTCGTCAATCGGACGTGGCTCTTGCTCGCCACTTCGTCCCAAACGGAGATGGGATCCAAGCACGGTGATGCAGAGGAACACAGCGAAGAGAATGGCCACAGTGGGAAAGAAGAATCGACGTCCATCACCTTGCCAAAAGAGAAATGGGATGTCGCTGGACTGCGTGTTCAGCAAGTCGAACGAGGAACACTGTCCAGCGCGGCGTGGTTGACGGGTAAGCTTTCGTTGAACGAGGACCGCGTGGCTCACATCTACTCGTTGGTCGATGGTCAAGTGCATCGTGTGAACGTGTATTTTGGCGACGATGTAAAGCAAGGTCAGACGATGGCGGTCATTGACAGCAAGGAGGTCGGCACGGCCAAACTCAATCTCTATAGGGATCTGCTCGACGCCGAATTCGCCCAGGTAAACAACGAGTGGGGGCAGAAGATCAGCACCAACACGCAAGAGTTGATCAAAGTGCTGGCGACACAACCGCCGCTCGACACAATCGACGAGATGTTCGCCGACAAGCCGATGGGCGAATATCGGCAGCAGCTCATAATGGCCTACGCGAGCCTTTACAAGTCCGAGAAGGACGTCGAACGGCTGGCACCTCTGGCCCGGCAAGGCGTGACGGCAGGCAAGCAGGCGTTGGCAGCAAAAGCCTCTTACGAGGGTGATCGAGCGACCTTCCAGGCATTGTTGGAACAACTCAAGTTCACAAGTTGGCAGCAAGCTTTGTCGGCAGAGCAAAAGCTGCGGCAAGCCGAGCAAGCCGTAGCTGCCAGCCGTTCTCATCTTTACATCTTGGGGTACAAGCAAACGGACCTGAAGAACATCGACCCACTAAAAGAAGGAGAGGCAATCGCCCACTACGAAGTCCGTGCTCCCTTTGACGGGACCGTGATTGGCAAAAATGTTGTTCTCGCCGAGCGCGTCGGACCGGATACCGAGATGTTCCAGGTGGCCGATCTTTCGACGTTGTGGGTCCAGGCAGACATCTATCAAAAGGACCTGCCCAAGCTTGATCAACTCGGCGACACACTGCACTTTCGCGCACCAAACACGAACCACGATCACACCGCGAAGATCTTCTATACCGGCGACATCCTCGACCCGGAAACACGGACAGTTCGATTGCGGGCCTTGGTCGAAAATCCCCAGCGTCACCTGAAAGCGGGCATGTTCGTCGAGGTGGCTCTGCCCGGTGAGTCGATCCCCGACGTGCTTGTCGTGCCGACGTCCGCGCTTCAGGAAATCGAGGGTAAGGTCATCGTGTTCGTACAGGCAGGGGAAGAGGAGTTCCAGAAACGAAACGTCGTCGTCGGTGCACGGAGCGACGGTACGGTTCAGATTCGCGAAGGCTTGAAAGCAGGTGAGTTCGTCGTGGTCGCCGGTGGCTTCGCATTGAAGTCGGAACTGATGAAAGGATCGATCTCGCATGGACACTAAGAAGGTCGGCCCATGATAAACAGAATCATCGACGTCTCGCTGAGTAACCGCTTTGTCGTTCTGCTGCTGGTCGTGCTCTTGATCGCGGTCGGCGTGTGGTCCATGACCACGTTACCGGTTGACGCCGTTCCGGATTTGACGAACGTTCAAGTGCAAGTGCTGACCACCTCACCCGCACTCGGCCCGGTGGAAATGGAGCAGTTCGTCACGTTTCCAGTCGAAATCTCGATGAGTGGCATCCCAAAGGTGGACGAGATTCGCAGCGTCACGCGTTTCGGACTCTCCAACGTCACCGTGGTGTTCGAGGAAGGCACGGACATCTACTGGGCACGGCAGCAGGTTGGCGAACGCTTGACCGAAGCCCGCGACCAGATTCCCGATGGCTTGGGAACGCCGACCATGGGGCCGATCGCGACTGGCATGGGCGAGATCTATCAGTTCGAAGTGCGAGCGAAGCCGGAGTACGACTACAGCCTGCAGGACTTGCGCACAATCCTCGATTGGCAAGTCGCGTTTCAACTTCGTGGCGTGTCTGGCGTGATCGAAGTCAACGCATTTGGCGGCGAGTTGAAGACGTATGAAGTACAAGTCGACCCTGATGCACTGCTGAACTACAAGATTCCGTTGAACCGTGTGTTCGAAGCCCTCCAGCAGAACAACGCCAACGCCGGCGGCGGATACATCGTTCATCACGAAGAACAGCAACTCATCCGTGGTGAAGGCTTGGTCCAGTCACTCGACGATATCGCCAACATCGTGCTTGATAGCCGTGAGGATGGCACGCCAATTCTTATCCGCGACATCGGCGAAGTCCATTTCGCTCCCATGTTGAGACAAGGGTACGTGACACGCGACGGTCGAGGCGAAGCGGTGACCGGCATTGTCATGATGCTGATGGGAGAAAACTCACGAGCCGTCGTCGATCGCGTCAAACAGAAGGTCGCGGAAATCGCGAAAACGCTTCCCGAAGGGGTCTACATCGACGCATTCTATGACCGTACTGAACTGGTGCGCCGCGCCATCGACACCGTGACCGAAAACGTCAGCGGCGGTGCGATCCTGGTGATCATCATCCTGTTTCTGCTCGTTGGCGATTGGCGAGCTGGCTTGATTGTCGCTGCCGCGATCCCGTTCTCGGCGCTGATCACGTTTACTGCGATGAACTTCTTCGGCGTGTCAGTCAACCTGATGAGCTTGGGCGCGCTTGACTTCGGTATCATCGTTGATGGCTCGGTGGTGATGGTCGAGAACTCGATTCGCCACGTGGCCCAGGCGAAGCGATTGAATCCCGACATGAAACGAGCCGGTTTGGATGTTTTTCGGGAAGCGGGGCATGAAGTGGGCCGACCGATCCTGTTCGCCGGAGCGGTCGTGATCATCGTTTTTCTGCCGATCCTGTCGTTGCAGGGGATCGAAGGCAAGATGTTCGGCCCCATGGCGTTCTCATTCATATCAGCGCTGGTCGGAGCACTCGTCGTCGCCCTCACCGTGATGCCGGTGCTGGCTTCGCTGTTTCTGGCCCGCAAGTTCAGCGAAAAAGACGCGTTGCTGGTACGGTGGTGCAAGGCGGGTTACGAGCCGCTGTTGAGATTCGTCATCGCCCGACCCGTGCTCACTTTTCTGAGTGCCGTTGGCACGTTTGGCGCGAGCGTGTTGCTTGCAATGACCTTCGGTGCTGAGTTCGTTCCGAAACTGGACGAAGGTGACATGGCGATCCAGGCGATCCGGCTCCCCAGCGTGTCCCTGGAACGCTCGATCGAAATGACGACGGCCATCGAAAAAAATCTGATGGACAAGTTTCCTGAAGAAGTCGAGTCGGTCATTTCAAAAACCGGTCGACCGGAAATCGCCACCGACCCGATGGGCATTGAAGCCAGCGACATCTTCGTCATTCTGAAACCGAAAGACGAATGGCGATTCGCCAGTAAAGATGAGTTGGTCGCCGCCATGAAGGAGTCCTTGGAAAGGAATATTCCGGCCAATAACTTCAGTTTCACGCAGCCCATCGAGTTGCGAGTGCAGGAACTGATCGCAGGCGTCCGCTTGGATATCGGCATCAGTCTGTACGGTGACGATCTCGAAACACTGAAGGAAGTCGGGAACAAGATCGCCGCCGTGGTCGGCCAAGTTCCTGGTGCTGCCGACGTTCAGGCCGAGCAGACCGGCGGGCTGCCCTACATCCAGATGCGAATCCGCCGCAATCAGATTGCCCGCTACGGTATCAATGCTTCAGACGTTCTTGACACGATTTCCATCATTGGTGGCAAAGAAGTCGGACAGGTCTTTGAAGGACAACGGCGGTTTCCGCTGCAAGTTCGTCTGGGGCCGAAATGGCGTGAACATGTCGAGACACTGAAACGGTTGAAGGTTGCCGATCCACAAGGTCGCCATGTCCCCTTGGAACAATTGGTCGATATTGAGATCGGGCCCGGCGTCGCTCAGATCAGCCGCGACGATATTCGTCGCCGCTTCCTCGTCCAAGTGAATGTCCGTGGTCGCGATCTCGCCGGTTTCGTGGCCGATGCAAAAAAGGCAGTTGCCGAACAAGTCGAGCTTCCTCCGAACTACAGCATTGGCTGGGGCGGCCAGTTCAAGAACCTGCAAGACGCGGCTGGTCGACTGGCGATTGCTGTTCCGTTAGCGCTGTTTCTGATCTGCTCATTGCTCTACCTCACTTTTAATTCGGGCAAACTGGCACTGCTTGTTTTCTTGCACGTTCCGATTGGCGCGACCGGCGGCATCCTGGCGTTGTGGATCCGCGGCATGCCGTTCTCCATCTCAGCCGGCATTGGCTTCATCGCGTTATTCGGCATTTCGGTGATGGATGGCGTCGTCTTGATCGAACACATCCGAAACCTGCGACGTCGTGGGATGAGCATCAATGAGGCAGTTCATCAAGGGGCGCTCGATCGTCTGCGACCCGTGCTAATGACGACGGCAACCGATGCCTTGGGCTTCATCCCGATGGCCCTCTCTACCAGTTCGGGAGCGGAAGTCCAACGGCCATTGGCCACCGTTGTTATTGGCGGTGTCCTTACAGCGAGTACCCTGACGCTGGTTGTCCTACCGGCGATCTACCATTGGTTCGAGCCGCGGCGCGAAGAAGTCCTGGAACTGCAACAGGACGGGGAAAACAAAGGTTCCAGAAAACAAAGGTTCCAGGAACCGTAAATCTGCCTGCTGAATGGAACAGAGGCTGTAGGAAACAGAACGAGGCGCACTATTTGTTGGCCCAGTGATTGAGTCCTTCTTAAGGTGACCTGTGTTCTCGTGCTCTCGACTTGTTCTTGCGACATTATGGTTGCCATGCGGTTGACGTCGATTTTGCTTTGTACCACGAGGGAATGTCTTTCTCTACTGATCGTCATCGAACCAGTCGGGCGGGATTTCTAGCGACCAGATTTCGTTGCTCAATGGTTGGGCGTGACCGCCGACGATCCAGATCTTGTCCTGAAAGACAAGGGCCGAGTGTTCGTGCCGGGGCTTCCAGCTTACGTCTGACCGGAATTCTTTCCAATTGCGACCATCTCTTGAGTACCAGACGTCGCCCCAATTGCGGTAGGGGTTGTTGGTCCAACCGCCCAGCACCCACATATGGTCGCGGTAGACGACTGCTGAAAACCATAGTCGAGCGTGCCAGGGGGCCGCGGGAGTTACCTCGGTCCAATGCTTGCCATCTTCGGAGCACCATACATCGTTTGTAATGTGGTACTCCGGTACGTAGTTGCCGCCGCCGAAGACGTAGATTTTGTCGTTTAGTACAACCGCCTGATGGTATGCCCTGGGTGTCCAGCCGGCTGCCGCGGTGGCTTGTTCCCAGTGTACGCCGTCGCGGCTTGACCAAACGTCGTTCTTGAGGCTGGACTGATCGCCGAAGTAATAGTTCTCGGTTCCGCCGAGGATCCACATTCGATCCTTGAACACAACGGTTGCCGCGGCAACGCGCGGGCTCCATGTTGCACGGTCGGTGGCTTGCTCCCAATTTTTCCCATCGCTTGACGACCAGACTTCGTTGCTGGCTGAATGGCCTGGCAAACGTCCGTTGTACCAGCCGCCCATGAACCACATTTTGTTATTGAAGACGATCGACATCGACAAGTCGCTGTGTTTCCACGGAGCGCGCGGTGTGACTTGTTGCCAGGCTTTTCCGTCAGTCGAACTCCACACATCGCGGGGCGGCGCCTCGAATGAATTGAACCAGCCGCCGAAAATCCAAAGTCGATCGTCAAAGACAACTTCGCCCTGCGAATCTCGCGGCTGCCACCCGGCATCGCTGGTCACCTGAACCCAGTTCGGCCCTTTTTCCTGTGCCCCCACAGGCGAGACAAGGAAAATCCAAGCGATGCACAGAACCCCATGGATGAATTTCAATCGTCGGTTTCCAAATCCAAATCTGTGTCTCATGTGTTCGCTAACCTGTCGATTCGGTAGACTCTTGTAACAAACGTTGCGCATTGTGCCGTCTCAGTATAGCCCTTGGAATCGAGGAGGCGTGCTCACTCTCCGTGCTTAGGCGTGCGGTGAATGAAAATATACCAAGGGGACGCGTGAGCGAGGGACCAACTGGCAATACACTGCGTTCCCTCGCTTACGCGTCGGGTTGTGATTGGTACGTTCTTATCTGCCGCTCGCCTTATGCCTTCACCAAGGGAAATAGCCCAGCCGTGGAGACCGCAAACCAGAGGAAGAGAATGACTGCTTTTGATCAATCGTCGCCCGAGGATCAATCCTCTCGAACTTACGCGCTGGCATACCGTGCGTTCAGCTATCTGGGCTTGATGACCGTCTTTGGCTCGCTGCTGCATGGCTTTCGCTACGACCCTGACGCACCGGGAATCAACTACGGGTTCAATCTCCTTCTCTATGGCGCCTTCACGATTCCACACCTTGTCATGACCCGTTCTTGGTTCAAACGCGCGGTGTGGGGCAACGCAGTTGGGTCGCCACGCGAAAGACGTTTCTACATTTTCGTGACGATCGTAACTTGGCTGGCAGTCGTTGTACTCCACAAACCGATGCCGGGCGGAGCGGTGATGCTTTCGGCAGACGCTATGGGCGCGTTGCAATTTGCCGGACAAATCGGGCTGTTATTCGCCTCATTCTTGTTCTTCGAAGGCGCAACACTCCAGACCCTCGATCAACTGCTAGGAGCCCCCGGTGCTGGGATTTCACACTCTCATGGTGCTGAAACGCCTCTGCACACCGAAGGCTCGTACGCCCAGGTTCGACATCCCATGTATCGTGCGGCGCTGATTGGCGGGACATGCTCGCTGCTGATTCATCCCCACATGGCCCAAGTTTTCTGGGTGGGCTTGGTGGGCATCACCTTCATTGGGTTCATCCCGATTGAAGAGCGACAAATGACTGCCGCGCGGGGAGATGACTACCGGCGATACATGGAGCAGACGCCGTACCGACTGATGAAATACATCTGGTGAGCTGCGCGATCATGCCGCGGATGAGCATGCCTGTAACGCACGCAGTTTACGTCCGCGGATTTGGGTCGGTTGCCTTGGGGTAGCGATGTTGCATTTCCTCGGGCTTGAGGTGCCCTCGGTTGATGCAGTCGATAATTTGCCGCAGCCGACCAAGATCGCGGCGATTGAATTGAAAGACGAGACGGGGCATATCCGCTAGATCGTGCTCGTCTTTCTCTTCCCCAAGAGCATCGCCGACGACAAAGTCACCGGCGACCAGAACATCGCGGAAGTAGGTATTAAGGCCTTCAACGAGTTCCTCCGACGGAGTTTCTTGAAGGCGAAATACAAGTTGGCGGCGAACGTATCGCATGCTGTGGTAGACGCGGTAGAAATTCAGGATCTCGGCGACCGCTTCTTCGACACAGTCGGTAACGATATACAACGAGAGATCTTCCTTGGAAATCAAACCGTTGTGCAACAGTTGCTTTACGACAAACTCCTGCCATGCGGTCCAGAATTCGCCGCCGGGTGCGTCCAGGAAGACGATCGGCACCATGTCGCGTTTGCCGGTTTGCAGCAGCGTTAAAACTTCCAGCCCTTCGTCCAGTGTGCCGAATCCACCAGGAAGCAGACACACGGCGTCGCACTCCTTCACGAACATCAGCTTGCGCGTGAAGAAGTATTTCATATGGACGAGTTTCGAGTCGCCGGCGATCACCGGGTTCGACTCTTGCTCGAAGGGCAGCATGATGTTCAGGCCCATCGAATGTTCACGCCCCGCGCCAACGTGCCCGGCTTCCATGATCCCGCTGGCGGCACCGGTGACGATGAGCCAGTCTTGTTTGGCCATGGCGCGGCCGAACTCAACCGCCTGTTGAAACGATGGCTCGAACTGTTCCGTTCGCGCTGAGCCGAAAACGGTGACCTTGCGACCATCTCGATACGGGGCAAAAACCTTGAACGCATAGCGCAGCTCTTTGAGCGCCCGGCTGAGAATCTTAAGATCGCCTCGGCTGGTGTTGTCGCGGCGCAACTTCTCTGCCGACTCGATGATCTGATTGATCAAGTCGCTCTTGTCGAGCGCGGCGGCGTTGCCGTCAGGCACGACACTCGGCTCACCCGATTCGTGGTTCGTTGAGTCTGAGGGCACGATATCGCTCACGCGATTCCCTTTCAATTTTGAAGGTGGCACAGCGGTGGAGTGGCGGTAGTCAGTCTTGCAAATGATCGCCGATCGAACTCATCTGCTCGAATTATACGACTTGGCGGCAAATTTCGGACAGAGATGTTCTAGGCCAATCGTGGACGATTCGCGGTATTGGGCAACACGGGCTTGGTGATCCTTCGGTTGCGCCGATTTCCGGTGGCCGTCATTTGGGATCGATCGGTTGGGGAACGCCGAGAAATGCGACGATTCTGCGTATTGCCCGGCGAGCCGGCCTCTTCTACACTCACCGGCGAGTTATCACCTTGGTGCTCGACCGGCGGCTGCTCCCCCCAGTTGGAAGCATGGCATGCTGGCGTCGCCGCGGGCAACCCCGACATGGTCACCCCCCTTCGTCAAACGGGATGCGTTTCATGGCCGAAATCACACGTGAGCAAGACGTGACGGTCGTCCAACTCGATCAAGCGTACGATGCTTTGGATACCGAGGGCATGCAGGAGATTGAAACGCTGCTCGACAAGGTTGCGACGGTCGATCCTCCGCAGGTGGTCATTGATATGAGCCACACCGAATACATTGGTTCGCGGTTTATCGAGGTGTTGTTTCGCACCTGGAGACAGCTCCGAAAGCGCGAAGGGCAGATGGCGTTGTGCGGCCTCTCGCCTTTCTGCAAAGACGTTCTCACAACAACCCGACTCGACAAGATCTGGCCGATGTACGCCTCTCGGTCCGAAGCCGTCGCGGAATTGTGCGGCAATTCAGGTGCCTGAGTGGCCACATATCAAGCCCGGGTGATTTGGCTGGAATTGCTAGCAAAAAACGGCCCGCCAAGAATGGATTGACGGGCCGTTTGATGGTTGTCTGAAGCTGGTCGGCGGCGGCTAGGCAACCGGTCGCCTGCAATGCTGGTAGGCGAGGATGACCTCGTAGAGATCGGCCGAGATCGTGATGTCGTCGTTCTCGAAGTCTTGCAGCCAGGTGCGGTTGTTGTTCACCGCATCGGCCAACAGGGGTAAGACTTCTCGCATCTCAACGGTTACGGTCGCGGGCTTTGTGCCCGAATCAACAGCGGGAGCGAAATCCTCTTCCGCGTGAAAAATTCGCAGTTGGCATCGTGCCATAGGACGTTTCCTTACGTCTAGGGACTCACCAGATTCGATCGACGGCATTCTCTGTGCCGCAAAACGCCTCTGGCGATTCTGCGCCCACCCCGTCACTCTCCCCGGGTATCG
>CAZNXE010000222.1:0-9519 GCA_964576465.1 uncultured Planctomycetaceae bacterium
CCGGTTCGGAGGGAGGGGGAGCCGGGCAACCGGCCCTCCCTACCCCTATCTCGACTTGACGTAAAATATAGGAGAGGAAGTCTGTCACGCGATGGCGGTACGCAGTATGAAACGGCTACTCCCACGATTCTCGGTTCGAACACTGCTCGTGGCGACTGGTATCGTCGCCTGCTTGTTGGCGGTCGCAGTTCGGGGCTGGCACATACACACTGCCGTGCGGCGGATTGAGTCCCAGGGAGGTGATGTCTGGTGCACCGACGTCCTCTACAGCGGCTACGGCTATGTCTACCAACCTCGGTCTACATTCACACTTTGGCGAGATCGAGGTATCATCTTGTGCAAAATCATGACAGGGACTCCCTCAGAGATATGGGCCTGCTATGTGCCGGATGATCGCGAGCTATTTGCCCGTACTCTGAATTCGCTGAATCCCGAAAAGATCACTTTTGAAGTACTAGGATCCAACGATCTCGTGTGGGTCAAAGAAGTTTGCCAAAATGCTCGAATCTGCGCCATAGACGGACCCGATCGGGAAACTGAGGAGATGCCGGACACTGTGGTCAACGGCGAGGAACATCCACCAACGGCGCCAATAGAGGAGGACGGGCAGTCAAACATCGTCGAGACGTTGGAACAGATTCGCGCGAGACAGTCAGTCGTCGTCGAGGCGTTGGAGCAAATCAGCGCAAGACATCCCAAGAGTACTTATCGAATCGGTCGCTACGAAACCGTCATCGGCTTTCCCGTAAACGGTGAAATGGGTCGGCTCTACGACCATCATACCGGGCGCGTCATCTACTTGCCGTGGCCGAATTGAATTCTCACCAGCAGATCTGGTGGTTTACGCCATATCTAAGAGAAACAAACGGCGTAGTGGGCGTCCCGCCGTAGTGTCCAAAAACTCGGCCGTTCGCCTGTTCTTTGACAATTTGGCATTTGTGTTGTTCCGCGGTGAGTATTTTTAGCCGACGTGGACACGGCAGACAAGTAGTGTGCGTGATTGCACACACGTGGCAATGGAACTACGGGACTTGCACGTACGTGGTTACTGTAAGCAACGAGACGTGCGTGCAAGCACGCACACTACGAACTACTGAAGCGCATGCGTAACGAACGTCGACAACCATTCTGTAGTGTGTGCGCTTGCACGCACTTTTCTGTAGTGATCGGTGCGTGCAAGCACACACACTACGGGAGTCGGTGCTTACCGCTGCCCGATGTGTTTGGATTGGCGTCATCGTTGGCTGGGCGGATCAGTTCGAAGTAGCGGCGGATGGTTCGTCGGTGGCCTAAGGGAATCGGCTCTGTCTCGAGCACGGCGCGTGAGAGCTTCTCATAGTGCTGAAAAACATCGCGGTACGTTCGCTTCGCGGTGTCGTCGCTTGATTGCGCGATCGAGCTTTCCACCGCTGAATCTCCGCTGCCTAACTCGCTAGGAATCTCAAAGGGTTCACGCTGGCTATCAAGTTTCGAGAGGTCTCCGCGAAGATCGCCATCGACTCCGGTGCCGACCTCTGACGAAGTTTGCTGAGACTTCTGGCCGGCGGCATCGACCGATTGACCGCCGACAATCCGCGCCTTGCTCTCGGACATGGCAGCTAATTGGCTTTGCAGTCGGCTGTTGGTTTGCGTGAGCTTTCCATGCTCACGAAGCTCTTTCGCAAGTTGTTTCGCCGCGGAAGATACGGTCGCGTGATTTTCATCCTGAAGCCCTTGGCCCATCTTTCGCACCGGCTCGGCAAGTTGATCCAGATTCGACTGCTCGAGTTGCTCCGCGGCTTCCCCCAAACGTTCTCCGGCAGTCTGCGCAGCCAGAGAGTCGATCTCCTCGGGATCGAAGTTTTCCAGTCTCTCGGCAGCTTTCTCAAAATCGAATTGCTCAATCGCTTGGGCGGTTTCCTCAAGACCTGGAATGTCGCGCAATGCCTCGGCAACTGTTTGTAGTTGAGCCTGAACCAGCTCGATCTTGAATTCGGCCTGCTGTTGGCGAATCGTCTCTTGTAGCCGCGAAATCTCCTCCAAGGCGTCGCCCACATCGGTTGATTCTTTTCGCATGGCATCGGCCGCCTCACGCATTCTGTCGGCCATCTGCCGAAGTAGAGCGTCATGCTCGTCCGCCGCACGATGGGCCAGCTCTTCTGCCTGCGCTGTCAAGCGATTCGATTCCTCAACGATCGCAGGCGATGGCGTGGAGGGTGCTGAAATCGCATCGGGCGAGCTTCGTGGGACGACGACCAACCCAACAGCGATGATTGCCAGGGTGACGCCAAGCGGCGCGTGGCGTGGCATGTTCAACGGCACGACCACGCGTGGATCGACTTCCATGGCACGCCTTCGAGCGTCAGCAATCTGTAGCTTGTGCAGTGGCGTTGCATCGTCGATGCGCTCGAACTCAACCGCGGATACGAGGCGATCTTGCAGTCCGTAGCAACAGTCGGACAACGTTGCCGCATCGGTCGCGGTGTACCGCTTTAGCAGCCCACCAAAGAATGCTGCTGTTGGCCCGATGACGAGTAACAGCAGGGCAAGCCAGCTTGGGAACGGCGTTTGGAACGACCAGGCTGCCAGTGTCCCTGCGATCGTAAAGCCGGCGCAGACCACCATGGCCCACACTGCGTATTGTGCGCCCGAGGCAATGTGCCAGCGACGCATCACCGGCCGCAACAGGTCGCGAAGGTGGACAGACGAATCTCCGGGAACATTTTGCCGCATCATCGGTTGGCCCCGCTCCGTTGAATCCAATAAGAACGATCGTCGTCACCGACGGATGCTCTCCTACGTATGCCGTACCCATGGTTATTCATGCGTCTTGAACCTCGCCATGTCAATCCGTCGCAGAGCCACATCAAGCACGCTTAACAGGCTTGCGGCGATCACCAGCAGCGGCCACAGTCGGGTAACTTTTCGACCGGATGTTCCAAGGGGCAGAAAGACTTCTTCGGGCGAAGGGTCGAACCGCCCTCCCGTCGCCTCGGCAAGCTGCCTAAGAAGATCGACGTTGGGCTGTTGGAAACGCAGCTCTTCAGGATAGCTTGCCGCCACCGCTCGCGAAGCCCGATATCGCGTCTTACCGTGAAGCGATTGTCGAACTTGGAAATGAGCAGTTTGTTCCGCGGATGTGTCCAGCGTTGCTTCATAACGCCCTGGCCCTGTCTGAGCAATTTCGTGCGTGCTGATGTTTCCGCCGGTCGCGATCAAATCAACTTCGGTCAGGGCACCATTGATAAACTCGCCGTTGTCATCGACCACGTCGAGCGAGATGTGCGTTGTGTTGTTCTCCCGGTGGATAGCGAGTTTCGCATTGCGCGATTCCGCGGGCCGCATGGCATGTCGGGCCACCTGCGCCCAAAAGCGGCTGAATCCCGGCCAATCAAGCCACTCGGCGGCCCAGCGGCTCGAAGCATCGGAGGTAAATGCGACCGTGGTGCCCAATCCAAATCGCCACCATGCCAGCAATGGTTCGTCGCTCTCGGTCCCCAAGATCACCTCGCTTGTTGCCTTGGGGCGCGTGCCGACGAACCCTAGCAGAAAGGGCGCCGTTTCAAGATCGAGGTCTGCCAAGACCGGTGTCGAGCGTAATACTTGCGGCAGAAACGGATCTTCGTGCAATGCCGAACGGCTGGCAACGATGGTCTCCCGTGCAAAGACTTGGGGAACCGAACTGGCATCTTCGCAGAAGTAGTATCGCCCTCGACCTGTCTCCGCGATGCGTTGCAGCAACTCGCGGTCGGCTTCGAGCCCTACGGCGACCGTTGAAACCGTAATCTGCGCGGCAGCCATCGCGGCGACCAACGTGTCGAAGTCGCCCGGCGTCGAGTTGCCGTCGCTCAGCACAATACAGTGTTTGAGCTTCGAGTTGGCAGCCTCCAAGGCCAGGAATGCTTCGTTGAGCGCGGGATAGAGATTCGTACCGCCGCCGGCTGATAGTCGGCTGATTCGTTCGAGGACGTAGGTCTTATCGGTACAGGGATGAATATCAGCGACCCAATACGTGTCCCCCTCGAAGGCCAGCACGCCGACGCTGTCGTTTGTTCCCAACAGCTCGACGGCCCCCCGTGCCGCATCCTTGGCCAGTTCTATCTTTTCGCCAGCCATCGAACCCGACTTGTCGACCGCCAGCACCATGGTGAGGCTTGGCTTTTCTTGATCGCGCTCAAAATCACTCCTCACCGGCAGCACCTCTTCGAGTGCTGATCCGTAATACCCGCCCAGGCCAAACGATTGTTCGCCGCCGATGACGATCAGCCCGCCTCCTAATGTCTCGACATAGTGCCGAATGGATTGCACCTGCTGACTGCTGAGTGACAAAGCCGGCACGTCGGCGAGAATCAGCAGGTCGAACACATCGAGCTGCGCGAGATCTTCTGGCAAGCCCTTAATGGGGCGCGCGTCGACGGCGATGCCCTCCTCTTCGAGCGCCCATCGCAAGTGGTTTGAACTCTCCGGCTCACGGTGAATCAACAGAATGCCCGAGGTGCCAGAAGCATGAACAATCGCCGCGGCGGTGTTATTATCAAGCTGCGTGTCACGAAACGCTCGCAGGCGAACCGTGATCCGTGCTTGCTGGCGATCGTTCAAGCTATGTCGAAAGCGAAAACGGTTTTCACCTTCGGACACATGATGCGGCTGCGAGACGAGTAGGTGGCTGTCCTCGAATACATCGACCGTCCCTTCGCCGTCGTGGCTTGCATTGACGATGACGTCGACAAAAAACGGCTCACCCGTTCGGACCTCTGCCGGTGCTTGGATCGCAGCCACGAGCACTTCCGGCGCATCGTTCCCCGGCAAGGGCACCGTGGAGATGGGCACTTCAGCGACGAGCGCGGCGTGCAGGACATTCCCTCTTGTCTCGCGACCGTCTGAAAAGAGCACGACATGCAGGGCATACGACGTGGGCATGCTGGCTGTTGCCCTACGAACGGCGGACGCCAAATCGGTCCCCATGCGATTTAATGAAGCCCCTTCAGAAGTATCATAGGTCGAACTGACGGGGCCAACATTGTCGGCAAATCGGACGAAGGCGACGCGATGCGGCCCCAGATGCTCTTGGGCATCCTGGATAAATTGCGCGACGTGACTTCTAGCGGCGTCACTGACACTGACACTTTCGTCGATCGCAAAGATGACGAACTGATCCGCGCTCGGCGAGATCAACGACATTCCAGCGAGCGCCGCAACCAGCAACATGACCACGGTCGAGCGGACAACAACCAAGCCGAAACGTTGCCGACGCCCTAGATTCGCCAGTGACCATACGGCGAGAAGCACGACCCAACCGATGGCGAGCATTCCATAGAGATAGCTCGCGTGCGTGAATTCGAGCGTGTAGTCCGTCGATGGCATGTTAACCAATCCACCTACGGTGATAGAGCAGCCATTCCGCAAGGGTTAGACACAACGCCCCCAGTACCACGAACCACCACACGGGATGGTGACCGGCGCCTAGTTCCGCAGACATCGTTGAGTGAACATGCTGACCGGTGAGAAGATCGCTTTCTGTACCATCGTTCAGATTACAAGCCACCCGAATGATCGACGGTTCCATGTTTTCCGAAGACGGTTCGACTTCGACCCGCCAGATGCCGCACTCGTCAAGTGGACCAACTGTAGAGTGCCTTGCGGATATTTCTCGTTGTCGCGCACGCCCGGAGGGTGCGCGTAGCGTCACGATCGTCGGTGACTCGTTCCGTGAAAGCGCGCTCACCCCGGCATCGAACGTCGGGCGGTCACGATCGACGCGACGGTCTCTCGCATCGCGAATCATCGCCCCATCACGAGCAAGTTCGACAAAGTCGCCTGTCTTGAATGATTCCTGAAACTCGCCCGTGGCATCGGTCAACCACGTCAGTGCGTTGGCCATCAAAATTGGAAACGCGGTCCGCAACGGCAAGTCGCCTTGATCCAACGTGGCGTTGATCACCACCACATTCCCTTCGCCGCGGCGAATCGCAAACAGCAGCGGGTCGCCGTCCGGGCTTTGCAGCAGCACTTCCGACGCGACATTAAGTTCAAGCCGCCGCGCACCAAGAAAGGCGATGTCGCCCAACCGCACATGCTGCAACAAGGGTGACTCGCGCTGCTGCACCGCGTAGGGCACTTCGACCAAGGGTCCGCATCGCCAACTTGGTGTCGAACTGACCGGCTCAATCACAAGCACCCTGCCCGGCGGCAAGCTGTCCACACTCTGTTGATACAGAACCAGCACTGCGTCCGGTTCAACACGTTCTGGCACGGTGTCTAGCATGTGCAATTCAACCTGGGGCAGCGCGTTCAAAACTCCACTCAAGAACAAATTGCCGGGCGAGACAAGATAGACGTCGCGAGGCTTCCGATCAGACAGAACCGACCACGCGATGTTATCCAACGCCAGTTTGTCCTCGAGAACGAGCCTCGCCATGAGACGTCCGCCTTTGGCTGAAGATTCCGACAACACGCGATTCCACCGATCGCCGGGTGCCAGTTCCAGCGGAACAACGTCGATCAGCCTGTCGTTGAGAGTCAGCTCGAAACGGCAGTTCGTCGGACGTCGCGAAAAGTTTTGCACTTCGATCAGCACTTCGTAACCGACCGCATCGTTGAAACTGCGACGGGCTTGGAATTTGGTGATAGCAACGTTGTCCGCGATGCCACCAACTAAAATTGCGTGTACTTGATCGAAGGCCGAAGAGACATCATTGTGCGAAGGATGATCGCTGATGATGAATAAGTGCCGCGGACCCTGGTGAGGAAGTTGCCCCGCCAACGCAATCGCATCGTCAAGCTGCGCGGGCGAATCGCATACGGACACGCTCGCCACCGCTTGTCGAAGCAGCGAACGTGATTGCGTCGATCGACACACAACACGGGGCATGCCGCCCGCCGTAACGATCGCCACTTCGTCTTCCCCAGCGAGATGGTCCAGCACTTTTTCGGCTTCTGCCCGAGCACGTTCAAAACGGCTGGGGCGGACGTCCGTGGCGTGCATGCTTGCCGAATTGTCGATCACAATCACAACCTGACGGGCTGCCGCATCCCGGGAATTGAACCGCGGTTCGGCGAGCGCCGTCACGAATAGTGCCAGCAAGGCGAGTTGAAAGATCAATGAAACGAGGTCTTGCACGCGATACCACGGTGCCCTGCGCCGTGTGGATTCGTGCCGCGGTTCCCAAAACATGAACGTTGCAATGGTTGCACGCGGAGGACGAACACGTAACGCGTACAGCGCGACCAGCGGCACGGCAAGCAGCAACAGCCAAAGTGCACTGGGATTCAAAAGGCTCATGTCGCCGTCGCATAAGAAAGTGAAAAGTGCATGGGAGATCAATACCCTAGGTTCGTCGAACTAGAACCCCGGATGCCCGCATCATGTCGAGGATCAGGTCTTCGTACGTCAGATCGGTCGATGCGCTGATATGTCCGATGCCGTGTTTACGACAATACCGCGTGATGGAGTCCAGGAACTCCTGATATCTGCGTCGATAATCTCGCCGCGCGCGTCGTGTGATCGTGACGGTTTCGACGCGGTTTGTTTCAATGTCGACCAGCTCGACTTCTCCCCGAAGCGCGGGATTCGCCTCCTGCGGATCGTAGAGATGCACCAGGTACGGCTCATATCGTTCGTGCCGTAACAGGTCGATCCCGCGTTGGAAACCTGCCGGGTCGTACAGGTCGCTGATGACAACCACCATGCCGCGCCGCTGGCGTCGATTCACGAACGTCCGCACACTTCTTTCAAGATCGGTTACCACATCATGGCGTGTTTCTAGCTTCTCCAGAAACCGCAGCAGTGCATGGATGCGTTGCTTGCCACGGATCAAGGAAAAGTCGTTATGCACATTGTTTGCGAAAGCGGTTACGCCGACGCAGTCCAAATCGTCGAGCGCGATGTATGCCAGCGCTGCCAGAACGCGGCGTGCATGATCGAACTTTCGGAGAACGCCGACGTCCATGCTCTGGGAGCAATCTAGTAGAAAGTACACATGCAGGTCTTCTTCTTCCTGAAAACGCTTCAGTAGCAACTCGCCATGCCGGGCATAGACGTTCCAATCGATGTACCGTAAGTCGTCGCCCGGGGTGTAGTCGCGATGATCGGCGAATTCGACGCCGGTTCCCAAGCGGCGCCCGCGACGCTGCGCAAACAATTGACCGCGAAACGCCCGTCGCGAAACGAGCGCAAGGTATTCAATCTTCTCAAGGAATCGCGGATCGAAGAGTGGCATCGTGAGATCCGGTGAGTGGGTTGAGCCGCCGTTGATGTTCGTCGGGTAACTTACTCGGCGTTGGTTGCATACGGTACGTGTTCCAGCACCGCGTTGATGACGTCGTCTTCCGTGACGTTTTCAGCCTGACCCTCGAAGTTCAAAATGAGGCGATGCCTTAGCGCCGGCATGGCCACGGCACGGATATCTTCCACGGCAACATGGTAACGATCGTCGAGAATCGCATGGATCTTCGCCCCAAGAACAAGTGCTTGCACACCACGAGGGCTGACACCATAGCGCACATAGTTCCGCGTTCGATCAGGGGCGCTCGCGTGCTCGGGATGGGTTGCCATGACCAGTGCGATGGCGTAGCGGCGCACGGGCTTGGCAATCGGAATCTGACGGGCCAGATGCCCCAACTGCAAAACCCGCTGGCCATCAAAAACAGTCGTGGCCTTCGGTTCATCGTTCTCGGTCGTACGATCCAGAATCACTTCCAAGTCCTCGACCCTGGGAAATCGGACGATCAACTTGAAGAAGAAGCGGTCGATTTGTGCCTCGGGCAATGGATAGGTGCCTTCCATCTCCAAGGGGTTCTGTGTCGCCATCACGAAGAAAACGCCTGGCAAGGTATGCGTTACACCAGCCACGGTGACAGACTGTTCCTGCATGGCTTCCAACAACGCCGACTGTGTCTTGGGGGTTGCTCGGTTAATTTCGTCGGCCAGCACGACGTTCGCAAAGATTGGGCCGGGCTGGAACTCGAACCGCCGATGTCCGGCATCGCTCTCGGTGATTACGTTGGTGCCAATCAAATCGGCCGGCATCAAGTCTGGCGTAAACTGCACGCGCTGAAATTTCATGTGCAACGCGTCGGCCAACGTGCGCACCAAGAGCGTCTTGCCGAGCCCTGGCACGCCCTCCAGCAGGACATGTCCCCCCGCCACCAGTGCGGTCAAGGCACCTTCCACAACTTCATCTTGACCAACGAACACCTTACCGATTTCGTCGCGGAGGAGTTGAAAATCGACGCGAAACCGCTGCAACTGGTCCTGCAGCAGTTCGGCTTCCATGGCCGAGGGTTCATTGAGAGAGGACTGTGAACTCATGCGCTACCTTACTCGTCACTGCGTGTCGCGAAAGTCACCTCTCCCGAGCGTATCAGCCCGACGAGCGTTTATCTACCAGCGACATGCAAAAGAGTCTGGCCAGTTAGGCATACGACAGATAAGAACACGTACCAATCACAACCCGACGCGTCAGCGAGGGAACGCAGTGTATTACCGACGGGTGGCCCAGCCGTTCGGCTGGGTCGCGAAGCGACAAGATGCCTTGGGTA
>CAZNXE010000223.1:0-9505 GCA_964576465.1 uncultured Planctomycetaceae bacterium
TACCTTTTCCCGCCCGATCGCGATTGCGACGACCATGTGTATTGCAGCTTTGAATACCCCATGCCCGAATATGTTGCCGAGGGTACCGAAGAAGAACGCAACAAGAAAGCCGCGGTCACCTACTCGTCAATCAACGGAAATGGCTTCGGGGGTTACGGCGAAACGGTGCTGGGAACCGAAGGTACGTTGGTTCTCGAACGTGAGAAAGAGGCGCTGTTGTTCAAGAAATCGTCCACCACGACCAAAGTAAAAGTATCCGACGGGCCGGCGCTCGATTCGTATGAGACGGGCGGCGGTGCTGCTGATAACGTGGGCGAACGGGCACTCAGCGGTCCGATCAGCCGCGGCTACACCGAGGAGATCGAACATTGGGCATGGTGCATTCGCAATCCCGATCCGGAAAATCTGCCTCGATGCTATCCCAAGGTCGCGCTGGCGGATGCCGTCATCGCGCTGACGACGAACATAGCAATTGCCCAACGGAAACAAATCGAATTCAAGCCCGAGTGGTTCGAGATCGACAGCGACGAAACGCCCGAGGGGATTGCTCCCAAGGTGAAGGCGTAGAGAGTTTGGGGACGGTAGCAGATTCTCTGTGAGCACCTCTCCAAGGCGAGCAGTCGATAGAAATCTACCGTCGCATGGGATCCTGTCCTGTGTAGAATTCACAGAGTACACGGGACGAGGTCCCATGCTACGGTAAGAAAGTTTCTGCCGCTCGCCCAAGCGTCGACAAGCTGCTGTTCAGAAACAAAAACCCGCCAACAGGAGTTGACCGTGGAAAAGTGGCCGATAGGTGTCTTCACGAGTATCGATGAAGGGTTGGGCGTCAAGTTCGACGTGGTGCGTGAGCTTGGCATTCCGACTATTCAATTGCATGCCCCCTCGAAAGCGAGTCGCACACGCGAAGCTGCCCAGGCATTCTTAGACCGGCTCGGCGATGCGGGGGTTACCACGACGGCTGTCTTTGGTGGGTTCGCCGGCGAGAGTTACGCCGATATTCCAACGGTCGTGCAAACCGTGGGACTGGTACCGCCGGAAACCCGTGCCCAGCGGACTGAAGAGATGTTGGAGATTGCCGACTTCGCGAAACTGCTGGGGGTCGATGTCGTGGCGCTGCACTTGGGGTTCGTGCCGCACGATACGAGCGACCCGTTGTATCGCGAAGTAATCGACATCACCCGAAAAGTGTGCGATCACTGTGCCGGGAACGGCCAAGCATTGCACTTGGAAACCGGTCAAGAAACGGCCGCCGGCTTGGTTCAATTCATCGGCGATGTTGAGCGTGATAATCTGTTCGTCAATTTCGATCCGGCGAATATGATTCTGTATGGGTCGGGCAAGCCGCTTGAGGCATTGGAGAAGGTTGGCCAATACGTCCGCAGCATTCATTGCAAAGATGCCCTGTGGTCAGACAACCCGGGCGACACGGGGGGGCAAGAGGGAGAGCTGGGGGCAGGGCAAGTCGATATGGAACAATACCTCCGCACGCTCGATCGACTCGGGTACACAGGCCCCTTAACCATCGAACGCGAGATCCCTCAAGATCCCGAGCGACAGAAAAAAGAAATCGGTCACGCGGTTACATTGCTGAAAGATCTCAAGTCGAAGATCGGATAACCGCCGAGCGAAGGAACCATCATGGCGAAACTCAAAATCTCGCACGAGCACACTCTTGGACGTGATGAGGCGCTCGAACGCCTGCAACGATTCATCGAGTTGGCCAGAGAGCAATACGGAACGCATGTCAGCGACTTGCAAGAGGCTTGGCACGAAGAAGGCCTCGACTTTTCGTTCCGCGCGATGGGCTTTTCGACCAACGGTACCTTACGCGTCGAAGCGAACCTGGTTCACCTGCACAGTCATCTTCCGCTGGCAGCCGTCGTGTTCAAAGGCAAGATCGAAGATGCTGTACGAAAGCAGCTCGAGCGCGTGCTTCGTTGATCGGCTCACTCGAGCCAAGCCTCGATTTGTTTGCCTGCATCTTCCAGCCGGAAGACTTCACCCGGGGTGTACCCGCGGCGGCGAACATCGCTGACCAGCGATGCTAGATCAATCTCCAGCTCGTCGATTCGCCGCTTCACGTCGCTGGGCAGCAGTTCTTCGAGATCGTCGATAGCAGACGCCGGCGAGGTCAGTTGCACTTTGGTTTCGCCGTCCACCTGCACGCGAATCTTCAGGTACTTCGACAACGACGCAAAACCTCGGCCCTCCACGCTCGGGCTTGGCAGCACGATTCGGTCGGCATCGTTGCCCAGCGCTTGCAGATGTGGTTTCAGTTCGTGGGACCATGAGACCGCTTGGCCTAGCCCTTGCAAATAAAAGTTCAAACCGTGCATCGCGCGGAGCAGGAAGATTAACTGCGGCGCTCCGGCGATACGAAAGTTCCAACGATCGTCGCCCAGGATATCGCCAATCCTTTCGCCGAGCCGCCACCGAGATACATCGTAGGGGGCTTCCGAAATGAAGGGTTCAAACATCACCTGACAAAGGGCCGGCAATTTGTCGACCATCGGTTCAAGATATTGTTCGTTGAACCCCAGCGCCATGAGAAGCGGTAGCGGCGGTTCATCGCGATGGCCTGTTGCCCGAATGAGCCGCAGCAAGGTGAGCCGTTGGGTGAGCGTGGGCTGGAAAACGCACCCGAAGTCGTAGACCAGCAGCGAAATGTCGTCGCCGCGGCGGCGAAAGCGAAAATTGCCGGGGTGCCAATCGGCATGCAGTAGGCCGTGTTGGAATAGGCCCTCAATAAAGAACCGCACCAAAATTCGGGCCAACTTACGACGGTGTAACTCGCTCCAATCTCGCTTCACATCTTGCCAACGCTCGCCTTCTTCCCACTCGCTGACGAGCACAGAATCGGTCGATAACGCATCGATGGGGCGGGGAACGACAAGCCACTGGCATCCGTCTGACCAGTCGGCGAAAGCAGCTTGCAACTGGGCTTCGTGTCGATAGTCGAGTTCACGGTTAAGGTCTTCGAGAATCACCGCTTGGTATGCCGACAGATCGAAGCCTCGCCGCAGGTTGCCGACGGGGATGCTTAGCCAACCCAACATTCGCAGGTCGTGCATCACGGCATCGCGGATGCCGGGATATTGAATCTTAACGGCCACATCACGGCCATCGTGAAGTCGCGCCTGATGGACTTGGCCCAACGATGCGGCGAATGCGTCGGGCCTGATCTCAGAAAGGACCGTCTCGATCTTCTGGCCCCACGCTTCTTCCAATCGAGGTGCGACCGTTTCCAATGGCAGCGGGTCGGCCGATTCTTGCAGGGCATCGAACGCGCCTGCGGTGTCCTCGTCGGTCTCCGCGGCATGTGAGAAACTCAGCATCTGGCCAAGTTTTTGGGGCAGCCCTCGCATCTTGCCCATCCGCTGGGCCAAATGTTTTCTGGCAATCTCGGCGAGCTGCTGATCGTCAGCCTGCTTGAGGCGGTAGGCTTGACGGCCCAAAGAGGCGTAGTTCAACGTGCGTTGTAGCGATTCGACCGTCATCGTCTATCACCTCCATGTTCGCATCCGCAATGGCAATTGTCGGCATCAATCCTTCGGCTTAGAACGTGTTTTGAAATACCATTCCGCCGTCGGACGGCTAAAATCATCCCATCGCTGCGTTGTGCTGCATCGACGGATCTCCTGGATTCGCCTGCTTCGCACGCCTTGCGACGGGATGATTCGCTTGTCCTTGGGGCTGGAAGCGCATTTCAAAACACGTTCTTAGCCTGGTGCCGAAGCGAGTGGGGCTTGGTCGCCCGGCTGGTCGGGAACGAGCTTGTCTAACGTTTCGACCAGAACCTTCTTATCGAAGGGCTTCACAATAAAGTCGGCCGCACCGGCCCGAAACGCCTCTTTCAGGACGGTGGTCTGTTCCACCGCGCTGACCATGACGACCGTGGCATTCGGATCAAGTTCGCGAATGCCGCGCAGGGCGTGCATTCCATCGAACTCCGGCATCACCATGTCCAGCGTCACGGCATCAGGGCGCAACGCGCGAAACTGGTCGATCGCTTCTTGGCCATTGGTGGCCTCTCCCGCGATTTCCCAACCAGCGTCGCCGAGCGTGTCTTTCAGCATCTCGCGAATGATCGGAGCGTCGTCGGTGATGAGTAGTGTGCGAGCCATTTTGTTTTCTCTAAAGAAGCGTTTGGTGTGGTCTGAATATTGATTTGGCAAGTGAGACTAAAGCGTCAGCGGGTCTTCGCTCGGCATTTCGATGAGGAAACCACCGGTTTGGGCAAAGAGCGTCACGCGGCGACCCTTCGATCCGCCAACGTGTTCACCGCGGAGTTCAATGTTTGCCGCGTTCAAGGCATGTCGTACGGCTGCGATATTGTTTTCGTCGCGCGCCGTAAGTTCTTTCGCGCCGAACATCTTTGCCCCGCCTGCAATCTTTGCGATTAGGTTCTCGCGATCGCAGCCGGCTTCCTCAAGCAGGGCGACTGAATCGTTGACGGCACGTTCAGCGTGATGTGCGACAATCCGGTCCTGGTCGTCGCCATGTGGCATTACGACATGCACTAATGTGCCGGTCGATGTTTTTCGATCATGGATCGCAACGCCGACGCACGACCCAAGAATCGCCGTGAGTTGGGCCGGAGCATGCGCGATCTCAATTTGCCCTAGACCGACTCGCCGTGAGGCATCGATTACCGTGGATATCATCGATCCGTTACTCATATTAGGGTTACACACAGCGGCACACCTGGTTGGAAACAACGTTGTCAAGCGGTGGATGTGCCGTTTCAGGTTGTCGATTGCAAGGCGTCTTCCATCCGGTTTTGAAGTTCCGCACTTGGGATGAAGAACACGTTCCAGTTGAGTGCCTCGCCGTCGCGTTCGAAGCGTGTTCGACACACGAGGACTGTGTCGGTGGTGATCGCCTGGACCATCAATGCCTGTTGGAGAACACTGGCGCCGAAATCTTGAATAAAGTAGGGCGGCGAAGGAACCAGCTCGACTCCGATCAACCGCGTCAAGGCGTTCATGTAGGCACAGCCTAGGATGTTCCCCGTCTCGTTGAGTGCCGACTGTTCTAGTTCTGTCCATTCGGAAGACAGATCAGGCTCGCGTTTTAGGAGCGTGGCTGCCAGTTGTCGGGCGTTCTCGTCATCGAACGTAAGAATCATCTCACCGCCGACTTCCCCTTCGAGGCTCAGCACGACCATCGTCAGTAGATCGTCGGACATGTTCAATTCGCTGCACACTTCGGCTAGCGGAAGCTCACGCACCTCGTCCAGCGACAAGGTAATGAGTCCGTTTGTCCAGCAACTCATTGCAGACGACGCATCGTGTGTCGCCGCCGAAAGTAACTGGTGCAGCAATTCCAATCGGGGATCGGAAACTTGACGTATCTGGTCCATTGATTTACTCCTGTTAAACGGCCGCTTGAGCCTCGATTTGAGATGCCATGCCGATGATCGCGCCCGTGTCGAGAATCAACGACACACGCCCGTCGCCAAGAATGCTGGCGCCGGCGATTCCCGGAACGTTGTTGTAGTTTTCAGCTAACGACTTAATCACGACGTCTTCCTCGCCAAGGAGTCGGTCGACGACCAAGGCAATTTCTCGATTGTCCAAGCCAATGACGACGAGGGTTACGTCTTCTTTCAGATCCAGATTGTCCGCGGAAGGATCCCACTGGAACAGATCGGCAAGGTACACAACTGAAATTACGCGTCCACGAACGCTGGCTGTTTGCTGCTGATGTACCGTCTTTAGTTCAGACCGTGGCACACGGACGATTTCAATCACGGACTCGACCGGCATGGCAAACACGTCGTCATCGATGACCGTGAGCAAACTTGGCAAGATCGCTAGCGTTAGCGGGAGTTTGATCGTAAACGTCGTTCCGACGCCCGGGGTACTGTCGAGATCGACCGTGCCGTTGATGTCTTCGATTTTCGACTTGGCAATGTCCATCCCCATGCCGCGCCCGGAGACTTCGGTAACTTTCTCGGCCGTGCTGAATCCCGGTTCCCAGATCATTTGAAAGATCTGATGCGGCGTGAGTTTCTCGGCATCGGCCTTGGTGACTAGCCCCTTGTCGATGGCTTTGGCGAGAATCTTGTCGGGGTCCAGCCCTTTCCCGTCGTCGATGACCTGAATGACGATACTGTTTCCGCGGTGGAACGCTTCGAGCGAAACGGTCCCTCGGGGCGGCTTTCCGGCGGCGATGCGTTCTTCCGGCGATTCGATTCCATGATCGGCCGAGTTGCGGACCATGTGGATCAGTGGGTCGCCCAGCTCATCGATCATCCGTTTGTCGAGTTCGGTCTTCTCTCCGCGAATGACGAGATCGATCTGTTTCTTGTTGGACCGCGAAATATCACGAATAACACGTCGAAAACGACCGAACAAGGGACCGATCGGAACCATCCGTGTATCCATGATGGTCTTCTGGATCCCGTCACTGATGCGATCGAGCTGGTGAATGGTCTCCAAGAGTTCGCTGGTGGTGTGCCGCGCCTGCGCGAGACTTGTCATCTCCTGTTGCGCTCTCTGAAGTTCGTTCTGGAGTCGGCGTGCCGAATTCGCAATCGCTTCCACATCGGCGGTTACTGATTTGCTGTCAGCGTTTCCGTTGATCTTCGACACGCTAGTCAGGAAGATCTGCATATTGTCCAATAGCTGCGAAGTCTTCTTGCCAACGGTAATCTCCTGCAATTCTTCGCCAACCTGTGAGAAACGGGCTTTATTGATTACCAACTGCCCCGCCAAGTTCATCAAATGGTCCAGCCGGTCGATATCCACACGCAACGTCTCAGCCGGACGATTGTCACTCGCGGTGCTCTCGCTCTTAACGCGTGACGCTTTCGGACTCTTCGCTTTGTTGGCGTCGGATTTGGTTGCGGCTGGCTTTGGTGTGACGTTTGGCGCTTCGGGGATCTTCTTGATTGGGGGTGACTCTTGTTTCGCGAGCGTTTCGTTCGTCGTCGGGACTTCGGGCTCGACACGGCTCACTTCGTTCGCCAAAGGAGTTAGTTCGACCCGTTGAACACTGACGATTTGCAGCGACTTGAGAACTTGGTCCGCATCCATCTCGGTAACGACGCCGAACGTGAGACAATCCAAGACTTCGATGGAATCGAGTTCATCGCCAGAGGGTTCACTATGAAAGACCTTGCCCATGTGGGTCAGCTTCTCGGACAGCAACTGAGCTTTGAGACCAACGAGTGGAAACTCCGGATCGAACCATATCCGCCCGACGAACCCCTGGGCGGACGGGGGGGCCTCGGCGGCGATTTCCGCCAATTCTGTTTCGGAGTGGGCTGCCGTTGGTTCGATGTCAACCGATTCCGAAGGTGACGATTCATTCTCTGTCGACTCGATCGTTACCGATGCGTTCTCACTTGCGGCGATCAAACCGAGCACGAGATCGTTGAAGCCCGTGGCTTCCGCGGCACCGTTCTTGAGGCCCGTGATGTAGGTACGAAGTGCATCGGTACACTTCAACATCGCATCCGCCATCTCGGAGGTCAGCGGCGTGTTCTGTTCACGTAGTTGTTGGAGTAGGTCTTCCATGAAGTGTGCAAGCTTGGCCGGACGGTTCAGCCCGACCGCGGCGGAAGAACCTTTTATTCGATGCGAGATGACCAGCAACGATTCAGTGGCTTGAGAATCGGTGGTGGTCTCGAGCGCCAGTAACGTTTCCGTCAGGCTGTCGAGCGACATTTCCGTTTCATCGATGAAGATCGAGAGATACTTTGGCGGGACATCATCTTCATCAGCAATGTCTTTAAAGTGGTCGACGACTGCCACGGGCATCGAAGGTTTTTCGAGTTCGTTCTCATCCGTCGGCGGCAGAGATTCAGTTTTCGGCATGTCGGTGCTCTTGACCTGTGAGGTTTCTTGGGCGGCAGGCATCGCGTCAGCCAAGAAAGCCTCGGCATCGGCCTGTGAAGTGGTGGCGCGCCCGGCACCTGTTGTTTCCAGCAAGTTTTCGATCTCTGCGATCACGGTATCGCAGTCGACGGTGTCTTGACTGTCGTCTTTTAGGACGTCGACCAGTGCGACGAGGCAGTCGACCGATTGCAACAGAAGCTCGACAGAATCGGACGTGAACGTAAGTCGATCGCTTCGGGCAGCGTCGAATACATTTTCCACGCG
Source organism: uncultured Planctomycetaceae bacterium (assembly GCA_964576465.1). Lineage (GTDB taxonomy): Bacteria > Planctomycetota > Planctomycetia > Pirellulales > JAEUIK01 > CAZNXE01. The sequence continues at coordinate 8,112 of CAZNXE010000223.1, forward strand.
ATGCGTTAACGAGTTGATCTGGCTCAGTCCCAACATGGCCGAAAGCCCTTTTAGGCTATGGGCCGCGCGGAACATCTCGTTCATCAACTCATCGTCACACCGTGCCGGCTTGCCAGGCTCCAGGGTTTGCGTCCATTCATCGAGTTGGAGTAGGTGCTCGCCAAGTTGGCTAAGCAACTGATCCGACTCGTCGAGAAAGTCGCCGAGGAGACTGTCAAAAAAGCCGTCTTGTGTATTGATATTGCCGTCACTCATCTCGACGATCTCAAGGGCTGGCAGGTTTGTGATAGAGCCAAGGTTGGATTCGCTCGTACTCTTTCATCATGTCTGAAATGCCTTCGGCGGCACCCGCGATGAAGTACGCGCCAGGCCGAATCAACGGCCTGACTTTAGAGAGAACCTCACGCTTGGATGTTGGGTCGAAATAGATCAGCACGTTCTTGACCAGTACTAGATCGAAGGGCTCAACCTTTAGGGGATCCATCAGGTTGTGGTGCTGAAACGTAATCATGTCCGACAGAATCGGCTTCGCCTTCCAGACGTTCACATCGTCGGCTTTGGTAAAAAAGCGACGTCGCAAATTCTCGGGTACCAGTTTCATCGAACGCTCGTTGAACGTGCCCTCGCGAGCTTCTTCGAGTGCCCCGATACCGATATCGGTACCGATGATTTCGATCTTCCACTGGCCCAGGTTCGAAACAGCGCCCGCGATGCATGTGGCAATCGTAAAGGCTTCGTCACCCGTGCTTGCCGCAGCCGACCAAACGCGAAGATGACGCGCCTTGGAGTCCTTGCGAGCGACCGCGAGTCGCTCGGGCATGAAGGTCTCGCGAAACCACTTCCAGTGCATTTCGTCACGAAACAGATAGGTCTCGTGCGTGGTGACCTCTTGCAGGAACCGATCCCATTCATCATCTGTCTGGGAAAGCTTTTTCAGGTGAGAAAAGTAGGCATCGAAGCTCGCGATCCCCGTGGCCCGCAGCCGCCGGCGAACACGGTTTGAAAGCAGAATCTTCTTTTGCACCGAGAGCCGAATTCCAGTTCGCGAATAAACCAGATTTGAATACTGCTTCATCAGCACGTCGGATACTAGGTCGTCTTGTTTCGTGGTTGGCATTCAAAGCGTTCCTAAGTTGCGAAGTACAGGGTTGAGACCGTCGACCGATTGGCTAGTCGGGCCGGCAGCGATAAACGAGCCCGACAGGTTGACCGCATGTTGCGATGCCTGTCGGGGCTCGTGATTCGCTTACAAGCGTTACTCGGTCTTGAAGCTGCTGACCATGTCACGCAGCCCTGTGGATTGGGCTCCAAGCTCTTCGCTGCTGGAGGCCATTTCCTCGCTGCCCGCGGCCACCTGTTCGGTCACCTGAGCCACGTTCTGAATCGCCGCGGCG
>CAZNXE010000224.1:0-9499 GCA_964576465.1 uncultured Planctomycetaceae bacterium
ATTGGTTTGCCTTTGCCGAAGGCCAGGAGCCGCTTCGCGTCTTCTTTCAACGTCGCGGCAAGCACTTCTGCCGGCAGCTTACCGAAGAGCAGAGTATGCGCGTGTGCGAACTGACTGGTCTGCCGAAGGAATACGGCGCTTACTAGCTCACGATTCGTTTGCGGTATCGTCCTCATCGATTCGTCGAATCTTACGGATTGAAGGCAGGACGGCGCCCTTTAGCTCGACACCGAGGCGAGTAAGCTCCTCGGCGAGTATCGCATTCTGCGAAAGCGACAGGCCCAATTCATCACAAGTGCCGATGTACTCCGAGCCCATGGAAATGTCTCCATCGCCATTGAAGAGCCGTCTAATCGCATCCGCTGCAGACGTCGCCTCGATTTCGTACGTCGAAACGTGTAACTCATACTGCTCGATTTCAAAATGTGCCAATGGGTGTTCCTCGGAAGCCATCGACGCAAGACTACATGCAAGTTCGCCGGCGCGTCAAAAGAAGGACGCAAAAAACTGTAACACGTGCCGGCAGAATTGAAAGACGCACAACTTACCTTGTGCGTAATTCAACTCGGACTTCTCTTTCGTCCCTGCAATCACTGCCAGAACCGCCATGGTGGGCATCTTCTACTCGACCCGCCGCCGCTCGGCATGGTATACTTAGGACATGACAATCAACTTCGGTACAGGACCGGCGCTCAAAGATGCTTCTCCTTGGCTTCAGAACGAGGCTGAGCGGCTGCGCCGCATTCTAGACGTCACGGAACGCAATAGTGTGATCGAAGGACTTCCGCCGTTGCAGGAGGAGACACGACGTCGCATTCTTGCCGAGCTTACTTCGCCTCCGCGAGGGCCTGACGTATCACGCACGCCAGCGGACCATAGTCCTCCTTGAACGCCGCCTTTGCTCCCTCAATGTAGCGATCGGCTCCTGCCTTGCTCTGATCGTATGCCAACAGCGGTCGGTCGCCTTGGGAAGCCAAGAGGTCGGTTACGAGCTTGATGGTTCTTGCGTTTCCTTCACGGAGGGGATGAATCACCAGGAACTCTCCCTGAATCTCCGCAACCGCATGAATAAAGGCCTCGTCGTCCTCAAGCGACGACGCGGGATATTTCCGGAGCACGTCGTTTTCAAACTGCGACATCTGCTCGGCGAGGAAATCCGGCGGGGGCCAGGTCACGCCCGGTTTGGAAATCCACACCGTCCGCCAGCGACCGGCCCAATCGTACAGCTCTCCAAAGATGCGCCGATGCACATGCTGCATGAGCGCGCATGTCAACAGAGTATCGGTCCGCACCTCCGAAAGCAGTTTTTCGTAGGCCCTCGCCAGCGCCTCTTCTTCAGCAATTTGCAGCTTTTCCAGCTCGATGATGCCCCGTTTGTTGGCGAGCACCAACTGCTCTTCGTCGACGAATTGCGCCTCGACGTTGCCTGATACGTCGTAACGATCTCGCCGCGATTTAGGCTTTTCTTCCATGGCGAATGGCACTATACCGCTTGTGCTACTACAAAATCAATCGACACTCCCCTCGTCATCATACTGCAGCGCCAGCGATTCACTTGCTACAATTTGACCCCATGGCAAGATACAAATCACCCACGACGCGGCCCGAACTCTTGGCAGCAGTCAAACGGCATCTGCGACATCTTGCGGATGGGCAGGAAACCGACGCAAAAGAGTTACAGTCCGAGTGGGAAGAATTCTATGCGCTGTACGATCCGGTACTGCGAAGGTTCTACTATAGTTTCAAATTCACTCAGAGCGAAACGGATAACCTAGTCCAAGATGTGTGGATCAAGGTCCAAAACGCACTTACCAAGGAGTTCGAATACCAGCCTGGACCTGGATGCTTTCGTGCCTGGCTGCGAACAATCGTCGAAAGAACTGTCAAAGATGCGTTGGACAAATTAAAGGGGCAGCAACGTCTCGGCCGGTCTGCCACCACCAAAACGCTCCGCGAGCTGATTGACAAGAACGCGGAAGACGCGAGCGAAGTCTTTGATCGCGAAGAGACTCGCGATCAAGTCCACGAAGTGATCGCACGCATGCGAGAGGAAGGGCTATCGAGTCAAGCCGATCTTCTTGAGCGTCGCTACATTGATGGACAACAACCTGTGGACATCGCTGCCGACCTTGGCAAAACCCCCGAGGCAGTGCGTCAGGCCCTGGCTCGAGCGAGAGAGAGCTTCCGTCGTACGGTAGGCCGGATGTCGTTTCGCGATCTCGATCCAGGTGCGTGAGGTCGCGAACGATGAGCCGGTGGCAAGACGACATCCTGCGACACGCCGTCGAGTCAGGTCTGCTCAGCCGCCAGGAGGCTGACGAACTGCTCGCTGCGGACCTCGACGATGATGAACTCTTTGAAGCGATCTATTCGCCGGAAAGGATTTTCGACCCCGACGTGCGGCGGCTTGATGAAGCACTCCGAGACTATGTACAGCCGTGGTCGAAACACCGGAGCTACGCGTCTGACGTCGACCCACCGCTACACAAAGTCCTTGACGGTCTACCCAAACGATACCAGGTGACCCGACCACTGGGCAGCGGCGGCATGGGACACGTTTTCGAGGCCTTTGATCGGGATGTCAAACGACGTGTGGCCATTAAAGTGCTTCGGGTGGACACGAGCGACCCGCGGATGCGCATATCGCTAGAACGTGAATGTCATGTTCTGGCCGAGTTGAAACATCCTGGCATCGTAACCCTGCACAACATCGAAATGCTCGGCGATGATCGGCATTGCCTTGTCATGGAACTCGTCGATGGGTTGCCGCTCGACGAGTATGCCGACACCCATCAACTGAATATTCACCGGCGGGTCGAACTCTTGTCTCACGTTGCCAGAGCCGTGGGAGCGGCGCACGTGGCGTTTAGAGTCCACCGCGATCTGAAGCCGCACAATATCTTGATCACTCCGGATGGATCTCCCAAGGTCATCGATTTTGGCATCGCCAGCGTGATCGGCGATCTGACTGAGTCCGATGAACCACTCACGGCAGGTGATCCGTCTCTCACGTTGCGTACTTTCGGAACTTCTAAATACAGGAGCCCGGAACAGGAGGAGTGCAGCAAGGCGATCGACGCCCGTAGCGATGTCTATTCACTTGGCGTCATTCTCTACGAGCTTTTGTCCGGGTGTCTACCTATTGATCAATCAAGTGACAGCGACTCGTCCACGCAACTACCCTGCGAATTTGAACCACGCCCAGTGGTTCCGATAGAAGACCGCGTCGACGGTCTACCGGCTGACATTTGCGCTCTGGTGGCCAAATGCCTATCGACCGATCGCAATGACCGCTATCCCAATGCAGACGGCTTGGCCGAGGACATCGATCGCTTTCTTAGCGGTCATTCAGTGCGAGCTTTTGAAGAGGGAGGCACGCTGTACAGTACGGTTAAGTGGCTTCGCCGGAACCGCATTCCTGCCAGCATCACAGCAACCGCAGTGGTCGTGATCTCTACGACCGTAGCCGTAGCGTTTGTCGCAGTTTCACGGGAGCGAAACCTAGCGGTTTTGGCGAGCCATCGCGCAGAAGAAAGTGCGGTCGAGGCCGGGCGCCAACGTGAAGTAGCTGAGCACAATGCAACAGAAGCTCAACGCCAACGTAAAATAGCTGAGCAAAACGCCACCGAAGCCGAGCGGCAACGTAAACTGGCCGATGCGGCGCGTATCCAAGCGGAACGCCAGCGGGATAAACTTATATCCTCGGTGCAGCGACGTGCCCTGGAAACCGCATCGCGGTTGATCCAGGATCGCCGGTATTTTCAAGCAGCACGCGCGATTTTTGATGTGCCCCGATCTCGATGGGGCTGGGAATGCGATCGCATTTCCATGTTGGCCAACAGCAGTCCGCGTCCCACCGAGGTCATCTGCATGCACGATTGGGGTATCGTCGATCTGTTGGCCACGCGCGACGGGCAAAGGATCATTTCATCCGGTCACGACGGTCGCGTCATCGCCTGGGACGCTTCTACCAGAGATCAAACGGTCTTGTCAGACGGCGCATGGTCAGAAAGCCGCTTGATGTGGCGTCATGCTACCCATCCACTCCAGGCCGAGGATGCGCGCGCGCCGGATTGCTTTGTCCGTCTCTGCTGGGTCGACAATGAGACGGTCGTTGCTGCCGCTTCCTTTCACGGAAATGCTGTACTCTGGGACACGCAGACCGGCAAGCGCAAGTCACTCTTCACGCACGACCAGCCACTATGCTCGGTCGCCGCCACGAACCAGGGGCAGGTCTTGGTCTTCGGCGATGACCAAGGAGACCTCCAGGTCTATAACCGCACAAGTGACCAGAAATACTCGCTACCTCTTGAAGGCGGCGCGATCCTCGACATCTGCTCTCTTGGCGACAACTTCCTCTGTGTAGCGCACGAAGACGGTCGCATCGACCTGGTTGACCTCGAAGAACGCCAGTCAATTGCACAGGTGAATGAACCGGGACCGGTGTGGGATCTCGACTTCTCATCAACCACGGGGCTGTTGGCCGTCGGTGCGGCGCATGGCGCGGTCAACACATACATCTTCGACGATGCGAAATATGTCCTACGTAAGGATCGCACGTACTTCCTGCCCACCGACGAAAATGGTGTTGCTAGAAACGTCCATTCGGTTCATGTCGCGCCAGACGGCTCGGCAATCTACGCGGGCGACGATAAGGGTCACGTCGTGGCCTGGGACCGGCAAAGCGAACAAGTGCGGTTCGTTTATCTGGATCAACGTGCCAATCTGTTTTCCATGCTTGGCAGCAACGTGGTGGGAACGCTGCCACTCCCGCTACGGCGACGCGTGGCGGCGATTGTCTCAACCGCCGACAGCAGGACGCTGTTCACTGCCGGCCACGACACCTCAGTAAAACTATGGACGCTTGATCCCTCCCCTGCATCTACGACACTTGACGTCGGTCCAGGTGCTTCGGTCGTCTTCGATACGGTTGACCCTACGATACTGTGGGCTGGCAACCGTGATGGGAACATCTCCTTGTGGGACACGATTAGCGCGCGCGAAATGCACCGCCTCTCGGCCCACGACAACGCGGTTGTTCAAGTTGCAGGGGCCCGCAACGTACCGCTGGTAGCCACGTGTGCCAGTAGCACGATTCGTTACTGGCAACGTCATGAAAACGAAATCCAACCGGCACATGCGCCCATCTCGCATGATGAACACTTGCGATCGATTGCCCTTTCCCCTAACGCAAAACGCCTGGCTGCCTACGATGCTATCGACCGAGTCAGCCTGTGGGACGTGGCGTCTGGGCGTCTAATAGCGCAGCATTCTCTGCAAGACGCGGGCCAAGGTCACGCGGTTACCGGCGTTCTTGCCTTTAACGTCGATGGTACGTTGCTCGCCACCGCGGGGCCGGGCCAATCAACTTGGATGCTCGACGGGTCAACGCTCGAAGTCATCGAGAAGCCGCCGATCGCAGCCGGGCTCGGTGCCACGGCCCTGGCCTGGCATCCGCGGGAGACTCGTGTTTTACTCGGCGGTGATACTACCGGACGTTTGGCGGCCTATCCTCGCGATCTGGTCGTGGGCACGATCAACATCGTGTTGGACCATCAGGCAATTTCCGGTGTTGATTTCACCCCGGACGGTCGACGTCTGGCTGCGGCAGCCCGGAGTGGTCGCGTTGTGATTGAAGACCCAGACTGGATCGGGCTGACTTATCTGGCCGAATCGCCGCATGCCGATATTGCTCCGATAACACAGTCCACTTTCGATCCCACTGGCCGCCGTTTGTCTCTAGTCCACGGCGACGGACACGTCGAGATTTTGGAAACAGGCGATCCCCTAATCCCCGAAGTTGCCCCGCAGACTCGCCGATGGACGACGGCAGAATTTTTGCGAGTGCAGCACACTGGAGAGTTTGAATTTCGACCCCCATCGGTTCAGCTCGACTCACAAGGACACGCGCATCTGCTTTTCAGCAAGCAGATATCGAGCGGCAATGTGTTGGCGCGCGTCATCACTGTCGCACATGAAACCGACGTCGGTATACGTGAAGAGATTATCTATGACTTTGGGCCGCCAGGTTATCGGAACGCCAGCCCCATCTCTCGATCATTGGCCCTCATGTTGGATGGACACCGCTGGTTCGCCACGGTGCGCCGACCGCTGCCAGCGCGTGGCGAGCACATGGCGGAGTTGGTCCTGTTTCATGGCACGTTGCCCAGTAACTCGCCCGCACCGCACGTTGAGCCACCTATAGCCAGCGAGCCGATTACCGATGCCGGAAATCACGGCCTCGACACGTTTCTTGCCCCCGCCATGCCCAAGTCCGATAAGCCGATGGCGCTACACTTCTCGCATGACGGACATTACCTCCTGCGAACTTCGTGGCAAGGCGCCAAGTGGCACACCGAAAAGCTCGGGCGTCAGGGGGATGGCTTTCGTATGCGTGCCACAATTGACAACGACCAACGTCTCCACGTTGCCTTTAGCCCCACTCGTTTCAACGGCGACCCGACGCCGGCAACCTATGTGACGTTCGACAGACCATCAGGCAAGGAACTCTCGCGCGCGATTCTCGATCACGCCTGCTGCGATACGATGCCCTACGGGATTGCCGTCGATCTCGCCGGCCAGCCCGTGGTGAACTATTCACGACCGAATCTCGATTTGTCAAAGGCCGTTATTATCACGCGATTTACCACCGATGGCTGGCAGGATTCGCTCATCTACAGGCGACTGCACGCCGCCGCCGCCTTGTCGAATCTTGTCTGTTCCGCCGATGGTACACTCAGCATGGCCTGCTTCCTTCCAGGCACCCGGCAACTGGAACTCGTCACGTCCACTGGCGACACCTGGTCCCGCGAGTTGGTCTGGCAGGCACCCGCTTCGAGCCAGGACACGCCCGACGTGATCGCCGGCCTCGGCCCCGTTCTCCGGCTCGATCACCAAGGCCGCCCCGTGATCATTCTCGCATTCCGCTCGGAGCACGACGCCTCGGTTCACATCTTCCGGCCTGCACCGTAGTCGAGTCGGCCGCGAAGTCAGGCCCATCCTTCTTTTCATCAGGCGTCCCGCTTCCACAGCAGCCTGATCCTTTCCTACGCATCGGAATGTAACTTCATCAACGAGACGAATGTCATCCGTCCGAGTGAATCGGCACACCCTCTATCGCAAACAATATTTCTTCAAACTTTTTCCGTCACGCTCGTTCTCCGCAGGCGTAACACAAACATTTCTTTTTCAAGAGTTTACCCGTCACGCTCACGCTACGGAATATTCAAGAAACTATTTCCTTTTTGTCAGATTTTCCGTCACGCTCGTTCACCGAACATGTAGCAGCAGAGTCGTTGTGCGTGGATTGTTTGGACAAGAAACAAACCACAACTATTTTTTTCACTTGCTGCTTGACTTACGCCGCCATGTATCCCATCATCCTAGGCAACATTCTTGTCTGCCTTTGATGACACCTGAGCCCATACAGGATCGCTAATGAAAACCGTCTGAGATGTTCCCAGTTTGGCAACGTGCCAGTTCTCAGTAATCAGGTTTTCAGGAGACGGTCCCTTGTACAATTCTTCTCTGTTTGTCAGTACGTGTGATTTGCATTTGAGGCTTCGTAATGTGTCCGGTTGCGGACAGCGCTCACGCAATTCATCAATACCGGCTAAGGGCGACGCTAGTTCCAGAGCCACTGCATACCAAGGACATAAGCTGAGGTGCCGAAGTATAGGTGCTCTATGTAGCACGCTGGTCATCGCAGTAGCGATGTTTTCTTCGAACAATTGCTTTGCAAGTCTCATTATCATCGTAGGAGACCATGCGTTGCTGCCGAACACGCCGAATCAAACGATCGACATCTTTGTCACCGGTGGCGATCCAGTGCAGGGCGTTAATTTCCGAGTGCAGTTGGCGGATGGTTTTCCTGACGTGCCAGGTTCAACTGTACTGGTTCAGCGTGAACTGGAGTCGAGTCGTACCGTTGCTATTCTTTGGAATGGAATTTGGAATGGCTTGTTGATTCGGGGGACCAGTCCCCCAAACCCCCTGGGATTTTTCGCTTCCTGCCAAAATCGAAGGGAAGGCTGCGTTGCCGGATTCGACAACGCGACCTTCGACTTTGGACCTGACGCGGCGCTCGGGTTGCTTCCCAGCAGTGCCCTATCCTCCGATCAGGTTTTTGTATCCTAGCAACCACTGCCGCTCAGGCAACCGCTTGTCTCGAACGACGCTGGCGACGCTGCTCTCGTGCCGCTTCCAGCTTCGCATCACGCATTCGATGAATCTCCGCCGCCTTCCCTGCAAGCATCGCAGCCGGCGTCACGTAGCCAATCGCGCTGTGAAGCCGAACGTCGTTGTAATGTTCGACATACTCAGCGACGACGCGGCGTACATCCTCCAACGATGTGATGTCGCTGACGCGGATGCAATCGCCTTTGATCGTGCGATGATAACGTTCCAGCTTGCCGTTGCTTTGCGGGTAGTAGGGTGACGTTCTCACATGCGTCATCCCGGCGATTCGGATGAACTCCTTGAAGTCGCGTGAGATGAACTGCGGTCCGTTATCGGTGATAATCCGAGGCGACTCGCCAGGATACTTTTCACGCGCGCGTTGCAGAATTACTTCAACATCGTCTTCCTTCATCTGCTCGCGAATTTCCCAATGCACGATCGATCGGCTGTAGCCATCCAAAATGCTGCACATGTAGTAAAACGTACCGCAAACATTCAAGTAGCTGATGTCAACGTGCCAGTGATCGTGAGCGGCGATTGGCTGCTGAAAACCGGTCCCTTTCTTTGATTTCTTCTTGTTCCAGCGATCCATCACTCCGGCGTCGCGCAACACGCGATAAACGCTCGATGGACTGACCGCGACAACATCAGCATCAAGCATCATGAACGTCAAACGCCGGTATCCTTCGAGCGGATTGGCGTGATGGAAGTCAAGGATCGCTTGCTTTTCCCAGTCTTCGAGCCAGAAGTCTCGCGGCACCTTGCCGTTGTGTTCGTTGACTTTGCCGTAGCGTTTTCTCCAGTCGTAAAACTTGCTCTCGCTAATGCCGATCCAGGCCACGATTTGCTTGGCAGTCACTTCGGCACGCGCGCTCCAATGGTTGACGTAATTGACCACCGAATCGCGCGTGTCGTGGGGAATCCAACCTCCCTTTAGGGTTCCCCAATTTCTTTTTTTAGCTGGACATGTTCCTCCAATAGCTCAGCAACCACTTCGTTTTTCGTTTGGATCTTGGACTTGAGCGTCTGAATCTCTCGATCCTTGGCGTCATCCTGCTTGGCTTTCTGGCCAGGCTTGTCGAACGCACTGCCGCCGTTGTCAAAGAGCTGCTTCTGCCACTGGTAAATCTGTGTTGGCTGTAGGCCGAGTTCGTCGCACAGATCGGAAATGGGCACCTTGTCAATGAGATGCCGTCGTACGGCTTTGAGTTTCTCGTCCGCGGAAAAACGTCGTCGTTTTCGTCGTGTCATCTTGTCTACCTCCGGTTGGTGGTAGAATAACAAACCAGATCACGACTCCAGTTTCAACTGAACCAATACA
>CAZNXE010000225.1:0-9434 GCA_964576465.1 uncultured Planctomycetaceae bacterium
CCCCCCCATGACGTCGCTCCGCGATGAAGCCAAGCACGGCACCCCCCACGGCCTCCTCGACGCGCTAACCCGGCTGTTTCATCTGAAGGATTGAGACGCAGCCGCTTGTTGCGAAATCGGCTGGCAGCGATGGCAGCACCCAACGCCGATGGAAATGAAGCTGATCGGAAGGTCAGTTGCGGCTTCTTTATCAATCCTTATTTTTTGCCCTCTTTCTCTTTCTCTTTCTCTTCATCATCTTCGTCCTCGTCATCATCCCAGTCTTCCTCTTCGTCGTCGTCTTCTTCATCTTCTGAATCCTCATCGTCTACTTCTTCCCACTCATCTTCTTCCAAGTCTTCCTCTTCATCCTCTTCCTCTTCGTCGTCTTCTTCATCAAATTCTTCATCGTAGTCGTCGTAGTCTTCGTCCTCCTCTTCGTCGTCTTCCTCTTCTTCATCGGTGTCATCTTCGACGTTGTCATGCTCCGGCGCGACATCGGCGACGACATTAGAATCGGTGGATGTCTCGTCGGGAATTTCTTCGATTTCTGTCTCGTCGGAATTATCGAGTGCAACGGTCACGGCTTGCTCCTCCTCATGGCCATTTGCGTTATGAATTGCCTGGGTCGCATCTGTATCGGTAAGTTGTAACGCTGATGGTGAGTTCTCTTCTGCCCGAGGGCATAACATCTCGGCTCTCGGTAATTCGTCAAGGTGGCGAAGACCGAATACCTGAAGAAAGCGTTTCGTGGTTCCGTATAAGAACGGGCGGCCCAACTCTTCAGATCGTCCGGCAATGCGAACCAACTCTCGCTCCATTAGTTGCCTTAACATTTCACCACATTGCACGCCGCGAATCGACTCAATTTCGGCTCGCAGCACAGGCTGTCGGTAGGCGACCACCGCCAACGTCTCCATCGCGGGTGACGACAATCTGGTCTCTACGGGCGTTTGATGCAACTTTCGCAGCCACGCCCCGTACTTCGGCCGCGAGAGGAGCTGGAAACCACCAGCCACTTCTTCCGCCCGAAATGCCGTCTGGCCCTGATCGTAATGACGGTTCAATTGGCCGATCAATGTACGTGCTTCCGTCCCATCCGCCAAGTTGGCAAGTTGGGCCAGCCGGCGTGTATTAAGCGGTTCTCGGGCTAAAAACAAGACGGCCTCGATTTGGGCCATCCGCCGCTCACGAACGCCCGGGAGATCGACTCCCTTGTGCTTGCCCTTTTCCGCTGGGCTGGATCGGTCGCTCAACATGCCCACGACACCCGCATGCCGCGACAAACGATTCGCCACGAGAGGAGACCGATAGCGAAACGCTACGCTCCCCAATCCTACCGGTGGTGCTTTCTGGAAACCGCGCATATCGCAAATACTCGACCCTCGCTGGCCATGCCCCCCTAAAGGCTAGGCATTTGAGTCGGCACCTTGCAAGGCCTGCCCAATCAGGAGCCGGTATTCTGGAACCCGTTTTAGTATCGGCGTTTGGCGCTCCAGCTCTCGACTTCGTCGAGCACACGCCGCATCGCGACCATCGGATTGGAATCGGTGGCCTCGAACTGACGGGTAAAGTTCGGGTTTTCACCGATGGCCATTTTGCAGTGAAAGCGGTACAGCGCACCGCCACGACCCCATGTTTCCAGGAGGTAGTACGTCGCTCCTAACTGTTCCAACCGCCGGTGCATCGTGTCGAACGTCTCGGCTTTCGCTGGGTCGCCCTGCGGTTGGAGTTGCTGCCATGGAGGCCGCTCGATGGGTTGTCTGCCACCGGCATCACGGGGAGCGGCCTCCAACCATGCCCGATCCGATCCGTGTGGACCCGGCAACAAGCCCACATCGCTTGGCGGCGTTTGAGCCGGTGGAGGTTGGGCCATCGTTCCCGATGCTTCCGGCTGACCCGCGTTTGTTGCCCCCGGCCTTGGGCCGAGCCAAGTCGAATCTTCTTCCTCTTCATCGAGACTGTGGCGTTTTGTCGCGTTGTCGAGTGCCGCCGATTTTGCCGGTCCTCGAGGGAAGTAGCGGCGAACCGCATCTCGCAGCGGGCGATCGAACATCGCAATCGAGGGAATGCTAACCAAGAGGCATAGCATCACCGCGGCCCGCAGCGTGGTTGATGTGGACGATTGCTTGTTTGCCGAGTCTTCCATGTGATCAACGGCAGAGAATCACTCGCCGCGAACACCTCCCTGAGGGCGGTAAAATACTTCTAGCGGAGCGTATGCTGTCCGCAAGCCGGGAGCGATCATAGTCGGTCGTTTTCCGCGGCGGCAACGGCAATCACACGACTTCTTGGGGCAAACCTCCGAACTGCCCGCTCCACACAATGCTTTGCTAGCTGCCACCACACCACGATGCGTGCCCAGGGATATAATCTGGGCATGTCCTCAGATTCGATCTACCTGGATGCCAACGCCACGACCACGCAGGCTCCAGAAGTCACGCAGGCGATGGTCGAATGCTTTGAACGCTTTGGTGCCAACCCGGCAAGCCAACACCGCCAGGGTCGCGAGGCCCGCCGCCGTCTCGAAGATGCCCGCGAAGGAATCGCCGAGATTCTTGGTGCCCAACTCAGCGGCCCCCAGGCAGACCAGTTCGTCTTTACCTCCGGAGGGACCGAAGCGAACAACTTGGCTATTTTCGGACTATCAGGCCCGGCGGACGGCCGCGTGATTGTCTCGTCAATCGAACACCCTTGTATCGCAAATGCGGCACGACAACTTGAGCGAGACAACTGCTCTGTCGATCCGATTCCCGTGCGAACCACCGGGGTTGTCGATCCGGCTGATCTCGACGTGTTGTTGCAAAAACCAGCTCATCTGGTGAGTGTGATGCTGGCAAACCACGAGACGGGAGCGATCCAACCGCTGGCCGAAATCGCTGAGCGTTCTCATCTGCACCACGCTTTGGTACATACCGATGCCGTTCAGGCGGTCGGAAAGCTCGATATCGACTTTCACGCTCTAGGAGTCGATACGATGGCGGTCACCGCGCACAAGTGCCACGGTCCGCTGGGGATTGGCGCGTTGCTTCTGCGACATGGCGTGAACTTGCAGCCGCGGCTGTTCGGCGGGTCGCAACAATTCGGTCTCCGCCCCGGCACGGAAAACGTCGCCCTGGCCGTGGGCATGTTTACCGCGTTGTCGCTGTGTCACGCTGATGCACGGCAGCGGATCGATCACATGCGAAGGCTTCGCGATCGCTTCGAAGATGCACTGTTGGGCCAAATCGACGGCCTGGTGGTTCATTGTCGTTCGGCCAACCGCCTGCCCCAGACGTCGAACATGGCATTTGGGGGCCTCGATCGACAGGCTTTTTTCATGGCCTTGGATATGGCGGGTGTGGCATGTTCAACGGGTTCGGCTTGCCAAAGTGGATCGTCTGAACCCTCGCCAACGCTCACCGCAATGGGCTGTGAAAAGGGGCAAATCGACAGCTCCCTACGGTTCAGTCTGTCGGCCTTGACCACGGAGGCCGAGGTTGAGGAATCGGTCCGACGTATCATCCATGTCTACAAGCACTTGCGAGATCGGAATTGATGACCCGATTCCGCCGAAGACGGTCGCGGAGTACCGCTAGATTCCGAACCCAAAAAAACGTGTCGGATTAGGTGACCTGGGTAGCGCGTAGCGAGCCGGAATATGTGCCGGTAGCACCTACTTGTGACGCCTTGCTCTAGTCACTCTGTTCGGGTTCTAAAATCAACCCGAACGAGCCTTTCGTACGCCTATTTTCGCGATCCTTGTACAACGTGTGGACGGACCCAATCTACGTGGACGGTGTCTGCTCAATTCCGTTTTCCGCATCCTGCTCTCAAGACGATTTGCCTCGGTCATCACCGGGACATCGCCGCGGGAAGTCCACGCCTCGACTTCAACAAGCACCGCTGGCTGACTTTGTCGCTGGCCCGGAGAATGCCGTCGCCGTCGAGGCTGTTCGCGGTGTGCTCTATGGGGCAGCCGGAGAATATAGCCCGTTGGTTTTCTACGGTATAACAGGCGTTGGTAAAACGCATCTGACTACCGGTTTGGCCGAGCTTTGGCGGAGAAGAACGTCGAGGCCCGACAACAGAAACTCGGTTCTGAGCTGCAGCGTCGACGACTTTGCCCGACGCTATGCCGAGGCCATCGAAACAGAAGCGATCGACGAGTGGAAACGCCGTTTGCGACAGGCGAGCTTGCTTGTCATTGACGATATCGACCGTGTAGCCGGGAAAGACGCCGCCCAAGAGGAATTGGTTCGAGTGATCGATCAGTTTGCCTCAGACCATCGACAGGTGATCGTTACGGCCAAGTCACCGCCAGAACGGTCAAAGAAGCTCTGCACACGGTTGCGTAGTCGGCTGTCCGCGGGTCTTGGGGTCTGCATCGCCCCTCCCGGACCGGCAGCCCGGGAGTCGATCATCCGGCAGCTTTGCGATCTCTTCGACATCTCCTTGGAATCAGCGACCATCAAACGGCTAGCCCAACAGGCAACGGCGACCTATCCGCAACTGCGAGGGACGATGTTGGAACTGCGAACATCGATGCGCGGCGATCAGGTCGATGAAGATGCTTTGGAAAATGTCATCCATCGACGCTCGGCAGCCAGTACCCCAGCGTTGGAGACAATCGCGGCAAGCACTGCCGGCTATCACGGGGTTACGGTCTCCGATCTACGGAGCCCGTCGCGACGACGACAGGTGGTGGCAGCCCGGGGCGTGGCCATGTTATTGGCTCGCGAACTAACCGACGCAAGTTACCACCGCATTGGCACGTATTTTGGCGGACGCGACCATACGACCGTCATGCACGGTTGTCGGCAAACGGCCCTCCGCGGCGAACACGACGATCTAACCAAATCGGCCTTACACGAACTACGAGAGCAACTGTCTCAAGGGTGAATTCGGTATGCAAAGAAGGTGTTGTTGACCCCGTGGAAAACATGTCATCAGTCTGTCCATGGGTGTCGACAGTACCTTTCCCCTGTCAACACGACAACACAAACCCATCAAACCATCGTCAGACGACAACATACATCAACAGTGCGATCAACGGGCAATGAACACGTTTTGCACTCCACTGCCCGTGACACAACACAAACAACATCAACCACATAACTAGATCGTAAGCACGTTGTCGACCGTTCGGCAGCTCGCATTACTACTACTACACAAATAGAACTATTTGGTAGTTGTTTTCTTCACGAGAACAATCGCCGAACATTCAACAGGCCCCTAGAAAGCGAAAGACTACGATGAAGGCGACGTGCAAACGTGAATCACTGTTGGCGGCATTCCAAACCGCTAGCTCGGTCGCACCGACCCGCAGCCCCAAGCCCATTCTGCAGAATGTGAAGCTGGTGGCAAAAGGAGACGTGGCGACCCTGATCGCAACCGATCTTGAGGTTGGCATCCGCGTTGAGGTAGCCGACATCGAGGTGGAAACCGAGGGTGAGGTGATCCTGCCGATCGGCCAATTTGGCTCGATCTTGCGTGAGACGACCGATGAGAAAATTTCCATCGAGACAATTGACACGCAGATTATCGTTCGCGGCGACCGCAGCGAATTTAAGCTATCCACGTCAGAACCGGCTGAATTTCCGGCGGTGGCCGAATTTGACGCTAACTCGTATCACGAGATTTCGGCCCGATTGTTGCGAGAGTTGATTCGGAGGACGGTGTTCTCCACGGATAATGAGAGTAGCCGCTATGCCTTGGGTGGCGTGCTGCTGGAGATGAGCGAGAAGGAGATCATCGCCGTTGGCACCGATGGTCGACGCTTGGCGACAATGAAGGGCCCCGCGATCTCTGTTGAAGGACACACGACCGTCGAGAATGCCACGATTGTGCCTTCCAAGGCGATGCACTTGATCGAGCGATCGCTTTCCGACGCGGATGCAGAAGTGCAAATCTCGGCGCAGCCCAACGGTATTCTCGTCAAGAGTCCCCGCACAACAATTTATTCGCGATTGGTCGAGGGCCGCTTTCCGAAATGGCGTGATGTCTTCCCCGATCGAACGGGTGTGAAAAAGGTGGAAACGGTCGTTGGTCCGTTCTTCGCGGCGATTCGCCAAGCGGCCGTGGTGACCAGCAATGAGAGCAGTGGTGTTGATTTTACGTTCAGCCCCGGGCAGCTTGTCCTCACGGCACAAACTGCCGAGAAGGGAGAATCGAGGGTTGAGTTGCCCATTGCGTATGACGGCGAGCCGCTTTCAATCACGTTGAATCCCCGTTTTTTCAGCGACTTTCTCAAGGTGCTCGATCCTGAAAAAACGATTACCCTGGAGCTGAAAGATGCGGAAAGTGCCGCCGTATGCACGACCGACGACGGCTATGAATATTTGCTGATGCCGCTGTCGCGTGATCGTTAGTCGGGCAAGAACAACCGCCGTCGGTTTGCGAAACGATTTGGATGCAAGTGAAGGAAATGCAGTGAAACGAGGCCAAGGACCACGGCCAATTGGTGAGTTGTTAAACGAGCTATTCGCACGTCGCGGGTATGGTCGACAACAAGCCAACAAAAACTACACAGAAGCTTGGCGAGAGATCGCCGGTTCTGGAATCGCGAACAAGACGCGCGTGGGCAAGGTGCAAGGTGGCACCTTCGAGGTGATCGTTGCGAGTTCGACATTGGTGCAAGAGATGACATTTCAGAAGCAATCGCTACTCAATCAACTCAGTGATCGTTTGCCAGACGAACGGCTGACCAAGATCAAATTTCGCGTGGGCAACGTGCGTTGACCCAATGAACCACGGCGGCGTGCGAAGGACGAACGACGCTGCCTGAAAAGCAAATCAACACAATTGTGTCGGAAAGACGGGAAACGTGATGACTGAAGAACAGAACCCATCGCCGGAGCAACCGGAAAACGAACCCACTCCCACCGAACTGCCGGAATACAAACGCGTTGAATCGGACTACGAAGTCGAGTCGTTGGAACATCTCAGCGATCTGGAACATGTTCGCGAACGGCCGAGTATGTACATCGGCGATACCGGACAACGTGGGTTGCACCACATGGTCTACGAGGTTGTCGATAACTCGATCGACGAAGCCATGGCCGGCCATGCATCCATCATTTCGGTGAAGATCAACAACGACGGTTCGGTCACGGTCGAAGACGATGGCCGTGGCGTTCCTGTTGAAGAACATCCCGATCTCGGTTTTTCCACGCTGCAAGGCGTGATGACGGTGCTCAAGTTTGGCGGAAAGTTTACCAAGGGGGCCTACCAAACCTCCGGTGGATTGCACGGTGTCGGCGTAACGGTCGTCAACTTCCTCAGCGAATGGTGCGAAGTCGAGGTCTTCCGCAACGGGCAGGTCTATCAACAAGAATACGAACGAGGGGTCCCCAAAGACGACGTCCATCGCACGGCCAGCAGTGACAAGACCGGCACCAAGACAACGTTCCGGCCCGATCCACTCATCTTTGGCAACTCCAAATTCAGTGACAGTACGCTGCAACGGCGTCTGCAAGAGCTGGCATTCTTAAACCGTGGCGTCAAGATCACGTTTGAAGACGAACGAGACGGGACCAGCGAATCGTATCAATACGATCGAGGACTGCTGGACTTTATACAACACTTGAATCGCGCGACAGAACCGGCGCATCCCGAAATCATTTATATCGGCGGTGAATTTGATGACGTGGGGATAGAAGTCGCGATGCAGTATTCGGCTGATTTCACCGAAAACGTACACTCGTACGTCAACAACATCAGCACGATCGAGGGAGGTACCCACGTCTCCGGTTTTCGCTCGGCGTTGACCCGAACGTTGAATGCCTATGGTAAGCGACAGAACATTTTCAAAGATCTCTCGCCCAGCGGAGATGACTTTCGCGAAGGGCTCACGGCAGTGATCTCGCTGCGTGTTCCCGAGCCGCAGTTTGAAGGCCAAACCAAAACGAAACTCGGCAACGGCGAAATCGAGGGCATCATCAATTCGGCGGTTGGCGAGTATCTCAACAAGTTTCTCGAAGAGAATCCCAAGACCGCCAAGATCATCGTCAACAAAGGCATGCTCGCCGCCGAAGCACGTGAAAGTGCTCGCAAGGCCAGGCAATTGATTCGCGAACGCAAAGGGGCCCTAACCGGCGGAGGGTTGCCAGGCAAACTCCGCGATTGCACGAGCCGCGATGTTGAAAGGTGCGAGCTGTATCTGGTCGAAGGTGATTCGGCCGGCGGCAGCGCTGAAGGTGGACGGTTACGCGAATTTCAAGCAATCTTGCCGCTGCGGGGCAAGATTATCAACGCCTATAAGTCGCGTGAAGACAAGGTGCTGGCCAACGAAGAAGTCCGTAGCATGATCGCGGCCATCGGATCGGGTATCGGAGAGGACACCGATCTTAGCAAACGGCGCTACAACAAAATTGTGATCATGACGGATGCCGATGTCGATGGTTCCCACATTCGCACGCTGCTGCTGACATTTTTCTATCGACAGATGTACCAACTCGTTTCCGCCGGGCACGTTTACATCGCCCAACCGCCACTCTTTCGCGTGAAGGCCAGTCGCAAGACATATTACGTGCAGACCGAAGAGGAAATGCGGAGCCAATTGCTCGATGCGGGCTTGGCCGATTCGGTGTTTGAACCAGGCGGAGATCGCAAGATCGAAGGTCAGGACATTCAGAAGCTGTGTACCACGCTTGCCGGAATGGAAGACGCGTTGCTGGCCCTCGAGCGGCGTGGCATTAGTCTCAAACTGCACGCCGAGCGGATGAATCGCGAGACGAACAAGTTACCCGTCTTCCACGTGTTTCTGGGGCGGCAGGAACATTGGTTCACCACCCGAAAAGACCTTGATGAATTTGTTTCCGAGCAGGAAAAGGCCCACGGCGAGCAAGTCGCATTGGCCGATTCGCCGGCGCCCGAGACCAATGGAGAAGACAGCGGTTGGGATTCGGCCACGAAGCTGCACATCGTTGAACTGTTCGAGGTGCGTGCGATCAACAAACATCTCGCCGAACTCCGTGAGTATGACTTCGATGTTGAGTCGCTCATCCCGCAGCAGCGCACAGGCACCGAAGAGCCTCGTTACATCTTGCGACGTGGCGAAATAGTAACACAGTTGGAAGATCTTCGCGGTTTGTTGGCCGCCGTGCGAAGGGCGGGCGAAAAAGGGCTGCACATCACCCGTTTCAAGGGGTTGGGTGAAATGAACGCCGAAGAATTGCGAGAAACAACGCTCGATCCCGAGAATCGAACCATGTCGCGCGTGCGGATGAACGATGCCGCCGCGGCAGACGACATCTTCCGCATCTTGATGGGAGACAAAGTCGAACCCCGCCGCGAGTTCATTCAAAAACACGCCTTGGATGTGCGGAACTTGGACGTGTAAGACCCAGAGTAATTCGCCTGCCCCATGATTTTCCGGTGGTGCTAGGCGTTGCTCCGCTGATCGTCCAAGGCCACGGCAAATCCTTCGATTTGGTTTTCAGCCAACTCGATTCGCATGGCATCGGCAGCAATGC
>CAZNXE010000226.1:0-1021 GCA_964576465.1 uncultured Planctomycetaceae bacterium
GACATTGAGATGGAACAAAAACCACCCACATCACCAACCCCAATTCCCCCGAAAATTAGCAACACATTGAGCAGCCCAGGCACAGCCTGACCTACCAGGGCTTCTCCGTGGTTACGAACGCGACACTCTTTTCCATCCACGTTCTGACCGAGTTGACGTCGTCGAGAATGGCTTTTGGGAACAAGGCGTATTGCTTTTTGATCGGTGCTTTCGGGAAGTAGCGTAGCGCCTTGGCCTGCTTCGTGCGAAAGAGCCGCTTTCGATCTTCTTCTGGCAACTTGAGCGCGAGGCCGACTTTCGTTAACGACATGAAGATGCCACCCTCGACATAGGCCGCCGCCCCGCCGAAAAAGTGCTTGACCTCAATGGCGGAGCCAGACGGCGACGCAAAATCGACACGGTCCAACAACGCCGTAAGTTGATCCACAAACTCCTGTGCCATCGCGTTCGCCCTCGAAGAACTACATTCAGCCGAACTGTCAGGGCTGGCCCATGACCCGGCACCCTTGCCAAGTATCGCGACGCTCAAACTCCTCGTCCACCGCCGCCCGAATTGCTGGCTTATCCAAGCACCACTGGGGACCGACGAGATAATCCTTTGGCACATCGCCGCTGATGCGCTCCACGCGGCAAGTTGCGGGCACACGTTCTAGAAAGTCGACGAGGAGTTGGACGTATTCGTCTCGTTCAAGAAGTTTTACTTTTCCTGTGCGAACATCATCGGCCAGGGGCGTGTTGCGCACGGCGTAGAGGTTGTGGATCTTGATTGCGTCGACGTTCAGACGCGCGACTTCGTCGGCACTGTGCATCATGTCCTCAGCAGTTTCACCCGGCAGGCCGAGCATGATGTGGACGCCGATGCCGAAGTTGCGACCGCGGCTGCGGGCGATGGCGTCGCAGGTGGCCGCGTGGCCATGTCCGCGGTTCATCCACTCCAGCGAGCGATCGTGTGCCGTCTGCATTCCGTATTCGACCAGCATGTAGGTACTGCTTGCCATTTCGGTTAGCAGTTCCAAGACGT
>CAZNXE010000226.1:1042-9427 GCA_964576465.1 uncultured Planctomycetaceae bacterium
CGATCACCAGCCCCACAACTTTCGGGTGTTCTAACGCCGCCTCATACAGCGGGCGCAGGCGGTCGACCGAAGCATAGGTGTTGGTCGCCGGCTGGAAGTAGGCCAGAAAACGGTCGACCTTGTATCGCAGCTTGAGACGGCGGATGCCCTCTTCGACTTGGTCGATGATTTCAGTTCGACGTGTGCGGCGGCTGGGGCTGAAGCTGCGGTTGTCGCAAAACACGCAGCCTCCGATGGCCACCGTTCCGTCGACGTTGGGGCAGGTGAAGCCAGCATCCACGCTGACATGCTGGACGCGTTGCCCGAAATGGTTTCGTAGGTAGAAGTTATAAGCATAGTAACGCAGCCCTGCCTGCCGCCACGGGGCCAGGGGCTGTGCGGGGTTCTTCGACTGTTTTGTTGACGTCACTCGTTTGCCTGCCTAGACTTAACCCTTAATTCATCTTCTATCATCCTACGGGGGCGCCTAGCTTCGGCTCAAGAGGCAAAAATTATGTATGGCGAACTAATTCCTGTCGGCGGCGGTGATCCGATCCCTTTGCTGAAAAAAGACCTGCTCATTGGTCGTCGCGAGAGTTGCGCGATCGTGCTGCGCTTTCCGAACGTTTCCGCCCATCATTGCCGGTTGACGATCAACGGGGGCTATTGGTTCGTCAAGGACGAGGGCAGCCGCAACGGGGTGAAGGTAAACGAGGTCCGCGTGACCGAAAAACGGCTCGACCCGGGCGACATCCTGGCAGTGGCCAAACACGTCTACGAGATCCAATACTCGCCCGCCGAATTGGGAGCCGTGGGTCCGCCGCCGGTCGAGGACCTCTCTTCCGACATCTTCAATCGCTCGTTGCTAGACCGCGCGGGTTTGTCTGGCAAGGATGCAGTCCAGATGTCTGGTGGCGCGGAAAGTTCGCGACGATACGACGTCAACGACGACGCCGCCGGGCAAATCAAAGATCCGAATCGTCCGGTAGGTTAGCGCCCAGGGTGGCCCGAACGATCGTCATGGGTCAGTTCCGTCGAGGGGCCACCGCCGACGAACGTTTCTCTTGCCAAGCGCCGGTTGCCGCTACTGGGCATGAGTCATGAGTACCGCGCCCCCCGTCCCCCTGCTTGGTGTTCGGTGAATTTCTGATGTCTGCTAGACTACTGGGCGATGGCCAAAAAGAAACGCAAGATTCGGGCAGCCTTCCGGAAGAACCGTGAAACGCGGGCGCGCGATGGTGACTTTACTCAGCGCTACGCCCAAGACGAAGAACAAACCGAGAACGTCCGCCAGAGCGAACGCATTAGCGGCAAGGGCGATCTCACCCGAAAGCGAACCATCTTCGTCAACGAAGATGGCGACGAAATCACTTTGCAGATCGACGAGACTGATTGCCTCAAAGGGCGCGTTCTGAGTGTGCGAGGACTGCATAGCACGGTCCATGCAGACGACGGACGGCATTTCGAGTGCGCCACGAGCCGACTGCTCAAAACGTTGGATACGGAGATGCGCCATGTTATCGCCACCGGCGACCGTGTCGTCTTTCGCGGCGTTGGCAAAGATGAAGGAATCATCCTCAAGACGGAGCCCCGGCACGGGACGATCAGCCGCACCAGTCGGGGGCGACAACACGTCATCGTCGCGAATGTCGATCAGTTTGTAATCGTTACCAGCGCGGCCGAACCGTATCTCAAGCCGCATCTCATCGACCGATTCTTGGTCACCGCGGAAAAGGCGGGCATCGCCCCGCTGGTCTGCATCAACAAGATCGATCTGGTCGATCAGGCCGCGCTCCAAACACTGATCGGCGCGTACCGACAGATTGGCTACGCAACGCTGCTCACCAGCACGATCACAGGACAGGGAATTCCCCGGCTGCGACAACTTTTGCGAGGCAAGGAGAGCGCCGTCGTCGGACAGAGTGGCGTCGGAAAGTCTTCCTTATTGAATATGATCGATCCAGATCTGAACATCCGCGAGCGATCGGTCAGCGTCGACTCTCAAAAGGGTCGACACACCACCTCCACGGCAACGCTGTGGCCGTTAGAAGGTGGTGGCTACATCGTCGATACCCCGGGCATCCGCCAGTTCGAACTTTGGGATGTCATCCCAAAGGAGATTGCCGGATTTTTTCCCGACTTGCGACCCTTCGTCAGCGCATGCCGCTATGCCAACTGTACGCATACGCATGAGGAGGAATGTGCGGTAAAAGATGCCGTGGCAGACGATCTGGTGAACGCCCGACGCTACGAAAGCTATTGCCATATGTTCGCCGGTGACGCAATCTAACGGACCAACGGTAACACGTTTCAAACAGTCCGAGATGCACCGGACACTTTCCTAGTGATCAATCTGATGGATCGAACTGGATCACAAACCAAGTCGCCGGCTGATTCGCAGGCGCCGGCAGAGTTCACTTGGCAGGCCGTGCTTCTAGGAATACTGTTGTCCGTCGTCATGGGGGCGGCGAATGTCTATCTCGGATTACGGGCCGGAATGACCGTATCGGCATCGATTCCCGCGGCGGTTGTGGCAACCGGAATCTTGCGAGGCGTGCTGCGACGACGATCGTTGCTCGAAGCCAATCTCGTGCAGACCAGTGCCTCGGCAGGTGAATCGCTGGCCGCCGGTATCATTTTCACCATGCCGGCGCTCATCATGGTCGGGCTGTGGGAGTCCTTCGACTACTGGACCACAACGCTCATCGCCTTGGCTGGCGGTATGCTGGGCGTGCTGCTCATGATTCCCATGCGACGGGTGTTTGTCGTCGAAGACAAAGAGTTGCAGTTCCCAGAAGGGGTCGCATGTGCCGAGGTGCTACGGGCAGGCGATACCGGTGCGACGGGCACTTCGGACGTGATGATAGGGCTGGCCATCGGGGCGGCGCTGAAGTTGGCCACATCGTACTTCGAGCTGCTGCGAGAGTCGGTATCACGCGCGGTGTTCGCCCGGGGGCATGTGTTTTATTTTGGTTCCGATATCTCGCCCGCACTGTTGGCCGTGGGCACGATCGTCGGTCTGTCGATCTCCGTACAGATTTTTCTCGGCGGCGCGATCGGTTGGTTGATTGCGATCCCGATGTTTTCGGTGGACCCAACATCCGGCACGGCGAACGATGTTGCTTACGATCTGTGGAGCACGCAGGTTCGCTACATCGGGGTGGGCGCCATGCTTGTCGGGGGCGTGGTCTCCGTATGGCGGGTGCGCGGCGGGCTGGTTCGCGCGGTCCGGGAACTATCTGATCAGCTTCGCGGAACTACGGACGGTCGAGACAACGAACAATCGCGAGATATTCCCGGCATCGCGATTTTGCTGCTGGGGCTGTTGTCGTTGGGCATTACGGCGGTGGTCTATTTTCAAGCGCTCGAAGGAGACGTATCGATCACGCTGTTGGCCATGCTGGCGATGGCTGTGATGGCTTTCTTCTTCAGTGCCGTGGCCAGCTACATTGTCGGCCTGGTCGGCAATTCCAATAGCCCCGTCTCCGGCATGACGATCACCGCCGTGTGGCTCACGGGGCTTCTCATTTGGGCCTGCGGTTACACGGGCCCTTCGGCCATGATGGCAACCCTGGGCGTGGCGGGAGTGGTGTGCTGCGTGGCATGCACCTCGGGCGATGTGTGCAACGACCTGAAGACCGGCCATCTCGTCGGTGCCTCGCCACGTCGTCAGCAAATCATGCAGATCATCGGCGTAGCCGTGGCGGCATTCGTCATGGCCCCCGTGATGACGATCTTGCACGAGGGATCAATCCGTGCCGGAAAAGGAGGCCTCGGTTCGGCCGACTTGCCAGCGCCGCAAGCGGGGCTGTTCGCCTCGCTGGTCGAAGGGTTCTTCGGCGATAAGCAGTTGCCATGGACCATGGTCGAGATTGGCGTTGGTTTGGCGCTGGGGTTGCTCGCCATCGACCGGCTATTGGCCCTGCGCAACTCGACGTTTCGCCTGCATGTGATGCCAGTGGCTGTGGGGATTTACCTGCCCCTTTCACTTTCCGTACCAATCCTGCTGGGCGGGCTTGTGAATTTCGCCGTCGCGGCAAGGCACCGAAAGCGTGACAAGCAGCATCGCCTTTCAGCTTTGAAACGAGCCGTGTTGATTGCCTCGGGAATGATCGCCGGCGAATCACTGCTCGGCGTCGGACTGGGGGTGATTCGCTTCGTCGGCTGGTCGCCTCCCAATCTTGGCCACTATGCGACAGAAAGCCTGGGAGTGCCGCCGTGGACGCTTGAGGCCATGTCCGTGGCGGCCGTTTTGGCAATCATGGCCTGGATCGTCGGTCGCAAGGTTCTGGCGAATTAATCGAATGTCGAATGGCCCCGCCGCAGGCATGTGGCGGCAATATTTCAGCGGTAACTTGTGAACCTGGCTTCACTTGGAACTGTCAAGTGCGTTAGCTTCGGGAATGTTTCGCAACTGTCAACGGCTTGCATAACCAGATACCCCTGCAGGGGGAATGGTACTTCTGAAAGGACTGTCCAGCCGCCATTTTCAGACGTGACATGTTGGGTGGACTCTAAAACGCCGACAGATTACGATGGCCAGCCATACCCAAGCGAAATGACAGATAAATTGCCTGTCAGGGGGTATCCCTGCAGCGTAGAATTCGATGTAGACTGGTTCCCGCCTGCATTTGGTAGAGAGTGTGTGGTTACCATGTTCCGGCCATGATGCGTGGGCGTGGCCGAAATCAAGCAATGCGACAGCGTGAGTGAGTCGCTACTAGGCCACGGGGAGCAATCATGGGACGTCTTGGTACTTATTTGTTTGCGCGCCCTTCATTTCTGGAGGGCATGTCGCGAATTGTCGATTTCGGCGATACGCTGAAAGAGTACAATTACTCCCCCACTGGGAAGGAAGCCGATGAGATTGCGCTATGGGCAGACTGGACGGTCGTAGGAAACGACGTGCGAACAGTACTACTAGACGCCATTCAGTCTCCGGCCGCGCAAATAAGGGAGCTGCACCGAGGTGTCGAAGAAATCTCAGAGGAAGAGTCGGCAAGCTAATCGCAAGGCAATGTCGCAGCATCGCAAGAATTTCCCGGACGACGCACCTTCGGCAGTTCCAGGCCAACTTATTGCCCAGGTCATCCAAGAGACCACTCACTACCAGGGTCCAGTTCCACCACCATCGCTTCTCCGAGAATACGATGCGGTGGTGCCCGGCAGCGCGGAACGCCTATTGGCCATGGCAGAAAGTCAAAGCGCGCACCGACAAGACCTCGAGCGCACGGTCATTCACGGAGACTCGCGACGTGCCTGGGCTGGACTATGGGTTGGTGCCCTCATGGGGGCTGGCATCATTTTCGCAGGCACGTACGTAGCAATTGCACGAAGCCCGAGCGCCGGTGCATCAATTGTGATTGGAACTGTCGTGTCATTGGTCGGTGTATTCGTCACTGGCTCGTTGCAGCGCAGCCGAGAACGACAGAAGAAATCGGCACTGTCCCACGGCAGACGATCGTAGGTATGTAGTGTCCTATTGGCGACGTTCAGCTTCCTTTGTCCGAAGCCGCGTCGAGATGGTAGAATACAAGTGTGCTGGTCGTGCGGAAGACTTGGTCTACCGCGATGGCACTGATGGCCAAATATTCCAGGAGGAATTGATTGCCTGCGAAAGAATTGAATCGCACCGATAGTGTCGCATTGGAAGCGGCGGTACTCGTTGGGGTCGCATTGGCTGGGCGCGAGAGCCCTGAAGAATTGCTCGATGAACTCGACGGTCTCGCCTACTCCGCGGGCACCCGAGTCGTCGGCACCCTGACCCAACGGCGAGTGAAGCCCGATCGGGCAACGTACTTGGGCAAGGGCAAAGTTGTCGAACTCCAAGAACTTGTCGCGGCCACCGACGCCGATGTGGTTGTCTTCGACAACGATCTCTCGCCCGCACAAACCAGAAATCTGGAACGCGCGCTCGAAGTCAAAGTGATCGACCGTAGCGAGTTGATCCTGGACATTTTCGCGAGTCGCGCGCAAACACACGAAGCCCGATTGGCGGTCGAGCTTGCCCAACTGCAATACTCCCTGCCGCGATTGAAGCGGATGTGGACTCACTTGTCGCGGCTCAAGATGGGGATCGGCATGCGGGGGCCGGGCGAAAAGCAACTCGAAGTCGATCGCCGCCTGGTCGAGAAACGCATCCACGATCTGCAAAACGAGTTGGCCAAGATCGAGTGCCGTAAAGAACGTCAAGTTGCCGCCCGGGGCGATCGCATGACCGTCTCGCTGGTCGGATATACCAACGCCGGCAAGAGCACGTTGCTCAACAAGCTAACCGGCGCGGACGTGCTGGTCGAAGATAAGCTGTTCGCCACGCTCGATACCCGTACGCGCCGCTGGCAGTTGCCTGGCTGGGGGCCGGTGCTGTTGAGTGACACAGTTGGCTTCATTCGCGACTTGCCGCACGATCTGATCGCCAGTTTCAAGGCCACTCTCGAAGAAGCGCGCCGTGCCGATCTACTGCTGCATGTGGCCGATGCCTCGAACCCCAACGCCGAACAGCAAATCCGCGCGGTCTACGCCGTGCTGGAAGAGCTTGGTATCGAAGAGAAAGACACGCTGCTGGTATTGAACAAGGCAGACTCCGTCGATCGCGCGGAATTAGAGGTCTTGCTGCATCACTATCCGCACGCCGTCGCCATCAGTGCCCGAAGTGGCGAAAACATTCCGCGAATTGCCGCAGCCGTCAGCGATGCGCTGAGTGCCGGATTTGCCGAGGTCGACGTGGAGATGGGCGTCGAGAATGGAAAACTGCTGGCCTTCCTGGCAGCCAAGGGCGAAGTCTACTCCAGTCGCTATCACGACGAATCCAGGGTCACCGTTCATTGTCGGCTGCCGCTACGCTTCCTAGGCCAAATCGATTCGCCCAGCACCAAGGTTCGCCCCCACGCCAGCCCCGCCGCCGAGGTGAGCGACGACGCGAACCCGGTTGCCGAGTCGATGGAAGATGTTGCTTGAATCATTTCTCTAGTCACCTCTGCATGCCACTGCTGGCTTGGACGGGTGGCCCAGCCGCGTAGTCGGCTGGGTCGCGAAGCGACAAGATGCCTTGAGAGGCGTGCTGCAGTACGATTGAGTCGAGCCTTGGTTCAATCTGTGCGTAACGATGGACGATTGCAGGGGAAGTCACCCCTAGGAGAGTTTGGTTGAGGAATACGCAATCCAGGAATCCGGATTCTCTTGCAATACAGAATCTTGCCCAAGGCATCTTGTCGCTTCGCGACCCAGCCGAACGGCTGGGCCACCCGTCCGGTTGCCGAGGCGATGGAAGATGTGCTTAAATCATTTCTCTAGCGCTCTCTTCCAAACGGCAACACATACCCATGGCTAGACGTACAACCCAGGGCGCTCGGGTTATTGTGACGGGGGCATCCAGCGGCATCGGGCGAGCGCTGGCCATCGAACTGGCCGCCGGCGGTGCCAAGCTACTGGTTACGGCCCGGCGTCAATCGCTGTTGGACGAACTGGCCGAATCGTTGCCAGGCCGTGGATCGAACGTCGAGGTCGTTGCCGGCGATCTGACCGATGCAGCGGTTCGCGAAACAATCGTCCGCAGGGCTATCGAGCGGTTCGGCGGCATCGATATCCTTATCAACAATGCCGGCGTGGGGGCCTTGGGGCGGTTCATGAATGTCGACGCCTCGCGGTTGCGGCAGATCATGGAGGTCAATTTCTTCGCGCCCGTCGAGCTGACGCGTGTGGCACTTCCAACGCTTCGCAAGGGCACCAACCCCATGGTGGTGAACGTTGGTTCGATTCTCGGCCACCGGGCCCTTCCGCGGATGAGCGAGTATTGTGCCAGCAAGTTCGCCCTCACCGGCTTCAGCGAAGCCCTTCGCGGCGAGTGCGTGCAGATGGGCATCGACGTGCTGCTGGTTTCGCCCGGCACCACGCAGAGCGAGTTTCAACAGCAAATGATCGACCGGCAGGGCGAAACCCCATGGCCAATGTCCGAGGGCGTAACGGCCGAAGTCGTCGCCCAGCGCATCATCCGCGCCATCCATCAAGGCCGCCGCCACATCATCCCCGACCTCCGCGGCCGGCTCCTCACCACCGCCAACCGCATCGCCCCCACCCTCCTAGACCGCTGGCTATCAAGATACGGCTAACCACAAAACGTAGGGTGCCGTCAAGCGAAGCGCGGACGCACCACTGTAACCCTCGTCTTCCGCGATCTCGGAGATGATCCGCCTATTGAACCGCGAATGGACGCCAGTGGACGCGAATAGAAAAGAATAATTCGTGTCCATTAGCGTTCATTCGCGGTTCCTGTTTACTTAAGGAGAGAAACACGTCAGGTGGACGGGTGGCCCGGCCTCTTTTTCAATATGATAAGGCGTGCGGCGAATGAAAATATACCAAGGGGACGCGTGAGCGAGGGACCAACCGGTAATACACTGCGTTCCC
>CAZNXE010000227.1:0-9412 GCA_964576465.1 uncultured Planctomycetaceae bacterium
GTGCGTTACGACTTGCTGATCTCGCCTCAGGCCGAGGCCGCTTTGATGGTCGAGGTTGAAGGCGAAGACATGTCAGATGTACGTCGTCGGATACAGCAGGTTGTCGACCAGGTGACACGCGTAAGGCCGTTGGCGTTCGACGCCAAGCTGGGATTTGACGATGAGGAGATGAATCTGTTTTGGGAGCTATCCCGCAAAGTCGTCCCAACACTCTACCGGCTCAAAGGCTCAACAAGACCGTTGCCATTCATCGAGGATATGGCCGTCGCCCCGGAGGTGATGCCGGGGTTTCTCATCGAGATTCAAAACATTCTCAAGCGGCATCATGTGACTGCATCCCTCTTCGCGCACGCGCTCCAAGGTCAAGTTCACCTGCGGCCTTTTCTCGATTTGTCCGAGCAGCGCGATGTAACAACGCTACAAAGGCTTACCGATGATGTGTACGAAGCTGTCTTGGATGCCCGCGGGACGGTAAGCGGAGAACATGGCGACGGGCTTGCGCGAACACCTTTCGTCGAACGCCAGTATCGTCAGCTCTACAACGTGTTTCGCGATGTCAAGAGTGTCTTTGATCCGCACAATATTCTCAATCCGGGAAAGATCGTTACCGACGATCCGCTGCCGATCGGAACCAGTTTGCGACCAGTCAATCTTGCCGCGGTCGAGGCGCGCGGTTCGACTAGCGAGCACGTCGAACCGGAACTTCCGCCGATGGTCGTACCATTGCAATTGCACTGGACTCCCAACGAGATGGCCCGGATGGCGCAGGCCTGCAATGGATGCGGAGCCTGTCGGAGCCAGGATCCGGAAGTGCGAATGTGCCCGATCTTTCGCTTCGCGCCGCGCGAGGAGGCATCGCCTCGGGCGAAGGCAAATCTGGTCCGCGCGGTGTTAACCGGCCAACTGCCGCCAGAGACCGTTTCGCAAGATGCATTCAAGGCCGTGGCCGACTTGTGCGTGAATTGTCAGATGTGCCGGCTTGAATGCCCGGCGGGCGTTGACATTCCCCGGCTAGTCATGGAAGCCAAGGGCGAATATGTGGCCGTCAACGGTCTTCCGCTAGGAGAACGGCTGCTTGCCAGGCTCGACTTAATCAGTGCGATCGGCTCCAGTGTGTGGCGATTTTCAAACTGGGTCATTCGAAACCATCAAGCACGCTGGATTTTGTCAAAGATGCTGGGGCTCGCCCAAGAACGCAAACTGGCCCGCTATGCCCCGCGCAGCTTTCTGCGAACCGCCGCACGACGTCGTCTCACGCGGCCCACCTCGGACGACGGTCCTAAAGTGTTGTACTTTGTCGACACCTTTGCCAACTACCACGATCCGCAACTTGCCGAAGCGCTCGTGGCGGTTCTCCAGCACAACGGCGTCTCGGTCTATGTTCCCCCGGCACAACTCCCCTCGGGCATGTCCCTGATTTCGGCAGGCATGATCGAAAAGGCCCGTCGGATGGCCGAGCACAACGTGGGGATGCTGGTCGAAGCAGTCCGGCAAGGGTATCACATTGTCGCCACGGAACCGGCCGCCGCGCTGTGTCTGACGTACGAATATCCGATCTTGCTCGAAGATTCCGACGCTCGACTTGTCGCCGAGAACTCCAGCGAAGCGTGCCATTATTTGTGGACCATGCACCAGCAAGGAAGTCTGTCCCTCGACATGGAGCCGATAGCCTCCAGTCTGTGCTACCACCAGCCGTGCCACGTCAAGGCGCTGCAAGTCGGCGAGCCCGCCTATCATCTGCTCAACTTGATTCCCGGACTGAGCGTGAGTCGAGCCGAAAGCGGCTGCTCCGGGATGGCAGGCTCCTTTGGGCTCAAGCAGGAAAACTTTCGCAACAGCCTCCGCGCGGGATGGGGGCTGATTACCCGCTTGCGAAACCCCAGTCTTCAAGCCGGCACGACGGAGTGTAGCGCGTGCAAAATGCAGATGGAGCAAGGCGCCAACAAACCGACAGTCCACCCGTTGAAATTGATGGCCCTGTCCTACGGCCTCATGCCAGAAGTAGAGTCCTTGTTGACGACCCCCTGCGAGGAACTCGTCGTCACGTGACAAGGCTCCGGCGGAGGTGTAGTTAAGATGGGGCGCCTGTGGTGCGTGACGACCGTGAAGAAAAACGTACTGCCCTGAATGTAAGCGCGGCGGTAGTTTGTCATGGCGATTGATTGGAGAACGGAATGATGGGTGCGAGCACGCCATCCTACTACGGATCTGCTCTGGCGGGTGATCAATCGGGTGTGTCCGTCACCTCCACTGCCCCGTAATAGGCGGATGCGGTATCGAGGCACCGCTGTTCGACGGTCGAACGGTTCAGGAAATCGGTCTCTTCGAACAGGCGGTCGGCTTCGATCTCGCTGATGTCATAGGACGAATGTCCGTCGATGATCAACTGCGCCATGATCCTCCCGATCGTCGGGCTTTGAACGATTCCATGACCGCAGAAGCCCGAGCAGTGATATAGCCCTTGGAGGTCTGGCTGGCGTCCACAAAACGGTCGTCCGTCGGGTGTGAACGTCATGATTCCCACAGTGATCGTCATGGGGGTCCGCTCGTTAATGAACGGAAAGCGACGTCGCACGGCGTCGATCAACGTTGCCACATGGATGTCGTTTCGGGCCGCCCTCATTTGCGACATGTCGAAGTCGTCGCCCAATGCTGCCATGTCGTACGTCGGCGGTTCCGCTTCGTAGCAGCCAACGATCAACCCTCCGGCTTCGGGGCGTGAGTAAATTCGATTCCCCCGGTCGCGAATGGCCGGGCTGTGGCGATCCACGGGTACGTCGTCTCGTGGTTGAGTCGTTAGATAGCAATGACCGATCGCGGCGGTTGGCAATCGAGAATGGCAGCGTTGGGCGGTTAGATACGACCAAGGTCCAGTCGCGTTGACGACCACCGGCGCGAAGAATTCTTTTCCGCCGGCGCGGACGCCCGATATCTGTTCGTTGTTCCGCAGAATCGCTTCCATCGGCGTGTTGGAATGAAATGCGACACCGGCATCTCGCGCCACACGAACATAGGCTGCTAGCAACTCAGCCGGTTGCAGATGGCCGTCGGTAGGGCAGTAGCACGCGTCGACGATGTCGTCGCACTTCATATACGGCAAAAGTTCCGCCACTCGATCGCGGTCTAGGTGTTCAATGTCGAATCCGATCGATTCGCCCATCGCCACATGATCTCGAATTTCGGCCGCACGAGCCTCGTCGGTGGCCAACCGCAAGGAGCCGGTTTGTACGAATATTTCGGTCTCCGTCTCTCGCTGGAGGTCACGAACGATCTCAAGACCGTCGATCAGCATCTTGGTTGCGGCGCGGGTCGAACGAAGTTGGCCCAACAGCCCCGCGGCACGACCGGTGGACCCTGAGCCGAGCATTCCGCGATCGATGACCGTGACTCGAAGTCCTCGCTGTGCCAGTTGCATGGCGGTGCTTGCCCCGGCGACACCGCAACCCACCACGATCACGTCAGACGTGTTACTCGTTGGCTCAGCCATAGCAATTCTCCTCAGAGAGGCAGGGTTGAATCGGTCGTCGATTGGGATGCCGTGACGACGATTGTCAACGAATTCACCCCGTCGCACACCCGCCAGCGGCGCGCCTCGCACAACTTCCGCGATTCCGACTGTTCTTGTACGAAACAACGGACCGCCGCTAAGATACCCCATGCCAGAGTGGGTAGGTACCCGGTAAGGCATCGTGATGCCGTCACTTCTGAAATTTCAGCATCGCGAGGTGTAAGATGGGTGCGAGCACCCATCCTACGAGTTGGTCGGCACATCACCGCTTCTAGGACGAGGAAACGGATTTCATGCATTCGCAACTAGTTGTCTTGGGAGGCGGGCCGGGAGGCTATGCTGCCGCGTTCATGGCGGCCGATCTTGGAATGGAGGTCACCCTTGTCGAACGTGAATCGCGATTGGGCGGGGTTTGTTTGTTGCGGGGTTGCATTCCCTCGAAAGCCCTGCTGCACGTCTCGAAGGTTATCGACGAAGCACGCCACCTAGGCGAATGGGGAGTCAACTACGAATCCCCGGCCATCGACATCGACGCGATGAGGGCTCGCAAAGAGAAGGTCATCCGCACATTGACCGGCGGACTCAAGCAACTGGCCAAGAAACGCAAAGTCAATGTTATTCAGGCCCGAGGATATTTCGAGGGCTCTACAACGCTTCGTCTTGAGCCGGTCGATGGAGCTTTGCTCGACGACGATCGCCTGACGTTCGACCATTGTGTTCTGGCAGTTGGATCAAGCCCCACGAAGCTGCGTGCCTTCGACATCGGCAGCGACCGCGTGATGGATTCGACCGGCGCGCTCGAATTGGCCGACATCCCCGAATCACTTCTGGTGATCGGAGGAGGCTACATCGGTCTGGAGATGGGCACCGTCTACGCACAGCTTGGCTCGGCCGTCAGCGTCATCGAACTAACTGATAGCTTGCTGCCGGGCGTCGACGCCGATTTGGTCAAACCACTGCATGCGAGAACGAGCAAGCTGTTCAAAGCGATTCGTCTTGGCACGAAGGTCGAATCGCTACGCGCTGTTGGCAACGAAATCGAAGTCGAAATCACCGGCCCCGATGGCCAAGAGAAAACGAATTTCAGCCGCGTATTGGTTGCCGTGGGGCGCCGCCCCAACAGTCAAGACATTGGCTTGGAGAATACCAAGGTCGAATTAACGGCACAGGGTTTTGCCGTTGTCGATGATCGCCAACGAACCGCCGACGAACACATCCTGGCCATCGGCGATATTGCCGGCGAACCGATGCTGGCCCACAAGGCAGCCCATGAAGGGAAAATCGCCGTCGAAGCGTTGCACGGTGGGCCGGCTGCCTTCGATAAGCTAGCAATTCCAGCCGTGGTGTTTACCGATCCGGAAATCGCCTGGGCCGGTTTAACGGAAACCGAGGCGAAACGAGATAAGATTAAGGTCGAGGTTGGCCGCTATCCCTGGGCAGCCAGCGGGCGTGCTCAGGCGCTGGGAATCACCGATGGACTGACGAAAATGCTCATCGATCCGGCGACGGAGCGGATTCTTGGTGCGGGTTTTGTAGGCACCGGAGCGGGCGAATTGGTGGCCGAAGCCGTCGTGGCCATCGAAATGGGTTGCACGGCCCGCGATGTGGCCGAATCGATTCACCCGCACCCGACATTGAGCGAGACGTTCGCCTTCGCCGCCGAATCCTACCTGGGAATCGCCACGGAGATTTATCGACCGAAGCGAAAACGGCAGAAAGCCTAGCCTCCTTCGCCGCAAAAACGGCATACATGACAAGCTACAACAGGGTTTCACTTTACGGAAGCTGGCGCGACGAAGATAATACGGCACAGGGAATACGCCCAACAAACTAACGAGGTCCATTCATGGCCATCAGCGATATTGAACCCTCTCGCAACCCGCACGACGCCGACCCAGCCGAAACCCGAGAATGGTTGGAGTCTCTGCAATACGTCTTGGATCGCGAAGGACCAAGCCGCGTAAATTATTTGCTCAAACAGTTGAGCGAAGCTGCCCATCGCGGGGGGGTGGAACTGCCCTTCACGGCCAATACGCCCTATATCAATTCAATTCCCGTTTCCGAACAGCCGATCTACCCGGGCAATCGTGAGATCGAGCGCCGTATTAAGAGCATCATTCGTTGGAACGCGATGGCCATGGTCGTTCGTGCCAACCGTGAACACGAGGGCATCGGCGGGCATATTTCCACGTATGCGTCGGCCGCGACACTGCTAGAGGTGGGCTTCAACCATTTTTTCCGCGGCAAGAGCGACGACTATTCCGGAGACCACATCTACTTTCAAGGACATGCGTCGCCCGGTATATACGCCCGGGCTTTCCTGGAAGGCCGCCTGACGGAAGACCAACTGGAACATTTCCGCCAAGAGGTCACCCATACCGGTGGGTTGTCGTCCTACCCTCACCCATGGCTCATGCCGTACTTCTGGGAGTTCCCCACCGTTTCGATGGGTCTGGGGCCCATCACGGCGATCTATCAAGCCCGGTTCAACAAATACCTGGCCGACCGCGGCATCAAGGACACGAGCAAGTCCCATGTATGGGCCTTCCTTGGCGACGGCGAGACCGACGAGCCAGAAGCTCTCGGTGCCATCACATTGGCTTCGCGAGAGAATCTCGACAACCTGATCTTTGTGATCAATTGCAACTTGCAGCGTCTCGATGGTCCCGTTCGTGGCAACGGCAAGATTATCCAAGAACTGGAAGGAATCTTCCGTGGCGCTGGCTGGAACGTGATCAAGGTTGTGTGGGGCGATGACTGGGATCCGCTGTTGGCGAAAGACAAAAGCGGCGCGCTCGTTCGCCGAATGGGCGAAATCGTCGACGGCGAGTATCAAAAGTACACCGTCAGTAGTGGCGACTACATCCGTCGAACATTTTTTGGCGCCGATCCAGAATTGCAAGAACTGGCGGCGGCGCTGTCCGACGAAAAAATCAAACATATGCGTCGCGGGGGACATGATCCCGAAAAGGTATACGCCGCCTATCAACAAGCCGTGGAAACCCAAGGTCGACCGACGGTGATCTTGGCAAAAACAGTCAAAGGTTACGGACTTGGCGAAGCAGGCGAAGGCCGCAACGTCTCGCACCAGCAGAAGAAGCTCAACGAAGATGAACTCCGTGAGTTCCGCGCTCGGTTCGGGATTCCGATTTCAGACGACGACGTCGCCGAGGCTCCCTTCTACCGACCGCCCGACGACAGCCCGGAGATGATTTATCTTCACGAACGACGCAAGGGCCTCGGCGGTTTCGTCCCTGGGCGCCCGATGCAGGCCATTTCGATCGAAGTGCCCAAGATTGAGGACTACAAGGAGTTTCTAGAAGGCAGCGGTGAACGTGAAGCATCGACCACCATGGGATTCGTGCGACTGCTGGCCAAGCTACTTCGCGACAAGAAGGTCGGTCAGAACCTGGTGCCCATCGTGCCCGACGAGTCACGCACGTTCGGCATGGAATCACTGTTTCGCCAGTGCGGCATCTATGCCCACGCCGGGCAGCTTTACGAGCCCGTCGACTCAGAGACGGTGCTTTATTACCGCGAGGCGAAAGACGGCCAGATCTTGGAGGAAGGCATTACCGAGGCGGGTTCAATGGCCTCGTTCATCGCCGCCGGAACATCTTATACGACGCACGGCATTCATATGATTCCGTTTTTCATCTTCTATTCCATGTTCGGCTTTCAGCGGATTGGCGACTTGATTTGGGCCGCCGGTGATGCCCGAGCGAAGGGTTTCATGCTGGGAGCGACTGCCGGGCGAACGACACTTGCCGGCGAAGGGTTGCAGCACCAAGACGGCCACAGCCACTTGATAGCCTCGGCCTTTCCGCATGTTCGCTGCTACGATCCGGCCTATGCTTACGAGACAACGACGATCATCTTCGATGGCATGCAGAAGATGTATCAAGAAGGTGATGACGCAATCTATTACATCACCGTTGAAAATGAGAATTACGTTCAGCCACCAATGCCCAAGGGTGTCTCCGAGGGAATTGTGCGTGGCATGTACCCTCTGTCGACTGCCGATGCAGGAGCGAAACGCCCTCGCATTCAACTCTTTGGCAGCGGGCCTATCTTGCGTGAAGTGTTACGGGCGCAGAAAATTCTGGCCGATCGATTTGACGTTTCGAGCGATGTCTGGAGTGTCACGAGTTACAAAGAACTCGCGCTCGGGGCCCATACCGCACGCCGCTGGAACATGCTGCATCCGGAAGCCGAACCGCAGGTTTCGTATTTCGAGAAGTGTATCGAGGGATGCCAAGGCCCCTTCGTGGCAGCCAGCGACTATGTCCGCGCCGTGCCCGATCAAGTTGCCCCCTGGGTGCCTGGCGGTTTAATGACTTTGGGCACCGATGGCTTTGGCCGCAGCGACGCGCGAGGTCCACTTCGAAGACTGTTTGAAGTCGATGCGGAGTCGATCGTCATCGCGTCGCTCCACGCACTGTCTCAACGGGACGAGTGTAAACCGAGCATCGTTGCCAAGGCCATTAAAGAACTGAACTTCGATCCAGAAAAACCCGACCCGTTTACGCAGACGTACACGGTGTAAAGTAGGCCACGAGATCAACCTCGACGCAGTTGCGACACGAACTATTTCAAAGGGCAGCAGGGACCATACGACCATGGATTACGAGTTTGTACTTCCCGATTTGGGCGAAAATATCGACTCTGGCGACGTGGTGACCGTGATGGTTGCCGTGGGCGATGAGGTCGAGCCCAATCAGCCCGTGGTTGAGATCGAAACCGACAAGGCCGTGGTCGAAGTTCCTTGCCCCAAAGGGGGCCGCGTCGAATCAATTCACGTCAATCCGGGCGATTCCGTGTCGGTGGGTAACCCGGTGCTAACGCTTTCCGTGACTGTGTCAGACGATGCCGCTTCGACAACTGACACCCCCGCGGCAACATCGTCCAAGGCAGAGTCATCGGCTCCCGCAGTTGAGGCGGCAAAAAAGTCGCCGCCCGCGAAAAAATCGTCGCCGGCTC
Source organism: uncultured Planctomycetaceae bacterium (assembly GCA_964576465.1). Classification (GTDB taxonomy): domain Bacteria; phylum Planctomycetota; class Planctomycetia; order Pirellulales; family JAEUIK01; genus CAZNXE01. The sequence continues at coordinate 8,489 of CAZNXE010000227.1, forward strand.
GATCGAAGAAGAAAACGAACAATACTCCGGCGAAAGAAGAACCAGAGGAGTCGACCGCAGAGGACGCATCTCCGGCTGGACCAGCTACGCGAAGGTTGGCCCGCGAATTGGGAGTCGACCTCAGTCGGGTTACAGGAACCGGCTCCAGCGGGCGAATCACTCGCGACGACGTGATTCAATCGGTTCGCCAGCTTAATGCCTCGATTGGCGATGCTCCGATTGCCTCCAAGCCGTCTGCTGCAAAGCCTGCGGCGGCACAGCCGGAAGCCATCCCTGTCGCCATGGACGAAGACAAGCATGGCCCGATTCATCGCGAAAAGATGGCAAAGATTCGTCGCACTATTGCGAAGAACATGGCCCGCTCGGCATCAACGATTCCACATGTCACCAACTTCGACAATGCCGATATCACTGAGTTGGACCACATCCGGCGTGATAGCTCCAACGAATTTAGCGACCCCAATGTCAAGCTAACGATGATGGCTTTCTTGATGAAGGCCGTCGCCCACTCCTTGCGGCTGCACCCACTGCTCAATTCTTCGCTCGACATGGAGAGTGAGGAAATTATCTACAAGGACTACGTAAATCTCGGTGTTGCGGTCGACACCGAGCGCGGCCTCGTCGTGCCCGTTGTTCGCAAAGTCGACTCGCTGAGCATTCCAACCATTGCGAAAGAACTGATGGGCGTGGCCGACCGTGCCCGCAAGTCGCAGTTCGCAATCGAAGAGTTGCGTGGTGGTACCTTCACCATCAGCAATTTGGGTGCGGTAGGTGGGCAATATTCCACGCCGATCATCAACCATCCAGAGGTTGCCGTATTGCTTGTTGGCCGGTCCCGCAAAACGCCTGTTTACCTCGGCGACAATCTCGTGCCGCGGTTGCTGATGCCGCTTAGCCTCTCATACGATCATCGCTTGGTCGACG
>CAZNXE010000228.1:0-9404 GCA_964576465.1 uncultured Planctomycetaceae bacterium
GCCCTCGAATCGCGTCAAAGAGAGTTCGGCTTCGCCTTCGCTCAGAACCGTTTGCCGCACCGCGGCGATGACAAGCTGTCGCAGAAAGGGTTCTTTGCCATACACCACGACCACACCAGGGATTGTTGGCGGTCGCTTCTTGTTGAGGAATGTGAGCGCTGTTTGAACGGCCATGAGCTTGTCGTGGGAGAACCAAGAGCTTCAAAACTCGCATCAAACTAAGGGTTGATCGATGCGAATCGTAAGCTGAATATACCGCCAACGGGCGGCAATTGTCAGGCTCGATGGCTCAGCGTGCGGAGTCCGACATGATGACAGGGCGGACATTGACGATGCGACCGGCGGGACGCTGGCGGTAGATCGAAAGAGGTTGGCCGAAATCGACCGTCTGCACGTTACTGGCATCGTCGCGGACTTCCATCCGCAAATACACGATGTCGGGCACCCGATTGTCCAGTCGCCACACATAGGCCCCCGTGTTCGGCAAACCGGCAGCGATGGTTGACCAGGGACCGTCGGGCTGTGAACTGAACGACAGAGAGATGGGGCGGTCCGCCAGTCGCCGATCGGCAGCTTCCCACGATACGAGAAGTTCACCGGCTCGATTTTCTTTGCCTTGTTCAGCCTTGAGAATGCGGGCCACGGGTTTGGTCAGATCGACGCCCAACCAAACGTCAGGCTGGTCGCCACTCTTCGGCGGCAATCCACCCAGGCCCGAGCCACTGTAAACGACAATCCGAAATCCGTAGATTCCTTCACCATCAACGGTCACTTGCAAGGGATTGCGCTGATCTGAGGGGGCCCCGAAGTTCAACCAGCTTTGACCGCCGTCACGCGTGCCCCATAGTTCGACCCTGCCAATTCCCGTGGGGCCAACCGACTCGACATCATACTCCAACTCAAAACGACGGGAGTTGACCATGCGAGGTAGCACGCCCTCTGGCAAACCGGCGAACGTCATCGGTTGCGGAGTCGCATTGGTTTGGGGTGCGGGCGCAGGCTGCGAAGTTGCAACCGGGTTCCCGTCGACGGTTGCCGGTTGATTGCTAGCCACGGGCGGCGCCACCGCGGCATCGACAGCCGCTGGTGCTGCTGACGCCGGGACGGGGAGTTCTTCGGTCGTCACGGGCGTTTGATTTTGCTGGTTCGCCAGATCGGTCGGTGGAACGTTGGCGGGTGTCGCGGTGCTCACCGGAAACGTCTTCGCCATCGGCGGAGTTGCGTCGGAAGGTTCTCTGTTTGCGTCTTCGGGCGACCACGGTTGTGAGGTTGGCGCGGCAGCGGCTACTTCTTCCGGCTGCGCGGCCGCTGGCGCAGTGGTGTTGGCAGCAGGGCCTTGATCCGAAGTGTTCGTCCCGGCGAGTTGGCCGCTGACAAGTATCTCTTGTTCGGTCGTAAACGTGTTCCCCGCCAAGTCGGTCACCTCGGCGCGGAGAATGAACCTTTGGGCCTCCGAGGTGGCTCGCCAAGCGGTTTGATTTCCTTCGGTTCGCTGGCCGCTGCCTGGGGTGATCGGTTGGACCGCAACGCTTTGCCAGGGTTCGTTCGCCGCGCCGCTGTTGTACATCAACTTCAAACTGTCGGGACGCAGATGCGGTTCGTCCAATTCCCAGGCAGCATGAAGCTCGCCCGCGGCATCCTGCCAAGCCCGAAGTTTGAGCTTCGGCGCGACGGTATCAACCACGACGTGCAGTTCGGGCCGTGGCTGAGTTTCGGGAGTGATCTGACCCGCTTCGTTGAGCGTTCGCACCGAGAACCAATAGTCACCATCGCGCGGAGCGCGGAAGGTGAAGTGCTTTTGGGATGGATCGACGCGACTGACAAAACGCCAGCTTCGCCCCCCGTCTTCGGAGACAAAAAGCTGCACTTCCACGGCTCGAGGGTAGGCGTCCGTCGGTGCCGCGAACGGAATGGAGAACACCACCATTCGCGTAACTTGCGTCGGCACCTGCTGCGATGCTGGCGGAGCAGCGGCTGCCTGTGTCGGCGAAGGCGGTGCTTGCGCTAGCAAACTTGCCGCTGAGTTTAAGGCGGCCAGGACGATGACAACACGATTCAACCACATAGCGCACCTCGAAATCGGTTCGGCAACTTGGCCGAGCAATCACACGGCTGCTTCAAGCACGCTTTCCGTGAAACCCTCGCCAGGCGAAGGCAGAGAAATCGATGCGCACAAGAGACCATGTAGCGCTGATATCGACCGTATCGATCGCGCAACTTGAAACGGACGCGCGGATCGCGGACGACAAGCAAACAAACCATGCCGCCACTGCTGGCAAGTTCAGAGCGTAAGCCCGTTCACTTGAAGCGATGCGTCGTGACTCTACTGCCCGTCGTGAATTGATGAGTTGGGTGCCACACAGTTCCAAGACGGTTGCATAAGAATAGGCCAGCCGCTAGACGCCAAACTGACGCAGCACTAAACCGTAGACATCGGTATCGGCCAATGTTTGTGATTCAAACATGCCGGGCTGGGATGCGAGGATCACGCCGCGTTGTGCTTCGCTTTGTGCGGGGGCGCCATGCGAGCCTTTGGCTAGGGTCGCATCCAGCGGCACCCGAGGGTTTGCGATGTCGAGGTGCATCTCGATCGGGTCGTAGCCCGGCTTGCGATGGATGTCGACGTTGTAGGCGAACTCAGGCGCGAGGGAATCGTCGAGCCAGTAGTAATATGCTTGCCAACTATGCGGTTCGGAAACAAGAACCACGTCGCCGCTGCGAGGATGATCGAGGTGATAACGATTCCGGTCCGCGCCGAGGAGCACCTCGGCAATTCCTGCATGATTCTTGAATCGCGCGGCCACGCGATCGATCACTGTCGGATCGGAATTGCGGACGAAAACGTGGGCATGTTGATGATCGGCCATCGCCCAAGCGGGGCTCTCGACCACATCGAGGATCTCGCCACCGTCGGTGTTGTCCTGGATCTTCAGCAGTCCGGCTTCGCGAAGAACACGGTTGGGGTAGACCACGTGATCGACGGGCTGAATTGTGTATTCGCTTGCGACAATCCATAGCGGATCGATTTCGTAGGCCGCGCGAAACCCCGCGAAGAGCTTTCCCAACACTTCGTCGAGTTGCGCCACGGAATGCGCTGCCAACGGATCGTCGGGCCCTACTCTTTGGGCTGCGTAGTCGAGCTGCGGCAGGTAGATATAGAAGAAGTCGGGTCGATACCACTTGGCCGCCGCGGTCGCACTGTCGGCAATCCACTCGCTGGATGCGATGTTGGCCAAGGGGCCCCAAAAATGGTGCAACGGAAATTGGTCGAGCTGCTCGATCAGCCGGGGATAAAGATCGTCGGGCCGCGTGTGGCACCACATCGATTCGGTGCCGTCGGCGTTATGAATTGGCGCCGGTGTGCAAATGAAATCGGCCCCACACCCTTTGCTATGCAGTGGAAACCATACCGCCGAAGTGGTGCCAGGGCGTCGCTCGTGGAGGGTGTCCCAGATTTGAGGCGCGCCGATGCACTCATTCCAAGCCGTCCACATCTCGAACTCACCACGATCGCGATAGAAAAACCCGTTGGCCACCACGCCATGTCTCTCGGGGGTCACTCCCGTCGTCATGTTGGCTTGCACGGGGCAAGTCACCGCCGGAAAGCCGGGCGAGAGACGCGCTCGATCACCGTCGCTTGCCAGACGCGACAGATTAGGCATCGAGTCAACGTCCTGTTCTCGTAACGCCGGGACCGACAAGAGCACGACAGGTTGAGTCATTACATTTTCCGCATCATGTGAGCGATAGGATTTCGCCGCGATTGCTTTGTCGCGATTAAGGCGAGCGGCGAATGAGAATATACCAAGGGGACGCATGAGCGAGGGACCAACCGGGGTAATACACTGCGTTCCCTCGCTTACGCGTCGGGTTGTGATTGGTACGTTCTTATCTGCCGCACGCCTTAGAGCCTATCCCAGAACGTCTGTAGGGAACGCCTCCGTGGCATTCCGTGCGTAACGGTTGGTCCACAGAACGCCACAGAGGGCGTCCCCTACAACGTCGCTGGAAATCATGAAACCGCTTGTTTTCTAGGCTAAAACGATGACCGTATTTTTCTAAGGTTCACGGCGTAGGGTGCCACTGCTGGTTTGTCCAGCAGTGCGAGTCTTGCGATTTCACAAGGCACGCCTCAATCGAGGTCGTCGTCGCTGTTGGGCTGATCGCCCCGTGGCAAGAACTTGCACAGCGCGATACCGGCTCCGTAGAGAATCGTCAGCGGGGCGGCCAACAGCAGCATGCTGTACGGGTCGGCCGGGGTGGCCAACATTGAGATGATGCAAATGACCAGTACCGCCACGCGCCACTGCGAGAGATAGACGGCCACGTCGAACACGCCAATGCGTTCCAGGAACAGCATCACCAGGGGCAACTGAAAGCTGATCCCAAACCCAAGTGGCAGGAACAACACCAAACTCAACCATTCGCTGATGCGCATCTCAGGCCGAAAACCTAGCCAGCGCCCAATGCCAAACAAGAATTCAAGCACCGGATCGAACACGAAGATGTACGCGGTCGATGCCCCCAGCAGAAATAGCCCCAAGCTGAAGGGTAAGAAGATGTTGACGAAGTGCTTCTCATGTGGATACAGCCCTGCCGCCACGAAGTTCCAGACTTGGTAAAAGACCCAAGGGCTGGCGAACACGAACCCCGCTACGAAGCCGGCCTTGATGAAGATCAGAAACGGCTCTTGCCCTGACAGAAACGTGAACTGCGAACGGGGGTCATTCGCCATCGGAATCATCGCCCGAATGGCAATCAGTCCGTCGGGGTCGGCCCCCTTCGAGGCCTTGTCTGGTTTCGCTTGATCGTCAGCCTCGTCGGTCGCATCGGTTTTGTCCGATTCCTCCGCATGGCTCATGTCGAGATTCGGAAATAGCTTGCTCAATCCCGGGATGAGTTGCTGCGGGTCGACGTAGATCAACTGGTAGGTGAAATGGCGTTCCCTGAGCAGTTGGTATTGCGGGTCTTTCTTGATACCCCCGTCAGGGATCTTGGCACCCGAGGCCTCGAATTGCTCGATGAATCGTTCCTCATCTCGGATTTCGATGTCTCTCAGCAAGGCTCGTTCCATGGGGGCCTTGATCAGTTCGACAACTTGCCGACTGAGCGCCAAGCCGAGGAGCACGCCGATCGCCAGCCCGATGGCGGCTCGGAACAAGCACGTCCGCAACTCTTCGAGGTGTTCCCCGAAGGTCATGGTGCTGTCTCGAAACAGATTGTCGTCGAATTCTCGCTTCATGGACGGCGCTTCAAACGCGATGGAAGATGGTGCCAGGACTCACTGCAAGGCGGGCGACCGCTGTCGTACGCGACCGTGAATCGATCATAGCAACGCACCCCAAGACCAACAACCAACGCCACGGCCTGCGCTGACATACAGCTCGTTTTCCGCAAATACATGAGACTGCGGTTGCAAGGCGAAGTCCAATCGGCATCATGGGTTCAAGCCACCGGCGACGCCTTCAGCCCTGGCACAACGTCGCCGCAACAAACCGTCTTGCGGGAGATTGCAATCCATGGACGCATTGTACCCTTTGCGTTTCGAGCCGATCCTGCGTCGCTATATTTGGGGCGGCAGGCGATTGGGCGACGAACTTGGCAAACCTTTGGGCGAAGGCGACGATTATGCCGAAAGCTGGGAGATTTGCGATCACGGCTCCGACCAAAGCCGCATCGCCGCCGGTCTGCTTGCCGGCACAACGCTCGGGGAGCTTGTCACACAGCGGGGTGATGAACTGTTGGGCATGCACCATCCTCAGCCACGATTTCCGCTGTTGATCAAGTTTCTCGATGCGCAGCGCACGTTGTCCGTGCAAGTACATCCCAACGACGAACAGGCGGCGCGGCTCGATCCGCCCGACTATGGAAAAACCGAGGCCTGGGTTGTGCTGGGTGCTGCCAACGGGGCGAAGATCTACTCGGGCTTGAAGCCAGGAGTCGATCGCGAGGGAATGGCGCGCGAGGTGGAACATGGAACCTGCGAGGGTTGCCTGCATCAGTTCGAGCCGCGCCAGGGCGATTGTGTTTTTATTCCCGCCGGCACGGTACACGCCTTGGGTGAGGGGTTGCTGATCTACGAAATTCAACAGTCAAGCGATACCACGTTTCGACTTTTTGATTGGAATCGCCTAGGTGCCGACGGCAAGCCACGTCCGCTACACGTCGAGCAAGCGTTGGAAGTCATCGACTTCGACCGCGGACCCGTGCAGCCTATTCAGCCAATCGCAGGGAAGGGCGAAGGAGTCGAGACCTTGGTGCAATCAGACAAGTTCGTCCTACAGCGGTGGACGATGACCAGCATGCAATCGCTATCAAGCGACCATCGCTGTCATCTGGTGTCGGTCGTCGAAGGTGAGCTCGAGGTCCAGGGTGATCCTTCGGCAGAGCCGTTGCGACGTGGCAGCACCATTCTGATCCCTGCCGCGATGAAATCGGTGCAGTTGACGCCCCGAGGGAAAACCGTGGCCCTGATTGCGAACTTGCCGTAGTGGCAAAACACTACAAGGACATGCACGAATAAGAAAAGAGTCCGCCAGTTCATGAGACTCCCACGTGGGCCTATTCGCACAATAAAGCGGAAGGCGGGAACGGCATTCGCGGAGCACTCACGCCGCCGCAACGATGAAAGTTGTCTTGCCATGTTTGCGTGATTAGGATGTTAACGCTGCAACCTCAGCAGGCTGTCGTGGGCGCACATCACCAATTTGCGGATTGTCTGGCAACATGCTCCTTGAATTCGCACTTTGTATCGGGCTGATCGTCGTGGCGATGGCGGCTGTTTATAGCGTTGGAACGGGACGTCGCGCGGGATTTAAGATATTCGCGGTGGCCGCTGTCGTGCTCGTCTCCAGCGGGTTGGTCTGGCAAACTCAATGGCGCCCCGCGCAGGTCTCTCGGGCGACGCTGGTCGCGGAGTTGCCGAAACGGGATGCTCAGCCAGAGTTCGTCTCATCGGATGCTTGCCGGTCGTGCCATCAGCAGGAGTACGATTCTTGGCATGCCAGCTATCATCGCACGATGACAAGGCCCGCCACTCCGGAAAACGTGATCGGAAATTTTGAAGACCAAGTGCTCGTCTCACGCGGCTTCGAGTATCGCCTGTCGCGGGAGGGGGATGCTTTCTGGGTCGATGGACCCTTGCCGGAATACGACTTTGAAGTGCGCCGTCGTGGCTTGCTTGGCACACAAGTTGCCAATCCTGAACTCGGGCGATACCGAATTGTAATGACAACCGGAAAGCACCACTGGCAAACCTACTGGGTCGCCGGTGATGGCGATCACCCGTTGATCAACTTCCCGTTCGTGTTTCTAGTGGAACAGGATCGCTGGTTGCCACGCGAGTTGATGTTCCTCAAGCCGCCCGGTTACATTTCGTATGTCACCTGGAACACGAACTGCCTGCCCTGTCACGCAACGGCTGGACAACCGGGCCGCTTTGATTCCAGTGGCCAATATGCCACCCAGGTTGCTGAACTCGGCATTTCCTGCGAGGCCTGCCATGGTCCGGCGGCGGCGCATGTTGCGGCCAATCGCGATCCAAGTCATCGCTATCGACAGCACTTGTCCGATGAGCCCGATCCTACCATTGTGCAGCCGAAGCGGCTTGACCAACAAGCCTCGGCCGACGTATGCGGACAGTGTCACGGCATAGCGTTTCCCATGGACTACGAACAGTGGCAACGCACGGGACACACGTTCCGCGCGGGCGACAAGCTGAAAGACTCGCGATTGGTTCTGGTTCCAAACCAAGTCCGCGATGAGGCGTGGTGGGCAACTATCTTGGAGAAGATCCCCAATCGCCTCGAACACCAATTCTGGTCCGATGGGATGGCGCGGGTCACGGGGCGCGAATATCCGGCGATGGTGGAGTCGCCCTGTTTCAAGCATGGCACAATGACCTGCCTGTCCTGTCACTCCATGCATCATAGCGATCCCAACGATCAACTCGCCGCTGCTATGGACAGCAACCAAGCTTGCTTGCAGTGTCATACGGAGTATGCCGAGAACCTACAAGAACACACACATCACGCTGCCGATTCAAGCGGGAGCGCGTGCTATAACTGCCACATGCCACACACTTCGTATGGGCTGCTCAAAGCTGCTCGCAGTCATCAGATTGACGTTCCCGACGTAGGGCACTGCCGGGAAGTTGGCCGCCCCAATGCCTGCAATCTTTGCCACGTCGATCAAAGCCTGGGCTGGACCGCTGACCATCTCACTGCGTGGTATGGCCAGCAGCAGCCAGATCTTAACGACGAAGAACGAACGCAGTCGGCGGGAATCTTGTGGCTGCTAACAGGCGATGCGGGTCAACGGGCGCTGGTTGCTTGGGCCATGGGATGGCCGGCGGCGCAAGAAGCCTCTGACCCGCTTTGGATGGCCCCGCTGCTCGCTGCCACGCTCGACGATCCCTACTCGGCCGTTCGCTATATTGCCGGAAGATCGCTGGAGTCGCTTCCCGACTTTGATGACATTGGCTACGACTTCGCGGCACCTAGCCAAGAGCGTCGTGCTACGGTGGACCGCGTTCTTGTCCGCTGGCAGAAACTGCATGCTCCGCAATTGACCGGCCAACAACCGCGCGGGGTGTTGACGCAAGACGGACAGGTCGATTTCACCACGCTCAACGAATTGTTATCGCGCCGCGACAACCGGCCCCTGGATTTAGTGGAATGACAACAGACCCTCCCATGGAAGAAACATCGCGCGAAAAGAGTTCCACCGAGCGGACTGCCGCACAGCGAATCACGCATCGGCATCTGGTTTTTGGCTGGAGTTCGCTCTTGGTGTTCCTCACCCTGGGCATCGCACTGGAGGCGATGCACGGCTTTAAGGTCGGCTGGTATCTCGACCCACCGAACGAGACGCGGCGCCTGCTGTGGACACTGGCCCATACGCACGGAACGTTGCTGGCGTTGATCCACATTGCCTTGGCCGCCACGGTTCACATCGTCGGTCAGGCCGAACGCCTTGTCGCGGTGGCTTCTCCCTGCTTGATGGCCAGCAGTGTGCTCTTGCCCGGCGGATTCTTTCTTGGCGGCTTGTTCACCTACGACACCGATCCAGGGCTGGGCATCCTGCTCACTCCTCCCGGGGCTGTGTTGCTGCTCATCGCGGTTTTCGTAATTTCTCGCACGGTTCGGGCTTCGCGTTCTCAGTGAATGTTTGCCATGTGCGGCGGTCATAGGTATCTACACAACATTGCTAGTGTAAGAAGAAAACGCGACGGGTGGCCCAGCCGCGTAGTCGGCTGGGTCGCGTAGCGACAAGATGCCTTGAGAGGCGTGCTACCGTACGGTTGAGTTGAGCCTTGGTTCAATCCGTGCCTAACAATGGACAATTGCAGAGGTAAGGCAGTGCTAGGGGAATTTGGTTGAGGAATACGCAAGCCAGGAATCCGG
>CAZNXE010000229.1:0-2531 GCA_964576465.1 uncultured Planctomycetaceae bacterium
CCACATGGATGCCGCTGAGGCATTAGTATTCTGGATTGGTGGCATTCCCAAGATTTGGACGGCCAATGATGAAGAGTACGAAGTCGATTTGACGGGCTTTTCTCGCGACCCCAACAATCCATTCTTACCAGAGTACGATCCGAATCCAGGTACTGGAACAGTCGGAGTGGACTATCAGCCAAATCGAACGACGCCACTGTTTGAGTTCGATCCCCGACGATTGGTCGACAGCGACAAAGACGGTTGGCCCGAATATGTCCCTGACATGGGCGGCACGGCCGACGAGACCCCACCGTATGCATATTTCGACGCGAGCACGTATGGTGTATTGCCATTCTATCCATCAATGAACCACCCGAGGCTTTCAGATTGGGGTGTGGCGCGTCCTTACTTGATTCGGTATACCCGCGACGGCAATCAGCTTCCGTTACCTGCAAGTTTCGCCGCAGCCGAAACATTTCAAATTATCTGCGCCGGCGCGGACAATCAATTCGGCACCTCCGATCCGGCCCTTGCCGTCGAAGCAGTTGTTCACCAACTGCCAGTTTACACCGAGGGCAAATATTACGATCTCGTGGGTGACCCCTACGATGCGATGGCTCCGAATGCTATCGATACCCCCGGCTCCATCGACGCTGAACAATTCGACAACCTTACGAACTTTTCGGAATCGAAATTAGAAAACGAATTTGAGTCGAACTGATGACATCTGCATCGTGGACAACTCGATCGTTCCCCCTGCCACTGGCGTTGCCTGCTTGTAGGTCAGGGCTCGCCCTGACAATGGGAGCGTCATGTAATGCCAATGCCTCACCCTCCGCTAGCCCAGCTTGTAGGTCAGGGCTCGCCCTGACAATGGGAGCGTCATGTAACGTCAAAGCCTCACCCTCCGCTAGCCCAGCCCGTAGGTCAGGGCTCGCCCTGACAATGGGAGCGCCATGTAATGTCAAAGCCTCACCCTCCGCTAGCCCAGGACCGGTTTTCAAGGCCATGTCAGGGCAAGCCCTGACCTACAAACTTGGCCTGCCGGCTGCTTCGTCGCATCGCTCATCGTCCAGGCGATTGGGTTTCACGCTGGTCGAGTTGCTGGTGGTTGTTGTGATCGTGGGCATGGTAATCGCCCTGCTGTTCAACAGCGTCGGTTCGGTCGCTGGTTCGGCTCGCAATGCGGCGGTTGGCAACGAGATCTACCGGCTCGACAGCGCGCTACAGAGTTACAGTAGGAAATACGGCGAACTGCCGCCGACCATGCTCTCGAATTTCACGGTCGCATCGCCGGCGTTCGATCAAGATGATTTTCAGAAACGCGTCTTCGTCGGCCACGTTCACCGCATGTTTCCTCGCTACCACGGCCAATACATCGAAATCGATAGCGCGATCAATGCTGCAACCACGCCACTGCACCCAGGCTACATCACACAATGCTCGGTCTCGAACCTTGATGCGGCCGAGTCGCTCGTGTTCTGGCTGGGCGGTTTGCCGCAAGTTGTTTGGGCGACCGACGCCCGCTATGAAGTCGAGCTTACAGGCTTTTCGATCGATCCCTCTTCGCCGTTTGTGGCGAAGACTGTTCAACCCCGGCGCACCGAAGTGCTGTTCGACTTCGACCGCCGGCGTCTGGTCGATTCCGATCAAGATGGCTGGCCCGAGTATGTGCCTGACTTCGACAATGCCGACGTGACCACCCCGCCGTTTGTCTATTTCGATGCCGGCAGTTATGGATTTCTGCCGAGCTATCCCCTCGATTGGCATCCCGCGCTGGCCGCCGGGCTCGATGGCTGGGGCTTTGCCCGGCCTTATCTGGTTTCGTACACGCCCGATCAAACGAACGACCCTGAACAACATCCACGGCCGACCAACTTTGCCAGCGCGAACTCGTTCCAGTTGATTTGTGCCGGCGCCGACCAGCGCTACAGCCAACTCGATTCCCTCACCGGTCCGGCGATCAACGAAGCCAAGAACGAGTTAACGGTTTACCCCCGGGGGCAATTCATCGTCCGCAAGAGCAACACCTGGCACCCCATCGACGGGTCGCAATACGACAACCTAACGAACTTCATCGAGTCGACCCTACAGCGCGACCTAGGAGCCCTGCTCCAATGAACCACAACAAACAACCAAGTAGGTCACGCACCCCGTGCGTGACAGTGCCATCAATCGAACAAAAGTCCGTAGGACAGGTGCTCGCACCCATCGGTCATCCGGCGGTGGGTGGCCCAGCCGCTTTTTCGGCTGGGTCGCGCAGCGACAAGATGCCTCAGGACAGATCCTATCTTGTGAGAGAACCAGGATTCTTGACAACCGCGTTCCTCACGCAACCACCCGTTGCAGTGTATGACCTTCAAGAAAAGAAACCCGTAGGATGGGTGCTCGCACCCATCGGTCAGCCAAGCACGTCATGTATGACGGGTGGCCCAGCCGCTTTCTCGGCTGGGTCGCGCAGCGACAAGATGCTTCAGGACAGATCCTATCTTGCGAGAGAACCAGGATTCTTGACAACCGCGTTCCTCACGCAACCACCCGTTGCAGTG
>CAZNXE010000229.1:2631-5434 GCA_964576465.1 uncultured Planctomycetaceae bacterium
GAGAGAACCAGGATTCTTGACAACCGCGTTCCTCACGCAACCACCCGTTGCAGTGCGTGACCTTCAAGCAAAGCCCACCGTCAGGCACAGCTTGCACCAGGGCTCGAATCAACCGTACCGCGACACGCCCCCCAAGGCATCTTGTCGCTGCGCGACCCAGCCGAAAAAGCGGCTAGGCCACCCGCCGACTGCAAATCAACAGCCCATCGTTGGCCATGTCACGCACGGGGTGCGTGACCTACGTGGATCCCGGCGCGACGGCTTCACGTTGGTGGAACTGTTGGTAACGATTTCGATCATCGCGATCCTCTCGGGCATGGTTCTCGGGGCTTTATACACCTCCCAAGAATCCGCCCGTCGCCGCCGCACCGAAGCCCTAATCCGCAAGCTCCACGACCAAATGGCAATCCGCTGGGAAACATATCAGACAAGAAGGTTGCCGATTGATCCGACGGACGACTCATGGGCTTGGGGAATGATTCCACCAGAAATCGATGCCAATTTTAGGATTCCTGGTTCCCCAACTAATGCAGAGGAGGTTGCGGCCAGAACACTGTTGGCGCGGCGTGAACTGATGCGGATGGAGTTGCCCGATCGATATGAAGACCTTAACCCACTCATCAGTATCGACTTTCTTATTAAGAAAGATGGGACTTCCGTCAACCCTTCGATCAGACAGTCATACTACCGCCGCATCGGGCGTGTGATTGGCAAACGATTCTGGTTTATCAACGACGCAGAAGTATTGGCGATAAAAGATGACTTCGCTCCGGCTGAGTGTCTGTATTTGATTTTGACCAGCGGTTTTGGAAGTGATGGTGGTGCCGTGTTTTCGGAACGAGACTCAGGTGATGTAGACGGAGACGGCATGCCGGAGTTTGTGGATGGCTGGGGGCGACCGATCGAGTGGATTCGTTGGCCCGCCGGCGTTATATCTGACATGCAGCCAGCAGATATCGATTTAGCAGCAGGAAAAACCTTTCGCGACCAGATAGCAAATCCGAATCCATTCGACACGCGCCGTATCGATCCGACGCCGTCACAAATTGACGATTTCAACCCGCGCGGTTATCGACTGTTTCCGCTCATACTATCTGCCGGTCCTGATGACGAGTTAGGCGTGGCCTTTGGCTTCGACACAGATGCACCTGGCGACCCGTACGCATTTAATCCATCTACTGGTGCTGAAAGGCGACAGCGTGGTGAAACTCTTCGATACCTCCATGATCCGATGACGCTTGAAATACAGGGCAGCAACTCAGGCTACAACGGCTACGAACTAGACAACATCCACAATCACCGACTCAACCAATAACATGCGTACTACACGACACAACAATGCGAAGCGTTCACGTCACGGCTTGACGTTGATTGAGCTGTTGGTGGTGGTGTTCATCATTTTGGCTGTCAGTGCGGCGGTTGTTCCCGTGCTTGCCCCCACGGCTGCCGGTCGACGCCAACGTGAAGCGGCCCGTGTTGTCAGCACGTTCATCAGCAGTGCCCGCACGCGAGCCATCGAAATCGGCCGCCCTGCGGGAATCTGGCTGGAAGGCATTAGTGATGACCGCGCATCGGTTTTGTCGCTGTCGTACTGCGAAGTCCCCCCGCCATATTCTGGCGAAACGGTGAATGCGGTGATGGTTTACGACATCCCAAGTAACCTAGGCGTTGCTGACAATCGTCTGATTGTTTCGGATATCCTTTCCGCACCCGGTGGAGCATCACTTGCCCCCTTGGGAGTCGTTCGACCTGGCGATATTGTTCGACTCAACAATCGAGGCGGAACATTTCTCATCGAAGACAATGGTTCCACGGACACCAATGGTTTTATGACGGATCCAAATGTTAACCCATGGAGTTTGGCACCCATTGGAATGCCGGTCCCTAACGTGAACAGAGAGGGCGACCTTATCATGCCGAGTGCGCCGGACGGCGTTCCCTTCCAAATCATTCGTCAGCCACGAAAGAGTGCGGCTTCGTCCGTTGAGTTACCGCAGGGCACGGTGATCGATCTGTTCTATTCGGGCGACGACCTAGCGGCACTGTTACCGAGAGCTGAATTTAGCACGGGGGAACGCTATTACTCAGGGAATGATGACGCACTCGCGGATGCTACGACAGTGACGGGCGGTCACACCAGACCGGTGATCATTCTCTTTGGCTCCAACGGGTCGATCACAGGCATGTTTCGCCTCAGTGTCGTAGAAAATCCGCCGGGCAGCGGACCTTATTCTTATGCTCCAGCAGCGTTCGGAGATCTGGTGTGGGGGCCTGAGGCGATGACCCGACCGCTTTACCTGTTAGTGGGCAAGTCTGAAAAGGTTGGCGTTGAAAAGAATGGCCTCGCCGATCTACCGTTGCTGCCATCGCCGCCGGCCAACACGTTGGACTTGGACGACGATCTCATTCCGAACTTGATCGACCCGGAAAACTATTGGGTATCGATTAGTCCCCTCAACGGAACGGTGTCGACCGACGAAGTGGCAACCGTCAACATAATGCCGGCCACATTTTTTGAACTCGTCCAGCAATCCCGGGCTTTTGCGATTGAGAAGTTGGGGATTGGAGGTCGGTAAATCATGAATCATCGATATGCAATTCAGAACGACCCCGTAGCGTGTGTGCTTGCACGCACGAACCCCGGCGTTGGTCCATCCGCTGTAGGTCAGGCTGTGCCTGACGACGGGTTGCCGAGGATGTCGCATGTCAGGCACAGCCTGACCTACCAGCTTTGTAGGTCATGCACCCCGTGCATGACATCGATGCCGGCGAATGAACGGCCCGCGGTTGGCCATGGCGGGTG
>CAZNXE010000229.1:5534-9404 GCA_964576465.1 uncultured Planctomycetaceae bacterium
GACCCAGCCGGCGCGGCTGGGCCACCCGGGCTCGTCGGGTTACGGCCATGCGGCGGGGGATTTCGTTGTTGGAGGTGTTGATCTCGACGTTCGTCCTCAGCGTCGGCCTGTTGGGCCTGCTGTCGTTGGTGCCCGTGGGCGGGTATCGCGTGGGCCAAGTAAACCAATTCGACCGTTCCTCCGCCACCGGCCGCAAAGCCTTCCGAGAATTCAAAACCCGCGGCATGCTAGAGCCGAACCGGTGGATGGCATGGGACTGGACTGATCCTGCTCAAGACGACTACCTCCGCACGTGGCAAGTTCCAGATGTTTCCGGTGTTGCGGTAGGTAACGTTTCAAAACGGAATGTTGACGATTGGGCAGAAACGTTTTGTATCGACCCACTGCTTGTTGCCCGAGGCATTGATGCGGGGGTAACTGATGACGATTGGCCGGGACGAACATTTCCATACGACTTGGCCATTACAACGAATCCTTACCCATTGGGATTCGGAAATTACCAAGATGCTCCTCGAATGCCACGTGTAACGTTGAGCATGTTGGAGGATTCAAGCAAAGCCGACCTAGTTGTAGCGGCGCTCCCCTTGCCAATTGCCACGGTGACCAGCGTCGCCGAACGCATCTTCATGTCGCAAAACGAAGGCATTTACACGCTGCCGAACGATGATGCGGATCCGCCGATCCGGCTGTACTCTGGCCCCGCTGGTGGCAATGCCATCGCCGAACAGTTCGAGGGTGAATACTCGTGGATGGCGATGGTCAGCCGGTCACCGCACGAAGTGCTTGCCGCTTACGACAGCACGGTGCCTGATTGGTACGACACCGAGCCAGCGACACGAAACGAATACAAAGTTTCGATCATTGTGTTTTATAAACGCGATTTCGACGTTGCCGCGCAGAGCGGCACCTCGCTTCCGGCAGAGGCACTATCCAGTGAGCGAATCTGCGGCATTGAGTTTCTCAACGGTTTGGGCCTTGGCGGGGGTGATGTGAGGATCACGGCTGGCGACGCGGCAAACATGACATCCGCCGAAGCTCGCGATTATATGAAGGTCTCGCCTAACCAGTGGATCATGGTTTGCAGTTGGGTTTCGCGACCGTCTCCACTGATACCAGCAGTACCACCTCCACCGCCGATCCCCTATTCACCTGTTTTTTTACAAAACCGCGACGCAAGACCCATCTATCGTTGGTACCGCGTGGTCGCCACCGATAACGCACCCGAAACCGAGAACAACAACGGAACCGGCTTGTGGCAACGCTACCTAACCCTTGACGGTCCCGACTGGGATCCTGGTGAATTGAATGCCACGGGAACAGGTTTATCCGGCACTTACGCCGTGCTTGTTGATGGTGTGGTGGCGGTGTTTGAACGGACGATGCGGCGGAAGGAATGAGTGTGACGCGTGAAGGCTGCCCGGGGCTGTGTGGCTTCGGGCGGAAAACGGAACAGGCAACCGATACCTTCGAAGCGGGCCAGGGCAAATGAACGCTTCGATAGGAGAGACTTCGATGTCCCTTACACAACGAACCCCGCGCCGACGTGGCGTGCTGCTGCTGGTGGTGATGGCCCTGTTGGCCCTGATGGCCACCGTGACAATGACCTTCGTCCTAGTAACCGGCGTCCAAATGCGCGCCGCCCGCGGGGTCGCCCTGTCGGATGTCGACACCGACTCCCCGGAACAACTGCTCGACTCCGCGATGGACCAAGTGCTGCGCGGGACAGAAAATCTAGACTCCCCCATCGCCGGTCATAGTTTGCTCGGAGACGTGTACGGTTTGGATGCACGGCTTACAGGAGGCGATTCTTTTGGCGTGATGACCGGAGCATTGATTGCCAACGCCGTCTATTACACCGACCCAGTCACGACCAACGAAATCCAAGAAATCATCGAGATCGAGTTTTTGCTCGATGATCCCAGTCCCCTTACTACGTTGCCTGGGTATTACGATGGTCGGCTCATCACCATGCTGGATGGCAGTGCCCGATACATTACGCGGCGCATTTTGCGAAGAATCAATCTCGCTGGTGGCGTCGAAAAGCTACACGTGAAGAACTTCGGCGGCGATCTTCCCAAAATGAACACCCGGTTCCTCATCAACGACCGCCCCTTCGACGGCACGGGGTTTGGGCTGGGGTATGCCCTCCCAGTCCCGCCCACCGCGCCGCCGTCCGTATTTGAAAATACGATCGATCACACCATTACGCTTACTATCGGTGGCGCAACCGCAACGTGGGAACGAGCCTTGCTCCCCAATCACAGTAGCATAGCGACGGACATTAACGACTTAATCACGCCAAGATATCCCGACCCCACGGGTGTTGGCGGCCCTGACGAAGACTACGACGCGCCGGATTACCAAAACGAATTCATGGCGATGATGATCTCCGATCCGACGAACGGGACGTATGTGGTCAAACCGTCGTTCCACGACCCCGCGTTGATTAACTATTGGCGTAGCCCAGCAAGGGACCCGGGGGCGGGTAACTCGGCACTGCGACGCGATTTGGCCCGTAAGATTATGTTTCGACCGTTGCTTGAGGATCACCCCGGTTTTGCATCGGTCAATCCAAGTGTTCCCGATCAAACAAACTTTTGGCCTCCTTCGACGAACACTTGGTACAAGAACGGCCCCTGGGACGTGGACAACGACGGCAACGGCAAGCCGGACAGTGTGTGGGTTGACCTGGGTTCCCCGGTTCAAACCGATGCCAGTGGACGGCAGTACAAACCGCTGTACGCCATTCTGTGCATCGACCTAGACGGGCGACTCAATCTCAACGCCCACGGCAGCCCCATGCACCTAGTGCGAACGGGCAGCGCGTGGCCACCACGGCGGCGATTCGTGGGCCCCTTTGCCGATCGCAACGGTGAGGCGCAATTGCCCATCGGGCAAGGCTATGGTCCCGCGGACATCTATCTCAACAATCTCTTTGTGTCACCCGGTTCGACGCAATATCAGCCAGACGACCTTTACTATCTGATGCACGGTCGCGTGAACGTAAATGAAGATATTGCAGGGCGATACGGCGAGCCGTTTCTCTTGCCGCCGTTCGGGTCTCCCGCAGTCGCCGACATTCCGATGCCTGGCCGCACGACACTTTGGGACCAAACCAACAACGGCAATTGGGGCGTGAATGGTGAAGACGATGACCTGGACGGCGTAGAAGACAACCGTAGCGAACGCATTCTGAGTCAACGCAATGGGTTAGTACGTGATGACAACTTTCCGCCGCGGCCCGTTGGACGGGTGGATCTCCTGACGACTTCTCCGGAGCCTTCGCAGATCGATAATCTGGCGGATTTTCGAGGCGATGCGCTGGCTACTGGATCGCAAGCCGATATCGACGGTGACGGTACCGTCATCTCCGATGTGCGTGGGGCTCCCATCTACGCCTCGCATGGTGAAGGGGATGACGCGATTGATGACCCCTATGAAATGAACTTGGACCGCACGGCATCGCAACGTCGCATGAACGCGGTCGATGGAAGTGGGAACCTCTCTCAGGCTGATGCCCCGTTTAGGTTTTCTGATCTTGAGGCATTGCTGCGCATCAACGATTCAGACATTGGCACGCTTTCCAGCCGTTTGTTGGATTTGGCCGAGGATACGTTCTTGAATATTGGCAGCGCCGCAAGACGTGAGTTCTTGCGGTCGCTCATGACGACCGACAGTTGGGACGCACCGGCGGCAGGCCTGATGTTGGGAATGCCAGAACTGCTGCAAGCCACTCCTCCTGCTCCATTCACCACGTCGTTCTCTCCGTTTGAGTTGCGTTCGTCGACCATGCTAGATGAGTTCCTGCGGCAATTAGGCATGACAGATGTAATTCAAAGGAAGGGGGAGTTGCGGCGAGATCTGTATCCC
>CAZNXE010000230.1:0-9400 GCA_964576465.1 uncultured Planctomycetaceae bacterium
GGTGTGCAACCATGTTTCCAGCGAAGGACCATCGATAAAGTCGGACGCGATGTAAATGAATTCCTCTTCTCGACCAACTTCGCAAACGGGGACGACGTATGCATTGTCGATCCGCGAAGCGGCCTGGGCTTCATTGAGAAGTCGCTGCCCCTCGTCGCCACCGGCCGTATCGCGATGGGGAATCTTGATTGCGACGCGGCGACCAGTCTGGGTGTCGCGCGCGAGCCACACCCGGCCAAATCGACCAGACCCCAGAGGGCGCAACCACTGGAAATGCGCGAGTGATTGCCGGCCATTTGGAGGCGCATCACCCAACGTGCTATCGACCAATTGAAACGGTGTCGCACAAGACGGACACGAGAGCTCGCTCAGCGAGACGCCACCTTGCGCATAGAACGGTTCGTGGCATTGCGGACAGCGAACAAGAAGCGCGCTTGCCTTCGCAGCCGGAGCCGTCACTTCTGATTCATCGGGCGGAGACTGAAACAATCGGGCGTGCAGCTTTTCCACCACCGACGCATGGCGAGGAAATCGTGCAAGGTATTCGGCCAAGTCGGGCGTTGCGTCAGCCTGATGCGTGTAGTCCCACTCGATCGCAAGCAACTCTCGCAACAGTGCCGCCTCGGCACGCGGTTCGACCTGCTTCAAGCACGCTTCGATGCGAGGTTCAGAACCGGCACGAACTTGGCTTTCAAATGCGTCGCACAACTGGTCGATCTTCTGGGCAATCTCGACGCCAAGTTCGTCAAAGCCGTGGACTTGCCTAGTGCTCATCGCTCGACTCGGCCAGCCATTTTGCGCGGATGAGTTGCAGCTTGCGTCGAACCGTGCGTGGGACACAGTTCAAACGCCGTGCGATTTCGTCTTGAGGACACCCCTCCAAGAGCCATGTCGCAATCTTTTGCAGCACGGGATCATCGAGACATTGCATCAGCCGAACAAGCGTCTCTTCCATCTCAGTGCGAAGATGGGGAGATGGACCCGTGTCGACAATCGTTCCATGTTCGTAGCGCGGGTTCCGCTCGATGGGCGGTGGGATCGCGCTGACTTGCCGCTTCAATCGTCGGTGATATTTCCGTTCGTTCGCCGCCTTGCGAGTTGTGATGAGCGCGAGCAGTCCCCACAGATCGCGCCGCCCCTGGACATGATCGAACTCCCCTTCGGCAACACCCGCACAGAAAGCAGAAAAGGCGTTTTGCACAACGTCCTCTTCGTCGGACATCGTACGCGGTGCATTCTTCAACTGCGTGCGGGCCAGCCGCAGCAGCTCCGGTCCATAGCGTCGCCATAGCCAGTCAGCGGCGGCCAGATCGCCGTCCTGAAGCCGACGGTATCGAATTGTAACTGAGCCCGTGGACATAGCGCCTGAATCTTTGAAACGTAAACGCGCCAATGGTGACTGTAACTTACTTTAGCTGAGACGGCCTTTTGCCGCCACTTCTCGACCATGGGTCAACGGCCCGTCGTTTCTGCACAAGTCGGCCCTACGCTCTTTGGCCGAAGGCCTGTTTTCACCGTAGCCTTGGGCAAGCGCAGCGCCGCCCTAGGACCGATGGACGAGCCTCGAGTTTGGCCGAAGGCCATATTCACGGCCCTGGTTCGACCCTCAGGTGAATTTAGCTTAGGCGAGCGGCAGAGAGAAACCTACCCGTAGCATGGTCCCCTGGACCGTGTGTTACGCGGAGTCTACACGGCCCAGGGGACCATGCTACGGTAAGAACATTTCTGCCGCTCGCCTTACAGCCAAAAGGCGTTTCGGACCATGAATTCCTTGGGCGTTGCCCAAGGCTACGGTGAAAACAGGCCTTCGGCCAAAATACCAAGCTCCAGGCTAGAGGGGCACCATCTCGCGAGACCTTCCAGAGTTGCTGACGGAGGGCCAACTTACGTCAAGCGGAAGCTGCTTACGGTTGAGGGAAAGTTTCGAGGGCTCTGAAAGCCACGATCCGAGAGGGCGGTTTGATTTGCTCAGCTTATTGAACCGAACAATGAGAAGTGGGGCCGTATCCGCATTCTTGTGACAGGACGCCTTGTGCCTTCTTCAACTGCACATGGGCCAGATGCCATGCGACGACTTGGCGAATGAGTTTGTGTTCGGCCTCTAACACCTGAACACGCACCTGGGAGATTTCGAGGAACGTCGATTCGCCCGTGGCAGCTTTGGCTTCGACCGCTTGACGCCGTGCGACCCAACTCGCCAGTTCCTGACGTGCCAAAACAACTTGTTCCAGTCGGGTCTCGATCGTACGCGCGGCAATCCGAACTTCCGAGGCGACGGCGGCTTCTTGTTCGGCAAGCTGCTGGGCAACTTGAGCACGCCGCGCGGCGACCTCCATTTCCTCCGAGCAATCGCCACACAGTGGACCGTTCAACAAGCCGAGGCAGCAGCTTTGACAGAGCGTCGGCGGCTGGAGCCCCAGCAGCCCGTTGACTTGAGAAAGAACCGTTCGAGCGGCCGATAGCGTCTCGGTGTCGAGGTTGTGAAGCACGATCCGTAACAGCCGCAATTCGGCGCGCGTGTCCAGCGCAATGGCCACGGCGGTGTCGACGTCGATCGGCTTGGCGTTCACTGCAAGGGGAGTGTCTGGCCAAACCGACCACCACGCTTCGTGAACGGGAACTCCGAGCTTATTGCGCAAGTTTTCGTTCAACTCGCGACGATCGAGTTCCAGTTGCCCGAGCCGAGAAGAAAGCTCGTAGCGTTGTCGGGCAAGCGAACCATCATTCGTGATGCCTTGCAGGCCGCGCGCTTGCAACTGCGAGAGTTTGACCTGCGCATCGCTCAGCTCACGAAGACTCTTCGCCAAAATATCTCGACCATGCTCGACCGCGGCCAACTTGTAGTAGTATTCCAGCGCCTGGGCCGATGTAAGGTCGCGGGCGGCAATTTCGGCCGTTGACAGGAGTTGCATCCGCAGCCGAGTCAGTCGGGCCATCTTCTTCGGATCGGCGGAGTTCTGTGCACATGCGGCACGACGCTCGGCCGCGATGCGATTTCCGCCGGCAGATGCCTCAACGGCCATGCACTGACAGTCGGCAGGGCCGATCGCCCGATACGGTTCGCTCCCGCGGGCAGCGTCCGACGGAGCAATCGCCAGCGATTCCAAAGAAACGATGGCTGTCAGGTCGGCAGTAATGTGGCCCCGCTCGACTTCTGAAAGATCGACCGTGGGGTTCGGTAAACCGCTGGGGCCATTCGAGCAACACGAGTTGTTGCATCGCGATGTGGCGCAGCCGCCACTCAACAGCAGAAGCCCGACCAGCGGCCAGACGAATGCGAAGGGTGTGAACCATCGGCGGTGTAAATCGATCGTGTGCATCTCATTCGTATCATCGAAGTCTCGCGGTTCGGTCTGGACGTTTTTTTGCGATTCCAACGATGCGAACAGCAACTCGGATCTTCACGGTTCGTACGAAAATCCCGCCAGTTCGTGTTCTTCGGGAAGGCCATAGAGGCTGTGCCGATTATGCGAGGCCCAAAGGCCATCATTCCTCGTGAGAAGCGGACCATTCGCGCAGAACGCCGCGACGGGCACCATCGGAATGAGTGGCAAGGTTTAACAGCAAATGGTTCCCGCCCGACCGAACATGCACGTCGCAAGCGTCTCGAACGTTCGTTCTCGGTCAGCCGTAACTGGCAACGCCCAGATAGACCAGGTTGATGGCGGCCAGATGAATCGCCGGAAAGATCTGGCCCATCACCACCCAGGCAAGGATCAGCCCCATCATGCCAAACCCGGGCTGACGCAGTGCGTTTTGGTATCGGTCGACCATCCGCTCGGGCAGTATCAACGGAAGTGCCCCGCTACCATCCAGCGGCGGCACGGGCAAGAGATTGAACACGAACAACACCAGATTGAGCGTGAAGAGGATACTTACGAGCGTCGCAACGCTGGTCGCGGTGCCTTCCTCGAATGCGACGGTCAGCGTGGTAAACCCGACGCGCTGCGGATTGTGGAACACGTCCATCGACAGCCCGATGCGAATGACCGCGGCGGCAAGTAGCATCAATCCAAAGTTCGCCGCCGGACCAGCCAATGCCATCATCGCGGCGCGACGCGGATAGCGCTGCGCCCAAGAGGGATCGTACGGCGCGCTAGCGAATCCGAACATCCAGCCAGTCATCAAGAACGACAAGATCGGAACCGCGATCATGCCAACGGGCTCTCGGGCGATGTGCGGAACGGGGTTCAAGGTAACCTGTCCGCCGTAGTAGGCTGTTGAATCACCCAGCCGCCAGGCGGCCAACGCATGGGCCGCTTCGTGCAACGATGTCGATACCACGAAGATGGCGTACCAAGCAACTCCCAGCCGCAGGATGTCAGGGTCCAAGTCCATCAACGTTCGTCTCCTGAGATCTCGAAATGGTCGCTCTCTGATTTACCGGGGGTTGATTGTAACCTTGACCGGCTTTCATCAAGAGGCCCCATGCCCGCCTCAATGCCGATCCGCGATATTCGAGTGGCAAGTTTGTCAGCAATAGGTGGCCCGACTACACTGCGCTAACAAAAGATACCCAACCTCGGTGCTGCTAGCGGCGCCGTCCACCTTGCCTGATGGCGTCTGCCAAACCTGTCGCCCCACCCTGGAACGTGAGAGCCGTGATGTATTTGAGATTCCTCATTGCGATGGTGATCCCATTGCTTTTCTGTGGTGCGGCACCGGAGGCGCGTCGCGAAGCGGCTTGGCCGGCATGGCGCGGGGCCGACCGAACGGGCTGCTCGACGGAGACGGGATTGCTCGACCAGTGGCCGGAGGACGGGCCCCAGTTGCTGTGGGAAATCCAAGGATTGGGCGAAGGTTTTTCCACGCCTTCGGTGACCCATCGGGCAATCTTTACGATGGGCAACTACGACGAAATGGAATGGGTCGTCGCCCTGGACCCCAGGAAGAAGGGCAAACAGCTTTGGCAAACCGCCACCGGGCCGGTGCGGCATGGCGGTGGAGGGTACGCCGGGCCCCGTTCCACGCCTACGGTCGACGGAAACCGTGTCTATGCGTTGGGACTCAATGGCGACTTGTTGTGTCTCAATGCGCGCAATGGGAACATCCTCTGGCGGCGAAACTTGGTCTCCGATACCGATGGCACCATCCCGAATTGGGGCTACTCCGAGTCTGTGCTAATCGATGGACCATGGGCGTTGTGTACTCCTGGCGGAGAAAACGCAACCATCGTGGCGTTGAACAAGGCCAACGGCGATATCGTGTGGCGGTCACCCGTGGGCGATGGGGCTGCCTATTCGTCCATCATTCGGGCGAAACTTGCCGGGAAATCTCAATACGTCCAGTTTACGGCCCGGGGGGTCATCGGCGTTGCGGCGAACGATGGAGAATTTCTCTGGCGGTACGATGCACCAGCGAACGGCACAGCGAATTGCTCGACGCCGGTTTGGTCGGGAGATTCGATTTTCGCGGCTTCTGGCTATGGAACCGGGGGTGGTCGCGTGCGCATTGAAAGGTCCGGCAAAGGGTTCAGCGCGGTCGAGGCCTACTTCTCCAAGAAAATGAAGAACCATCATGGCGGAACCCTGATCGTTGACGGTTATCTCTACGGTTCGTCCGATCCGGGGCTACTGAGTTGCCTCGACTTCGAGACGGGTGACGTGCAGTGGAGAGACCGCAGTTGTGGAAAAGGGTCGCTGCTGTATGCCGATGGAATGCTTTATGTGCGCAGTGAAAAAGGTGCGGTGAGCTTGGTTGAAGCTACTCCAGAGGAGTTTCGCCTTCGCGGGCAGTTTGAACAGCCGTCGCGTAGCGAACAGCCTAGTTGGCCCTATCCGGTCGTCGCAGGCGGGCGACTTTATCTGCGCGATCAAGACGTACTGTTATGCTACGACGTTCGCGAACGCCGTCGACGTTCGCGGTGATGGCATCGACACAAGACAGGTTGCCGGCACGGAAGGAGCGACACTCGGGTGAATGTATTGGTTGTCGGAGGAGCAGGCTACGTTGGAAGCCACGTGGCCCGACGCTTGAGTCGCGCCGGTCACGATGTCTGGATTTACGACAATCTTTCGGCAGGCCACCGAGAAGCGTGTGTTCCAGACCGGCTGATCGTTGGTGAGATCGCCAGCCGCGAGACTTTGGTAGCGGTACTCCGCGAGCATGCCATCGAGGCGGTGTTGCATTTTGCCGCCTGTTGCTACGTGGGCGAGTCGGTCTCTCAGCCGGCAAAATACTATCAGAACAATGTCGTCGGCACGCTAGCTTTGCTCGATGCGCTGCGTGATGCCGACGTGTCGCGGCTTGTGTTTTCGAGCACCACGGCAGTGTACGGTGTTCCCAAGCGTGTACCCATCACCGAATCAACGGCGTTGGCTCCGATCAGCCCTTATGGCTTTACCAAACGAGTGGTCGAGCATGCCTTGGCCGACTATGCGCATGCTTACGGGTTGGGTTCAATCGCGCTGCGATACTTCAACGCGGCCGGTGCGTCGCGCGATGGAGACTTGGGCGAGGATCACGATCCCGAAACGCATTTGATTCCGCTGGTCTTGCAAGTTGCTTTGGGGCAGCGCGACACCATTACGATTTTTGGCGACGACTATCCCACGTCAGATGGAACCTGTGTTCGCGACTACATCCACGTCGAAGACTTGGCCGATGCGCATTTGAAAGCACTTGCCGTGGTCGAGCCTGGTGTGGCCCATGCAATCAACCTTGGCTCGGAACATGGCGCTAGCGTGCTGCAAGTGGTCGACGCTTGTCGCCAAGTGTCGGGACATGAAATTCCCGTGGAGATTGGCCTCCGGCGACCGGGCGACCCCGCCGAATTGATAGCCGATGCAACTCGGGCGCGAAAAGAATTGGGCTGGCAGCCCGAGTTCACGGACATTCGAGCGACCGTCGAAACCGCATGGCGCTGGCATCGAGATCATCCCAACGGATTCGGCTCGTAGCCGCCTGACCAAACGTGCATCGTTCAATCATTCCGGCGTGGATGCTCGCAATAGGCGGTCTCGGATGGCCTGCCACTGAAGATCTGCCGGAACGGCGGCGACCACGATTCGGTCCACCCCCGCGGCATCCGCTCGGTGCAACTCCGCATAGAGCCGGGTCGCATATGGCTTGGCACTGCGTGGCATCGCGATGAACAAGCTGCCGGTGGGTTGATCGACCTCCATGCCATCGAAATAAAGCCACCCAACGTGCAGCCCTTGGTCGATGAGATCCCCAACAAGCGCACGACCATCGTCCGTTGCGCAAATCAATTGCGCGGATGGTGCATAGTGTCGCGACAGCAGGCCAGGCGAAGGCAGCGGGGAGTTGGTTGCGGGGCCCGAGGCTGGTTTGGTTACTAAATCGACCACTTCGGCGATTTCAACAGCAGAGATCGCGCCGGGGCGCAACAGTCTCGGTGGTGAGGAGGTTAAATCGATCACGGTCGATTCCATTCCGGTCGACGTTGCGCCAGCATCGAGGATCAAGTCCACGCGGTTGCCCATCGCCCGCAGGACATGGTCGGCTTGGGTCGCGGAGATGCGGCTAGAGGGGTTCGCGCTGGGCGCCGCAATAGGCAAACCACTGGCCGTCAGCAACGCCATCGCGACCGGGTGCGAAGGGACACGGATGGCAACCGTCGGTCCGCCGCCCGTGACGACATCGGGCACATGTGGCCGCTTGGGCAAGACAAGTGTCAGCGGTCCCGGCCAAAAACGTGATGCCAGCAGTTCCGCGTCGCTGGGCCACTGAGTCACCAATGTCCGAGCTTCGGTGATCGACGACACATGAACGATCAAAGGATTGGTCGCGACGCGCCCTTTTGCCGCAAAGATTTTCCGTACGGCACGTTCGTCCAGCGCGTTGGCCCCCAACCCATAAACGGTCTCCGTTGGGAAGGCGACCAAATCGCCGCGCCGCAGCACCTCGGCGGCGAGCGCGATTGACGCTTCGCAGGGATGGTTGGGATCGACGATTCGTACTTCAGATTTCACGGAGCACAACTGACGTTTCGATGTGCGAATGCCGCTGGACCGCGGCAATGGCCTAACCACACGCTTCGGTACCGCCGACGGAATCAGGCGGTTGTGTGTCAGCTTATCGATTATCGTCGATCAATGGCCGCTGTCTATTCGCTTTCAACCTGATCTCGGATTGAATTCGGCAAATTCACCTCTGGAACGCGCCACGGCGTCCATTCAGCAGTAATCAGGCGGCGTTGGCGCTCGGATTCCGACCAACTTCCACGGATCTGCTTGCACATGCCGCGAATGCGTTCCGGCGAAGGCTTGTACGATATGTCTTGTCGTGACTTAATCATGATCATGGCCTCACCTTTTCGATTAGAGAACGATCGATCGACCCGCAGGCATTCCCCTTTCCTGTCGCACTTTCTACGGGGGTCACTGGTGGGTGGTTCGTTATTCTGTTTGAAAAGCGAACGGATTTCGGGGTTCGATCCCTGAGAACGTGTTTTGAAATGCGCTTTCAGCCCCAAGGACGAGCGAATCATCCCGTCGCAAGGCGTGCGAAGCAGGCGAATCCAGGAGATTCGTCGATGCAGCACAACGCAGCGATGGGATGATTTTAGCCGTCCGGCGGCGAAATGGTATTTTAAAACACGTTCTGAAGGTGGGGCACCCGCGGCAAACTGCCAGCGTGCTGGCAACGGCCCAGTTGGCTAAGATAAGACGTATGAATGGCTTATCGTGGGCCGGTTGAACGACTGATCTGACAAGGATTCTCGATCGTGGAACGATGGATTGGAAAAGCATATCGAAGCGGCTTTCGCATCCCGCGCAAGGACATGCTTTTGCCTTCGGGAGCGCTAACGTTCGGGCTACTGCTTTTCCTGGCCGCACTCACGATGTTCTTCTTGGCGGGGATCGTTTCCTTCGTGGTGATCCGCGTCTCAGGGCAGAATAGTCCGCCGATGGGTGATCTGAAGATGCCCATCGGATTGTGGGTGAGCACTGCTTTGCTGATGGCAAGCGGAGTGACGTTTCACATGGCCTTGCTGGATGTGCGGTGCGAACGGCAAACGGAATTCCGTCGCTATATCGTTCTCACGGGGCTGTTGACCGTGGCCTTTCTCATCGTACAGGCGTTTAGCCTGAGCGAACTGTTAGCCGCGCACGAAGCGAATCGCGTGCGCGGCTTCGCGCTCTATTCGCTCATCATGTCGTTGGTCATCGTCCACGCCGTACACGTCATCGGTGGGCTTGTGCCACTTGGCGTCGTGACGAGGAAAGCCTTTCAAGGCCGCTACGACCATGAGGCCTACAGCGGCGTCCAGCATTGCGCGATGTACTGGCACTTTCTCGATGCCGTGTGGCTAGCAATGATCGTCACGTTCGTGGTTGCCTCATGAGAGGCAGCGATACGTAACAGTCCGTTGAATAAGACATGGAGATGCGATTGTTGTGTGCCACTGTCTCCGACCATCGTTATCTACACAAGT
>CAZNXE010000231.1:0-535 GCA_964576465.1 uncultured Planctomycetaceae bacterium
ATATCAGGAGTTTGATTTGGATATTGTCTTTCGCTGCTCCCCTTAGCTTCCTGTTCGTCGTGCCGTCGAGTCGTGGTGGTGACTCCCTCCGTGGTCTAATTCAACCACAACGGCACGACGTCACGACGTACGTCAAGTTGGCTTCTCTTCCAAGAGCCCCTGGAGAATTGAATGTATCGAGGCAAACCCCGCTACAATCGAAGAATTGGTCCCTTGTCATCCCCGTCGAAATCCTGTTGAGGCAATTCAACACCGTGATCGGAAGCATTAAGTTACGGATGCGACACCTCGCCCGGCGGCCATTTCTATTAGCCGTGTTGGCCGCGGGTTTTCTCTTCCTGGTTCTCTGCGTCACCTACGCCAGCTTCTACTTCCCCGCCCGCGCCGAACTGGATGCCGCGATTGCCGCCGCCCGTGCCAAAGGCGAACCCGTCTGGTTCAGCGATCTCGACCCCGGACCGGAACGGAACCCTTCGGAAGATGCCAAGTTGCTGTTGGCGTTGTGCAAGCAGATCGAGCTTTGGGATGACGATGA
>CAZNXE010000231.1:565-7168 GCA_964576465.1 uncultured Planctomycetaceae bacterium
GGTATTGGGAGCTGAATGATGAGAAACTTGAATTAACGTCGGCCGACTTTGACAGACTCCAGAAAATTGCCATGGAAAATGCCGATATTCTGCGCAAGATCGAATCAATCGCACGCCGCGGCGAATGTTGGTTTAGATATGATTATGAAAACACCACAACGTATGCGATACCTTTGTCGCACCTTGACAAAATGAGAGACACCCTCGTCGCGGCCAAGATCGAAGTGATCGTGGCCATGCAATTTGGCGATGAAGACCAGATCCTTACAAACGTTCTAGGTCAGTTTGATCTAGCAGACTCTCTGCGAAACGATCCGTTCCTGGTTTCACAGCTCGTGCGAATGCGTTCGATTGATTGCGGGATGTCATTGGTCGAGGAGTGGCCTCGCGCGACATCGTTGGGGAATAATACCGCGGGAAAGATCGAAAACCGCCTGATCGACATTGAACGAACTTTGCGAGTCGCGCCGAGTGTTCTCAAAGACCGATCTGCCATCCTAACAACCATGGCAAACCTTGGTGACCGCGAAAATCAAGAGATCTTAAGTCTCAACTATTCAATCTCCGTGCCCACTAGCTTTTGGGATTCGCTCGAAGACCTGCTGAATGCTAGTCCAGAACGAAAGCAAGTGATGCGGTGGAATTCGCTATGGTACCGACCGTCGCTTTTGAAACAGCAAGCATTCATGATTGAGAGCATGTCGCGCCAGGCCGAATGGATCGATGAACCGGGACCATCCGCGATGGAAAAACTCGAAACAATCGAGGGCAACATGGAGGACAAGAAAACCGAAATGCCACTTTGTTGGGCCCTGTTCACCGCAATCTCATGGAGCCGAGATAAGACGATGACAGTCCGTCAACGCCTAATCAACGCCACCCTCCTTCTCCATCTGTCCCAAACATACGACGACGGAACAGATCCTTCAGACCGTCTCCTACCAGACATCATCGCGGCGATCGAAACAGCACCCGCCGGCTATTTTTCCGGCAAGCCGCTCCAATACGAAGTCGAACAAGCGACGATCACCCTGTTCGATGTGAACCCTGAAGACGGAAAGCGGGTGGGCGAGTTCACGTTGCGGTTCTTTGATACCGCTGGCACCGAGCACCATGCGAAAGATAGGGGCCAGCGGGGAGACTGAAACCACAATGGGCGCTCTTGCGGCGACTACTTTATTTCGTAGTCCAGCAATTCCAGCACGCTGCGGCGGAGGAGTCGACCACTGGCGTCGAGTTCTTTGGTGCTTTCGGCGACGGTGCCGCCGGGGATGTTGGCCACGGTTACCGACCATTGAACGACGCGGCCTTTGGCATGGCGACGAATCGTTCGCCCGATTGCGCTGGAGTGAAGTTCGGCCCCCACCTTCCACGGGACGTCGAGTGATAGAACTTCAAACGTCGTGCGGCTTGGTGTCCCACCGGCTAATGGGATCCGGGTGATTTCGCTCTTCAATAGATGAGGTGCCCGTTCGCTGTAAAACAGCATGGTTACGGTTCGCTCGATTTTTCCTTTGGAGATCGCCTGAAAAAGGTGGCAGGAGATCGGCTGTTCGTCCACAATCAACTTCGACGGACCCTGATCGATAATCGTGGCCGTCGCTTCGCTCGATCCGCTGAACTCGACGTCGTTAAAACCGCGGCGAAGTGTCGATGTCGATTGCACTTGCGAGCCGGCTACTTCGACGGTGGTTTCGACCTGTAGCGTATAGCTGTCCTCCCCGACGGCGGTCAGCGTCGATTTCTGATCGGTGACGCTGGTGGTTTCGAGCTTGCCAGCGGCGTCGTAACTCTGGGTGGTGATCTTCTCGTGCCTCGTCGAGCCAACGTTGAATCGCCCCCAAGCGTGGAACTCACGCTTGATCCCGTCGGCCGAAACGGACGAAACAGCCACGGCGACAATCAGCCAACAGAGACCTAGCGGCAAACGCTTTGAACTGTGTCGCACGCACGCTCTCCGGTCCGTTGAGTGAATCATTTAGGCTAAACCAATGTAGCCCATTCCCGGGGTTGGGGCATTCATCGATGGCGTCGATCGCCCGGGTACTATGCTTTGTAGCAGCCAAAACATCCTCATTATGGCAGCTAGCAGCGCCAGGGGAATGGTCACGAAGATCCGTGAATTTGGGCGAAAACCGAACTTGGTGAATCTCTAGTCGGGCTCTTCCCAATCGATGATCATCGCGCCGTCGATCCCGCCGTCGAGGGATTCGATAATCTTCGTTTTCACGGCCACGTGATCTGGGTGCGGAAGATACGTCTGCAAGTCTTCCGCACTCGCGAATGTCATGACGAAGCCGTGGGTGAAGCCCTTGTCGACGCCCTCTTTGCTCACGTTCGGGCCGATCGAAAAGTCGAGCATGCCGGGCAGTTGTGCTTTGATCTTGTGAAAGTCGGCCACAAGGCCATCGATCGTTTCTTGCGTAACTTCCGGCTTGAACTTCAACAGCACAACGTGCTTGATTCGCGGCATGGAGATGCTCCGTTGGACGACTCGAACTCGACAATGATTTTTCGAGAGTCATCCTACCGCTGGAGATTCATGCCCGCAAACGGCCAAGGCAGCCCGACCCGGTCGACCGAGACTGCATCAAGTCTGGCAGTGTACTTGCGATTCTAGGCGGGCGAACTACCGCTCGGCGACTCAGTCGAACCGCTCGGCGAATCAGTGGAATCCGCCTCGGCCATTGAGGCTTTCGCGCTCTCGACGCCGTCGGTGCCTTGCAGCTTGGCCAAGGACTCGGGCATTTCGATTCCGCCGATGTCCTTCATCACCTGCATCATTGGCGGCAACGTTCGTGCCATGCTTTGCAAGAAGCTGGCCGTATTGCTCGTGCCGTTGTTGCCGCCGTTTTCCCAGACCACGATCTTGTCGAACTTGATGTTCGAGATGGCCCTGGAGGAGGCTTCGGTCAAGTTGTCGAGGTGTTCGAGCATCATCATCTGGAACGCCTGCTCAGAGCTTCCACAGGCCTCGATGATTCGTTGAAGGCCATCACCCTTTTTGGCCAGAATTTCGTACTGCCCTTTGGCCTCGGCCTCGAGTTTGACGAAGATCGCGGCGGCTTCACCGATGGCTTCAATGCGACGTTTTTCAGCTTCGGCTTCGGCCTCGACCACGGTGCGGGCCTTGTCGGCCTTGGCGGGGGCTTCGACCTCCGCACGGCGCTCGGCTTCCACACGATCCGCGTCGGCCAAAGCGGCCTTGGCCATGGCAGTGTATTGGGCCTCGAGCACGGCGGCCTCGGCTTCGCGCTTTCTCGTTTCGCCCAATTGATAGGCTTCGGCTCGCTTCACTTGCAGCTCGGCTTGCGAAGCGGCAATCACCGCGTTGGAATCGTTTTCACCCTCGATCGCCGTCGCGTTGGCGTCGGCAATCTTGATCCGCATGTCGCGTTCGGCGTCCTTGACCTGCGCTTCTTGTTCGTATCCGGCCTTCTGCTCGCCAACCTGCTTTTCCTTATCCAAGTCGGCGACACGCACCGCTTGTTCACGCATCGCTTCGGTCATACCAATCTCGCGGTCACGTGTGGCGTTGGCCACTTGCACGAATTTCTCACGGTTGGCTTCGGCAACGCGAATCTCACCGAGCTTCTCTTGTTCGGCCACATCGCCTCGGGCCTGTTGAATCGCCTGCGATGCGGCTTTTTTCCCGATCGCCTCGATGTAGCCCGACTCATCGGTGATGTCCGTCATGTTGACGTTAATCAAAACAAGACCGATTTTCCGCAACTCCGGTTCGAGTGAAAGTTGGATGTTCTCCAGGAACTTATCCCGATCGCGGTTAATGTCCTCGATCTGCATCGAGGCGATCACCTGACGGAGTTGACCGAAGATGATATCGGACGCCTGCTGCTCGATTTCGGCGGTGTTCAACCCCAACAGGCGAACGGCCGCGTTTTGTAACACCTCGGGCGACGTGCCGATTGCCACGGTAAAAATACTGGGCACATTCACGCGGATATTTTCGCTCGACAGCGCTCCCCGCAGCGGAACTTCGATCTGGATCGGCTCGAGGGTCAAGAAGGCCGATTCCTGGATCAACGGCCAGATAAAGGCGGCGCCACCATGAATACATCGGGCCGACTCGCCACCTTTCACTTTACCGTAGATGATGAGCGCCCGGTTACTCGGGCAGCGTCGATATCGCGTGACGAGCAGAGACACGAAGATAAAGAACACAATACAGACGAAGACCGCGATCGCACCGAGATACATCAGTGTCTCGGAGGTAATCTCACCTAAAAGCACGCCGTTGGACATTGTGTTCTCCCCAGTTATGGTTTCCTCGGCGCATCGCTTGCGCACCGCAGGAATATGTTAGCAACTTCTCGAAACGTCATCTGCCCCTTGGAAACGTGTGACTGACGCTTGCCGATTAGGCTTCGGTCGCCAGTTCCACTTCGACGGTATCACGCCCGATCACGTCGACCACGACGATGCGGTTTCCGGTCGGAAGCTCGTCATTCGCGGTCATCGCCTGATACTCCATCGTGCGTCCTTGCAGGCTGACTGTCACCTTTCCGACGCCCGACTTTTGTCCCGGCACCCTCAGGTACACAGTGCCGGTTTTTCCGACGGCCCTATCGATACGGACGGTGCCATCGGATCGAAGTCGAAACAGTCCCTGCATCATCCAATGTACGCCATACATTGCCGCCAATCCGGCAGCGATGGCAATTGCAAAGGTTGCCAATGGCGACATCGAAGCCGAGTGCGCGGCGAGCCCTGCCAGGCCGAAAAACGTGAGTGCCGCGACGATCGTGCGGAATGTAAGAACCCCAAAGATCCAGTCCGCCCCGTGGGACTCGCCGTGTCCGTCGGTCATATCGTGATCGACGTCGCCCGCGCTATCACCGCCCAAGTCGTCAACATCGGCGTCGGAATCGAAACCTATCAATGTGAGCACGAATTGGCACAACAGAACCGTGCCACCAAGAACGGCGCAGACACCGAAGAATAGTTCCATGATCGTGCCCTCATGATTGCTTAGCCACGAAAGAGTCGCCACGGGCGACACACGCGAAACGCTCGCTTTGAGCGTCGCCTGCTGTGTGTAATCTATAACGTTGTTCGCCCAAACGCTGCAAATATTCGGCTAAATCTAGGGGAATCCGCCTGCCCCAGTCGGGTGGTGTCGTCCAGCCACGCAAATGTAGCTCATTGCAAACCACTTGAACCAGAAATGCCGCTTGGCCGGAACAACCGGTTCGCAAGGGTATTCGGCCAGACCGTTTGTGAGATGAGAATGATCTGCTTTACGGAGAGCTGGAAGCGTCGTCCAACTGCTGAATTGCCAGCAGCAAGGCATCGTCTTGGTGCGGAAAGACACTTCGCAGATCGAGCAACAGCCGGCCACGCTGCACGCGCCCCACGACTGAATGTGAACCAACACGCAGTGAGGCGGCCAGACGGTCGACGTTGTCATCCCTCGCGGTGAGCGCGACGCACCACGTGGGCATCTGCTGGGCCGGAATCGAACCACCGCCCAGATACGAGGTATCGGCCACTGCCTCGGCAGCAACGTCACTGCAAGAACCGATTCGCTCAGCCAACCGTCGGGCGCGAACTTCAAGATCTTTTTCGGGGGCGGACAACATTGCCAACAAGGGGATCTCGCGCCGTGCTACTTCTCCCTGACGATACAGCCGCAACGTGGCGGCCAACGCGGCAAGCGTCAGCTTGTCGACTCGCAGCGCCCGGGCCATCGGATGTTTCGCCAGCTTGTCGATCAAACGGTGACGACCGATCGCGATGCCGCATTGCGGACCGCCCAGCAGTTTATCGCCACTGAACAACACGATGTCGGCACCCTGACGAATACTCTCGGGAGCGACCGGTTCGTCGCGAAATCCGTATTCAGCCATGTCGAGCAGCGCGCCCGAGCCGATGTCGTGAATCACGGGCAACTGGTGTTCTCGGCCAAGAGCGACCAGCTCGCGAAGTTCCACCGACTTGGTAAACCCCTCGACGACGAAGTTGCTGGGGTGTACGAGCAACAGCGCGGCGGTGTTTTCGTTGATTGCCCGACGATAGTCTTCGAGATGGGTGCGGTTGGTTGTGCCGACTTCGCGAAGGATCGCTCCGCTGGTGGCCATCACATCGGGAAGGCGGAAGCTGCCACCGATCTCGATAAGCTGCCCCCGCGAAACAATCACTTCTTTCTGTGCTGCAACGGCTGCCAGCGCGAGCATCGTCGCGCCTGCATTGTTATTCACAACACAGGCCGCTTCGGCACTACAGATCTCTCGTAACAACGGTTCAACGGCCACCATGCGTTGCGACCGCTTTCCGCTGGCCAAGTCGAGTTCGACACTCGCATACTCGCCAGCGACAGCCTGCATCGCCTCGACTGCCGAGGTGGCCAGCGGTGCGCGTCCCAGCCCGGTGTGCAAGAGAATGCCCGTGGCATTGATGGTGGGCCGCAAGGTTGGCTTTGTCTCGCGTCGAATGCTCTCGGCGATTTCATCGGCCAACTCAGTGAGCGCGGGCACAAACGTCTCGGAGGCTTGCTGGACTCGCTGCCGCAATTCCTCGATTCGCCGACGCACCCCCGTGACCACCGCATGGTGCCCCAGGCGATCGATGAGTGTACGTAGTGCG
>CAZNXE010000231.1:7179-9379 GCA_964576465.1 uncultured Planctomycetaceae bacterium
CCAGCAGCCGAGAAACAGATGGAATGTTCCGCAAGTCGTCGGTCTTCATAGCGATCTCGTGAATTGGTTGACGTTCTTGAGTGTAGCATGCAGACCGTTGTTAGCTGGCGGGAGTACGCTCTGCCAACACACGCACATCGCCTACCCGCCGCGTAAAGCCGATACGATCGAGATACTCGCACAAGGGAATGGCCTGCTTTCGGCTAACCTCGAGCAGATCGCGTATTTGCCCCACGGTCAGCTCTGGCGTCTGGGCGAACGAAACTTCCAGAATCTCACGCATCCGCTGTTCAGCATCCGCGTGCAGGTACATTTCGGAAGTCACCTTCACGAGCCGGCCCTCGGCGGCTGCCAGTTCGACGAGCTGTGGCACCGCCGCGCGGTTTTTGGTCGCGCTGGCTTGCAAGTCCTTCACACTCGGGGGCTGTAGCGATGCGTGTTGATACGTCTCGACCATTTGATCCAACAGCTTCTGCTCGCCCTTGGAAAGCTGGGGACCATGTCCGCGCAGGGCAACTCCCGCCGGCGCGATGCGAACACGGTCTTGTCGCTGAAGCTCTGCCAACAGCGTCTGCACAAGTGGCGGATCGTCGAGATAGCGAAAGCGTGACGTAAGTCGCGAGGTCTCGATGAAGGGTTGCAACGGGTTCCTCTCGTGCAGACGTGCCAGGGCCTGCTCCATACGCAGGAGCCAACCCTCGAGCGCGTCGCGGTGGACCAATCGTGTGCGGGTCGGAGAGAGCACTAGCGAACGCAAGCCGCCCGACTCAATCAAGCTGGCCACCAAAGCCTCGGGTTCGGGCACGGCCACGGTTCGCGCGAGATCGTCGGCGTTCCAGGGACGAAGGTCAAAGAAGAACGCGCTGGCCAAAGCCCGGGCTTGCGGATCCTTCGCGTTTAATTGCTTGATGCGTTCGACCGTGACGGCATCATGACGAGGTTGGCGCGTCGCATCGGGGTCGAGCACATGACCGCCGCCGATCGTGACCACGGGCGACACTTGGCGCAGAACCAGCGGCTGCCGCCACACGGAGACGACCGGATCGCTCAAGAAGAGCTGCGCCACGCCACTCGCACCCGGCTCAAGCGTATCGCCTTCCAACAGCGATACATTGGCCAACACTTCGGCGGTGCCCATGTGAACGCGGACGCGAGAACGGTGTTTGAGAGGTCGGGCAGCCGACTTGAGCAGTTCGATCCGTACCGTCAGCAACCGGCTCGGCACAAGATGTCCCACCTGTGCCAACACCTGTCCTCGCTCGATTTCAGTGTGATGAACTCCGACCAGATTGACGGCCGCCCGCTGACCACGATGAATGCTTTCGACAGCCATGTCGTGATTCTGTAGCGAGCGGACGCGAACTTCTTCACCGACTGGCTCGATCATCAATGAATCGCCAACCGCCACCGATCCGCTGGCGACGCTGCCCGTAACGATGGCACCGTGTCCAGCCATGGTGAACACGCGATCGATTGCCATCCGAAACGGCCCCTTGGCTCGCTCTCCCGAAGTATCCGTGACACTGGCTGCCGCGGTGGTGAGTTGTTGGCGAAGCGCCTCGATACCTTCGCCGGTTACGGTGCTGGTACGGACGATGGGTGCTTCGGCGAGAAACGAACCTCGAACTAGTTCACGGATCTCCTCTTCGACCATGTCGGTCCAATCCGCATCGGCCACATCGCACTTGGTCAGCGCGATCACGCCAGCCTTGAGATCCAACAGCCGTAGGATCTCCAAATGCTCGTGGGTTTGCGGCTTCACCGAATCGTCGGCGGCTACGACGAGCAACGCCAAATCGATGCCGGAGGCCCCGGCAAGCATGTTCCGGACGAATCGCTCATGGCCCGGCACGTCGACAATACCTAACCGATACTCACCCAAATCGAGCGAGGCGAAGCCCAGTTCGATGGTGATGCCACGGCGCTTCTCCTCTGGCAATCGATCGGTATCAACACCGGTCAGCGCGCGCACCAGCGTTGTCTTGCCATGATCGATGTGCCCGGCGGTTCCTAAGATGAGGTCGATGGCCATGCCAACCATTGTACGACCGGCGGATCGCGATCTCCAAGAGTAGGATCGCAGCATGGCACCCGAGCACAAACCTTGCTTATGAAGCAGGCCCCCAATGACCGGAGTACATTTTTTTGTAGGGTGGGTAGTTCTGCTGGCGCATGGTACGTCGCCATTGCACAAGCTCAA
>CAZNXE010000232.1:0-9363 GCA_964576465.1 uncultured Planctomycetaceae bacterium
TTGGTGGTAGAATAACAAACCAGATCACGACTCCAGTTTCAACTGAACCAATACAATCAAAGCCCTGCGACACACCGCGTGGCGATCAGACAACGAGAGAGTTGAAATGCTTAGACAACTTACTGGCGAGGATTTCGGGCCGGACTTTGAACAGTGGCACGAATGGTATCGGGATCAGAAGAATCACATTCAGCTAGATTGGGGTTCTTCCCTCGGACACGACCCGCGAATAGCCAAGTAGGATGCGCCAAGCGAATCGTGGAGGCACCATTTGTTGAATTGGTTCGAGCCAATCACTGTGCGTCCGCGCTCCGCTTGACGACACCCTACGGGACTACTCCATCAACACGCCCTTGCGCACTTCAGAGCTCTCACGGTACCCCAGCCGGATGGCTTTTGTCCTCACGGTCGTGCCGTGTGAGATATCTACCGGATTAGTATACAACAGCCAGTGCGGCTTCTTGCTGGTGTCGGTGGTGTAGGCGATCGAGGCTCCTTCTGTTGAGCAGGTGATGAAGAGCTTGCCGTGATCTTCTTGTTGGCTATTCTCGATCGTGACTTCAGGCGGCTTGGTTACTTGCCACTGGCCGCCGGGGCGCATGCGTTCCCAGAGTTCTGCTTCGGGTGTCAGCCCTACATCGGCGGTCTCTTTGCGCCACAACTCATGGGCCAATCGTAGACGGTGGAGCGCCTCGCTATGGCTTGGATCATTCGCCAGATTGCGAATTTCGTATGGGTCGGTTTGCGTATCGTACAGCTCTTCGACCGGTTTTGTGTCAGCGAAGAATAGCCGTTGCGGGCCGGTTAGTTTTCCGGCGGCGTGCAGGCGGCGCAACTCTTGCATGGTCGGCATCTCTTCCCCATACGAAATCGTCTGCGCGTAGGGCTTGTAAGGTTCGTAGTTGCGAATGTATTTGTATCGCACGTCGCGAACGGCCCGAATGATGTCGTAGGTTTCGTCCATGCGGTCGCGTGCCGCATAGATGTACTCTCGATCGGCTCCGGTTTGATCGCCCAGAAAAGCGCGGCCTTGCATGTGCTTGGGAATCGGAACGCCGGCCAACGATAGGACCGTCGGCGCGAAGTCGATGAACGAGATCAGTCTGTCGTCGACACTTTTCGGAGCGAGCACGCCTGGCCAGCGGACGATCATCGGCACGTGCAGCCCCGTGTCGTAAACCCAGCGTTTGTAGCGTGGCAGCCCGCGCCCGTGATCGGACCAGAAGATGACGATTGTGTTCTCGCGGAGACCGTCGTCATCCAACTGCCTGAGGATCTCGGCCACCTGACGGTCCATGGCGCTAATGAGATCGTAATACCGTGCAATATCGCGTCGAATCACAGGCGTGTCGGGATAAATCGGCGGCAGCGGAGCCAACGCGGGATCGTGCCGTTGCTCGGCGGTGAGATTCTTCGTAATCGCCGCGAATTGCTCTTCCGGCACACGAATCTTGCTTTCGTGGGTCCGCGTCAGGTTGATCACACAGAAAAACGGTTGCCCTGCCGCCCGATTGCGCCAATGGGCCGTTTTACTCGACTCGTCCCATGCGGTTACGGGGTTGTCGAAGTTGTAGTCGGTCTTTGAGTTGTTCGAGCAGTAATATCCAGCGGCTCTTAGATACTCGGTGAAGCAGTGGATCTCTGGCGGCGGCACGGCGCGGCACCGCATGTGATGCGTACCGATCGTGGTGGGGTACATGCCCGAGATAATGCAAGAGCGATTCACCGCGCACACGCCCGCCACGCCGAACACGTTGGTAAACCGAGTGCCCTCCTCCGACAAACGATCGAGTGTCGGGGTCCGCGCGTACGCATC
This sequence comes from uncultured Planctomycetaceae bacterium, assembly GCA_964576465.1. GTDB lineage: Bacteria > Planctomycetota > Planctomycetia > Pirellulales > JAEUIK01 > CAZNXE01. The sequence goes on from CAZNXE010000232.1 coordinate 1,817, forward strand.
TCCGTAGCAACCCAAGTCGGCACTAATATCCTCGCAGCTAATCCAGAGAATGTTGGGCCGCGGCGAAGTGGCGGTGTCCTGGGCATGGATCGGGAGTGTGGACGAAGCGCGTATGCCCAAGAACATCGCCGCGAAAAATATCGCGAACATCCTGTGTCGAGAAAAACCGATTCGTTCAAGACTCATGCATCCGGTTCCTTGTGAGTTCGCGTGAAAAATTCTTTGTCCCGAAGCAATGCTCACCGACCGGTGTCCTCTGCTCCGTCAAACCGCTTGGTGAGTCGGGTTGCAAGCCGCACCACGTAGCGGAGTGAGTCTCCGGTGGCCTTGTCGATGGCATCGCGTGCCGCGACGGCCTGAAGTCCGATTGATTCCAGTGAGGAGATCGCCCCCAGACGCACGGCGTCCAGCGGGTGTTCAAGCAATTCGACAAGCACCGGTACGCCCAACTTTGGTTGTCCCAGATGGCATACCGCCTCGGCTGCCGCAATCCGCACGCTTGGGGCGTCGTCTTGCAGAGCAACCCTCAGGGCGGAAATATTGCCGGTCCGTCCGGTTCGCCCCAATTCGACAGCCGCCCAATAGCGTATCACCGTGTCGTCCTGTTCCAGGGCCTTATTCAAAGGTTGCACCGCGTGAAGCACACCCAGGGCCTTCACCGCGGCCACGCGATCAAGAGGATCGCGGGCCGATAATCTTTCGATCCAATCCGTGGTCGTGCGCCCGAGAAATGTTTTTTCTGATGCTTCGGCCGGTTCAGAACACGCCAAGACCGTTAGCGAGAGAACAAAAAAAACTACCACAATACGGAGCCAACGATCGCCGTCACACACGGTTCAACACTCCCCGACAATAGGGGTTAGGGCTTTGGGGATCCGACAGACACCTTCATTCTTTCCCATTGATTCTAGAGACTCTGCGAGGGGCGTGTCTAAAAAACGGTGTTTCTAGAGATTCTTTGTCCGCTGGCGACCCCAAAGTTGGAGAACTTGGACGGGGCTGCTTTTCGTCTGGAATCCCGATAGCTTGGACTCTTCCTGTCGAACTTGATTCACTCGGTTCGGTAGTGGCATGACAAAGGACTGGAGAGACTACCATGCAGATGGTCTTTGGCACGGGACGGATTGAACTCCACCAAGGCGACATCACACAGCAGGAAGTCGATGCCATTGTGAATGCCGCGAACAGCGACTTGGCTGGCGGGGGAGGTGTCGACGAAGCCATTCATCGTGGCGGTGGCGCGTCAATCCTGCTAGAGACCGGCGAGCGCTATCCGGAAGGATGCCCGACCGGGTCGGCAGTGATCACGGGTGCTGGAAATCTTGCGGCACGGCATGTCATCCACACGGTCGGTCCCATTTGGCGTGGCGGACGAAGCAACGAAGAGGACCTCTTGCGGCGAGCGTATCATCATTCACTTCAACTTGCTCAAGAAAACGAATGTCGCACGATCGCCTTTCCGGCATTGAGCGCGGGAGCGTACCGCTATCCGCTCGATCAGGCGGCGCGAGTCGCACTGTCGACGACAATCCGTTTTCTTCAAGACACCGAAAATAGACTTCCCGAGACCATTCGCTTCGTGCTGTTTAACGCCGCCGTCTACGGAGCATTCGCGGCTGCTTTGGAAACGCAGGCGGCCGGCGGTCAGACGCCATAAAGTACGACTTGATCGAGTGAGATTCGGACTCCCAGACCGATTCACTTTGACCTTCGACTCATCTCCAGCGGTTCAACCCTCGGGAAGCTCGGGGGACCGAAGTGCATAGCCATGACGTTCGATGTGGTCGCGCCAGCGAATCGAAATCTCACGCTCCACTTCGGGCGCAAGTTGATAGCGATTCGTCTGATAGTCACGCGCGTTGTGGAAGTAGTTTTCAATCGCCGGAAGCACGCGGTCGAACTCGCCCAAATCGAGCTGATCGTAAAGCTGGCGCATCTGATCAACCGGGTCGCGAACCAGGTCTTCGTACCGCAACTCGAAGAAACACGTAGGGTCGACCAGATGCCGCGTTGCTTGGAGTCGTTCGTCCATGCGCGAGAACGTTTCCAGGACGAACTCATCGAGCCCTTGGAAGGTAGGCACTTGAAGCCCTTGCGTGCTGTAAAGCGATTTCCAAAGATGGACCGTCGAAGGAAATACGACGTACGGATCGCGCACAATATGAATGAACTTGGCCTGTGGAAACAATTCGACCAACACGTCGAGCCGGGCCGTATGGGTCGGGCTTTTCAGCACAATCCGCTTCCGTTGGCGCAGCGTCAGTCGCTTGAGAAAACCGACCAGGGTTCGTTTCCAATGGTCGAGTTTATCTCCTTCAACCCCCACCAGATCCAGGTACTCTGGATACTGAGGCGGATGATTCGGAAACGCCAGTGTCGCATAAGGCGAAGGAACACCCGAATTGCAAAGCGCGAATTCGTCTTCCTGCGGTCGCTCCCAGCCCATCGCCATATTATCCATGGCGCGTTGTTTTGGCATAAGAAATCGCAGCCAGCGAGTGGCAAGACGTTCTGTTAGCAAAAAATGATTGGGCGCCAAACAATGGTAATTGTTGGCGTACGTGTGGCGATCATCGAGACACAACAGTTCGTGCAGCAGTGTTGTGCCGGTTCGCCAGTGGCCTAACACGAAAATCGGCGCCTCGGTGATCTCCGTTTTAGCAATCTGGCGACCGTACCATGCACGCTCAAATAGTCCGAGAATGCTATTGACCGCACAAGCGATGGTGTGCGTGAAGACAATGTGCCAATAGCGAGGATGAACGGCTAGCCGATTGCGTGCCAACATCCGCAGCCAACCACCAAGGTTCGCCCCATACCAAATTTGGGGCAGCCACCACGGGCGCGGCCTGGGAGCCGTGGTCGGTTTGTGCTTGCCGGTTGCGATGCTCAACGCCGTGGTTCTTCCTACCGCTACTTGGATGGGGCGAGTTCTTCAACCGGCTCATCAATCGATTCACCGGCAACAAGTTCGACCTGGCGTATGATGGTCGTGAACAGTTCTTCCGCCGTCTCGCGAGTGAAGGCATGACGGTCGTAATTGAGGATCAACGCCATTCTACCGGCGTAGGAGACCACCGATAGGGCCACCTTGGTATGCGGACGAATGGGCGGTGCCGATTCAACTCTCTCAAGCACCATTTTGCCAGCGGTTAGTTGGCCATTGTGATATTCCAGCGGCGTTTCCGACAGCACGCGCCCCATGTTGCTTAGCACACACGTTGCATAGCAGCGTGTCTCCCGGGTCAGAAAACGCAGTCCGCCTGGAATTCGACTTGCCAACGACGTTCCACGTATGAAGGCGAGACCCAGGCGTAGCGACTTGATGAAGTTCAGTTCCCACGCGATGCTCTTGAGCAACCATCTGGGATTGGGAAACCACGTCGTATGGCGATCAACAAAGACCATCGCCACGACGTTTGCGGCCGGCATTCGCTCATCACCTTCCGCACGCAAACTGGTCGGAATCATGACACGAATCGGCTTCCAGCGCTGGGAGGCACGCATGCGGACGTTCCATTGATGCACCGCTAGAGAGAGGTCGCTTGCGAGCAAGTCATTCAATGTTGCGCCATCCTGCTTGGCCGCATCTTTCATTCGCCTTAGTTGAGCTACCGAAAGCGTCTTTGCCGGGAGATCGAGCAACGTCAGACCGTCGTCAATCTCGGCATCGTTTGGCATTTCGGTGCGAATCTCGATGGGCCGGCGAAGAAAAAACGCCGCGAACCCAATGGTGACCCCCCACAACTCTAGCGGAAAACGCAGCAGTAGCTTCGGCCAACTTAGACCGAACCGGGTTCGCTGCTTTAGCAGTTCTGCATCGAGCGGGCGCAGTGTCACACGCTGCTCTGCGGCAACCACGCCGTTGTGATAGGCACACAGCAAATCCTCGATGAAGCGATAGGCGCCGACCCCGTCGCAACACGAATGGTGAAACTGCACCCGCATGTCCACGCGATTTTCGCCGTGGCGAACCCAGAACCGAACGCCACATCCGGCCTTCAGGTCGATCAGTTCGCGCTCGGGAAACCGCAGCGGGACGGAATGCTCGGCAACATCCACAAGAGGAGTCGGGTCGGCAGTCCAAGTCCATGCGAGCTTCTTGCCAGAAGTCTCCGCCACGCACGCTGCCAACAGAGGATGACGCGCCAACGCTTCCGGAACAGCCTGCTCAAATGCCGTCTGATTGAAACAGCCAGAGAACTTCAGCCGAATCGTGAACGTCATGGGGTGGCTGACACGATCGTCAGTCAGCATATAGGTTTCAAACGGCACTAGCGGAAGCGGTGCGTGCATAGCTCATTTTCTCTAGCCGCGACGATATTCAATAGTTTGCAGCTCAATGTGAGCAAGGAAGGCAACGGAGAACCCGCTTCATTCGGGGTCTCGCTGGTCTCCCCTTCCCAGTGACCTCCGCAACGTTAAGAGGGGCTCGCGTCGATAAGAGAAGCCGACCGTCAACTGGCATTGCCCACCCATTCTAAGCGAATGGATGCCCTGTGTGTGAAATCTCTCAGTTGCCCCGCTTCGCTTCATGGTTGACTCTGCAAAATTCAATGCCGCCGTCTGCGAAACATTCGCGACTACAACAAAAACCCTGTCTGTAAATTTAGGAAAAACTGGGAGAATTTTCTTGACAGGTGTCGATGTCGTGGATAAGTTCCACATCGTCTTTTCTTTTCTATTCCATGCGAGCCCGTCGAGGCTCCCAACAGAGGTCGTTTCCGCGCAGTTCTGCGTGTGAATGTTGGGGCTATTTTCACGCCATTCGCGCAAGGAGACCGACAAGGAGAACGCTCATGCGTATCGTCCGATTCGGTGAAAAGCACTTGGCTGCATGGCGGCCTATCTTCATGCGTAAGATGACTTTGGTTCTCGGGGTTGCGGTGGCATGCTGTAGCACCGCAAAGGCTGCACCGCTTCAAATTCGTAAGAACGTCTCAACCTTGAGTGCCGCCGAACGAACCAAGTTCGTTGGTGCAATCAAGGCTCTAAAAGCGCGAACTAGTGGCGGCGGTCAAAAGAACTATGACGACTTCGTGAAGATTCACCGCGACGAATTCGACGACGCGCATAACCAAGCCTCGTTCTTACCCTGGCACAGGAAGTTTATACGATCGATCGAGTTAGAATTCCAAAAAATAGCAGGCTTTGAGAATGTCACCATCCCGTATTGGGACTGGACCGTGAATCAGGACAAAACAGCGATTCCCTTCACGGCAGACTTCATGGGAGGTGATGGTGATGACACCAAGGGAGACGAAGTGCAGAATGGTCCATTTGAGGGAACCGCAAACTGGAAGATTACGGTCACTCCGACAGGCAACGCTGGAAACGAGGCACTGAAGCGTGACATCGGCGATAATGGTGCCACCCTGCCCTCAGCGGCCAACATTACCACAACTCTTGCCAAGCCAGATTTCGAGAAGTTTTCGGAGGCTCTTGAGTGGGGTGGGGGCGTTACCGGGGCTGGAATGCACAATCAGGCACACAATTGGGTTGGCGGCCACTTATCCACCCCCGCCATTTCCGTCAATGATCCTTTGTTTTCATTGAACCATGCGTACGTTGACCTCGTCTGGGCCAAATGGCAGTTTTCCGGCACCGGGCGGCTGTCTGAATATTCAGGCGACAAGACCGATAACTTAGCTGGTCTTGGGATGACTGCTGGAGATGTTCTAGATTTCACCAGCCTCGGCTACAAGTACGATATCGTTCCCGAACCTTCGACACTTTCGCTTGCCGCTTTCGGACTGATGGGTCTGGCTGCGTACGGCTGGCGAAGTAGAAAGAAAGGCGTGGCATAGCCCGGTATTCTCGTCGCTATGCGATCTATTTCACAACAAAATTAACCAAACGCCCCGGTACGACGATCGTTTTGACGACGTTCTTGCCTGTCAGCAATTCGGCAATCCCGGAATCGGCCAGCGCGGTCGCTTCCATTTGTTCTCGCGTGCTTTCGGACGGAATGTTCAAGCGGGCACGGATCTTCCCGTTGATCTGCACGGGAATCTCGACCGTGTCTTCTTTGATGAGCGACTCGTCGTACTTGGGCCATGGTTCATGGGCCAACGTGGTGTCGTGCCCCAACAGTTGCCAGAGTTCTTCAGCGATGTGGGGGGCAAATGGCGAAAGGAGCAAGACCAACGTATCCATCGCCTGGCGGGGCCGTGGACGCTGCTTGGTAAAGAAGTTGGTCGCCTCCATCATCTTGGCGATCGCCGTATTGAAACCCATGTTGTCGAGATCGCCCGTTACCCCTTGGATCGTCTTATGGAGCACACGGTTCTGCTCTGCGTTTGGCTCGATGTCTTCGACGTCGGGTGATACCGCCATCGATTCTGCCTGATCGTCGACGATCAATCGCCACACGCGATCGAGAAAACCGCGCACACCGTTCACGCCAGACATATTCCAGGGCTTCGTGGCTTCCAGCGGACCCATGAACATCTCGTACAGGCGTAACGCATCGGCGCCATACTCTTTCACCACGGCGTCGGGGTTCACCACATTGCCGCGGCTCTTCGACATCTTAAAGCTGCGGCTATTCAGGCGAATCGATCCATCGGAGGCCAGCACGAAGTGTTCGCCCTTTTTCTCGGCAAGATGTGGCTCGACCGAGACAGCACGCAACGTCTGAGCGGTCTTCTTTGAAACCGGTTCCTTCGTCGCATCGTCGGTCGTCACTTCGGCAGCGCTCACCCATGCTCCGCTCTTATCCTGGAAGCCGGTCATCTCGATCTCGCCGAGAATCATGCCTTGATTGATAAGACGTTGAAAGGGCTCGGGCTGGGCAATCACACCGCGGTCGAAGAGCACCTTATGCCAGAAGCGGGCATAAAGCAGATGCAGCACGGCATGCTCCGCCCCTCCAATGTATAAATCGACCGGCATCCATGCCTTCTCGATTTCCGGATCGATCAGCACTTGATCGTTCTTCGGATCGAGATAGCGCAAGTAGTACCAGCACGACCCGGCCCACTGCGGCATGGTGTTCGTTTCGCGCCGGTAACGACGACCGTCGATCGTCGTATAGAGCCACTCCTCCGGTGCCTCGGCCCACGGCGGTTCGGGACGCCCGTGCGGTTTGAAGTTACCCATCTCGGGCAGCTTGACGGGTAACTGTTCCACTGGAACAGGGATGATTTTTCCCGTCGGATTCCCTTCGTCGTCCAACTCATGCAAGATCGGAAATGGCTCGCCCCAGAAATGTTGCCGACTGAACAACCAATCGCGAAGCTTGTAGTTCACGGCCTCGTGACCGACTCCTTGAGAGGCCAGATCTTCGGCGATCCGCTGTTTGAATTCCGCGGTCGACGTGCCAGTGTATTGCCCTGAGTTGATCGCCACGCCTTCTCCAGCGAAGGCTGCGCTGCCCGACAACACGGCATCGCGATCGACCGCATCGTCGTCACCAGGGTCAACCACGGCGGTGATCGGCAAGCCAAACATCTCGGCGAACTCGAAGTCACGTGTATCGTGCGCCGGCACTGCCATGATGGCCCCCGTGCCGTAACCCATCAGTACGTAGTCGGCGATCCAAATCG
>CAZNXE010000233.1:0-9362 GCA_964576465.1 uncultured Planctomycetaceae bacterium
CGGCTTCGAGGGCCCCCAGTCGCCGGCGGAGTTCACCATCAGTCGCTCGCAGCCGTGCATCTCGATCATGTCACAGGCCCGCTCCGGCGTGCATTTCGATACCGGATACAGCGTCATTCCGGCCCAAAACCCCTCATCCAGCACGGTGCGAATCGTATGCTCCTCGACATGATCGACGAGCACACGTTCGCGCTGGATCCGCGAATCATCGCACAGCATATCCAGAATCATTCGCGTGCCGGTGTACTTGTCCTCCAAGTGGGGTGTATGGATCAGGACAAGCTCGTCGGTCTTGGTGGCCAAGTCGAGGTGTTCAAGGAAGATGATCGACTCGTTGCGGGTGTTCTTGTTGAGCCCAATTTCGCCAATCCCCAGCACATTGGGGCATTCAAGAAACTCGGGGATCATGGCGATGACTTCGCGCGAGAGCGAAACATTTTCCGCCTCTTTGGCATTGATGCATAGCCACGTGAAGTGGCGAATGCCGTAAGCCGCGGCGCGCTTCGGTTCGACCTCGGTCAACTGGCCGAAGTAGTCACGAAACCCATCGACGCTGACTCGGTCGAAACCGGCCCAAAACGCCGGCTCGCTGAGCGCTACGCATCCCATTTTGGCCAACATCTCGTAGTCGTCGGTGACACGTGAGACCATGTGGATGTGAGGGTCGACATAGTACATCGTGGTTCAGGCTCCCAGGTGGCAGGTCGATAATCGCGGGCTCTTCTCAGATTCGGTCATCTCGACGTGTCGAGGCGATAACTTTCCCGCCACTGATCATTGTAAACCAGCGAAAAAATCAATTGGATCCGTTCGGCACGATCCGATTGGGGCGCCTGGAGCACTTCCAACGCCTCTCGGATCCTCGTGATCCGAGGGTCATCTTCGACGCTTCCCTCGGCGCGATTCAAACGATCGAGCGTGCCGGCGATTTCCAGGAGCTTTGCCCGAACGCCTAGCAATTCGGCGTCTAGAACGTCAGAGGCGTCAGATGGACTGTTCATGGCAATCAATTCTCCCTTGGCGGCACTCGCTATCGATATGCAACCATGTCTGATAGCAGCACTTAGGACACGGGTCATCGTGCTAACTCTAGTTTCGACCCCTCGGTCTGGGAAATCAAGCGGTTAGGCGGCAGTCTGTAAATATACGTAATTCAGGTAGATTTTTCCGATTGGACTGCAGTCGTAGCATTCGCTGGTCGATGACGACCTTGGAGTCTTTCTGTAGTCAATGCTATCACCACGGAACGTCAGCTGGGCAATATTGTGAGTACGGGCTTAAATACCACTTTTGAAGTCTTCTCGAAGACCAAGAACGAGGCGTCTGTGAACGTTCTCGTGCCGGCCCTTGAGTCGCCACATCCGCAGATTCAAGAGGGTGCGCTTCGCTCGATCCTCGATCGTCGCAGCGTGGTCGGGGGGCGAGAAATCGTGCGCCGCCTGCACACGGTCAACGATCGATGGCGTGAGATACTTGAAGAGCGACGAGGGCGGATGACCAAGGTGCTCCGCGAAGGATTGCTTAGCGACGATCCACAGATGTGTACGAACAGTTGCCAGGCGATTCTCTGGTTTCGCGAATACGATTTGGTCGGGCCACTGATCAACGCCGTGGAAGATCAGGCACACCCGCAGTCGGCACTCATTTGCGAAACCTTGGTTTCGATGTCCGACTTGCTTTGCGAGGAGGCGACCGCACCGCGTGACTACAACGACCGACGAGACCCACAGCTTGTTCGCCGAAACTTCGTCACGGTTCTAGAAAAATCGCTTGCTCGCTATGCCCAGCATAAGCGAACCGAGGTGATTGAGAGCTTCTTGGTGCTTGCCCAGCGAGACAATGCCCAACTAAAGCACATTCTGGGAGCTCCTCACCACGCGTCCTACTTGGCGTTGATCGACACCCTGTCGCATAGCCGACGGCTCGGGGTCATTCGTCTGCTGCTCAGCTTGCTGGACGACACCCGGCCTCCGCTGGCGGCCACTCAAATTGTAGCTAAGCGAACCGATCCCCGGTTCGTCCAGCAGCTCTTGCGAATGATCGGCGAAGCACCGTCGGAAAACGTGGCGCGGAACCTGAAACGGGTTGAATCCATTGCCTGGGCGTCGCCGGGGGCGGGCGTCTTGGCCAAGCTTGATGGTGCCCTGCAACATAGCGCGGTGCAAGCCGTGATGGCTTCTGGCATGCCGCGTCTGCAAGCGTTCAAGACGATCAAATATCTTTCACAGCGCGGAAAACCCGAGGGACGACGTGCCGCGACCGAGGCCTTGGCCAGCTTTCAAGGTGCGGAAGCCAATGCACTGGTACAAAAGGCGATCAACGACGAGGACGCACGCGTGCAGGCGATTGCGTTGCGACAATTTCGCCAACGAGGCATCTCTGGTGCATTGCCTCTGTTGATCGAGAAGGTCGAGAGCCCGCACTCGGTCGTCCGAGAGGCCGCACGCGACAGCTTGCCGGAGTTCAGCTTTGCACGGTATCTGGCCGGATTTGAAACGCTGGACGACGACGTTCGACAGAGCACCGGACGTTTGGTCAAGAAGGTCGATCTACAGAGTGCCCCTCTGCTCGAGGACGAATTAACTTCCAAGATTCGCTCGAAGCGATTGCGTGGTTTGGCGATCGTCGATGCCATGGACATGGCGGCTGAAGTTCAAAAAGCCCTCATCGGCTTGTTGTTCGACGAGGATCACATCGTCCGCCAAGACACGATTCAAGTCCTCGCGACACAGAACACGGAAGCCGTCCGCTCGGCGCTTACGAGGGTGCTGGACGATTCAAGCCCCATGGTGCGAGAGGCCGCTGCCGACGTGCTCGATCGCTTCAAGGCAATCGATCCCAACGATGACACACCGCTAGCAGACCAGCGCAAGGAGGCAAACCGTGGGTGAACTCATCCATCAGAGTTGGCTGATCGCTCAATCCGATGTGTTCCGCAACTTGGGTGCGGGGTTTCGCGGTAAGGCGGCACAATTCAACACCTCCGACCTGATTACCGTCGTTCTGGTGTTGGCGGTCTTGGCGGTGGGCATGTACATCCTGTCGCGGGTGTTGCAGCGACAGGAATTGCCGCAACGATCGAATAGCCCGCGTGTGCTATTCCGTGAGCTTTGCCTGGCCCATGATCTCGATCGCGGCAGCCGCGGATTGTTGCGTCAGATTGGCCGCTATCAGAGGCTTGACCACTTAGGACGACTTTTTCTCGAACCCGAGCGGTTTGATTCGGCAAACTTAAGCCCGAAGCTTCGCCAGAAGCAAGCTTTGTTGCAGGCCCTGCGTCAAAAGCTATTTGGCGACTTGGCTCTGAACGAGCGTGGCGAATCTAAAAAAGCCAACGACAAGCAGCCCCGTCGCCCGGCGGCTCCGATTTCAATCACTCCGATTGTCTCTGGCGATGGAGCCACGGCCGTCGACAATACCCCGGCTGTTTCGTAGCGGGTGGTTCTTGAAGTTGGCCACGATGCCTCATGTGGCATTCGATTACGAATCAGGCGTGACTTCGTCATCGCCATAGGCACTGGAGGGCGCGGATTCCTTGGCCTTCGGACGAGTGAGCCGAGAGCGGGGAACTCGTTCCAGAAACGAGCCGGAAGTTTGACCTCGAGAGACTGCCGGAAATCCGTCTGGTAGGCCGACGGGATAGTCGCCTCCGGGGGTCTCGCCAAAACGAAAGACGCGTCGTGGGTTCGTAAACCCGACGTGGTCGAGGAACACGTCGAGCTTGATTTCGTCGATCCCCAACTCGGTGGCCCGTTTCTGAATGGCGGAAAAGCCCTGGACGTTCTCGGTAGGCTGGTCGCCGAGAACGAGAAATCGTGTGTCGGCGGTCATTTCGCCAAGAATCTCTCCCTCGTCCGACAGCTCGGCATCGACGACGCCACCACTGCGAGTGATGAGGTTTCGCACGATGTGGCGGTCGTCGCGTGTGTCTCCGTCGAGGTCCATCACACCCGCCAACGCGAATCGTTCGGCACGTCCCGGTGTCCATACGGGTGTGTAAATGAGGTCACCCATTGAGATCGGGTCGGTGATATCATCCTCGAGAATACGGGCTTCGGCGAGGTGGTCTCCTAGGATTTTAAGCACCTCAATCTTGCCCTTGCTCGGCGGATTCGCCACATCGGCCGCATCGACCGAGTAGACACTAAAGGTGGTTTGGCGTTTGAGCAAATCGGCGTATCCAATGGTCAGCCAAACGGTGCCGGTGTACTGATTGACGTGGGCAATCTTGCCATCGGCGACTTTGAACACCGGGTCTTGCAACTCATCACGCTGCACCTTGAACCGGTCTTTGATCAGATTGCTTTCTCGGAGATCGCTCGTCAGTTGATCGATATTGAGGGCGGCCTCCGCGGTTGATTCGTCCAACCTCTTTTGCAGGCCTTGTTTTGTGGCGAGCAACTCTTCGCCCGAGCGCTTCATTTGATCGCGAAAGTCATTGAAGTTGGTCCGTTCGGTGGTCAAATCGCTGGTCGCCTGCTCGGCCGTCGATTGATGTGCCTGAACTTGCTGGTTCTTGTCTTTCTCGGCAGCAATGAATTGGTCGTTTAGCTGCTGTACCTTGTCGATCTCGGCCGCCAAGTTGGCATCACGCTGTTGCATCACATCGCTGAGGTAAATCAAAGCGTCGCGGTATCGTCGCTTATCCTCGGGAAAAGCGTTCATGTACTTCTCGACGTCCTCGTTGTAGGTCGCCTGTACGCCTTCGATGTCCTTCCCCGGGTCGATGCCCAGGAGGTCTTTCAATTTGTTATTGGTCTCCAGCGTGCGCGTGTTTGCCGCTTGAAATTCATTGGCGCGCGTAAGGTTGTCTCCCGCCTCGATAAGGGCTTGCTCCCAACTTCGGAAGAATAGAAACGTGAAGACGCTGAGGAGCAACGTCAAAATGACAAACACGATCAACGCGATCTGCAGGCCTTGATTCTCGCTGCTGGCCATTGTTGTCCTCTCCTGAGGCCCCAGGCTAAGCGTCACCGCCAGCCAGGGCTACACTCTGTGGTTTGGTTCTGTTCCGTCTAGAATTGCAGTCGTCGTCACTTCGGGCAGCCAAAGCGGTACCGGTGCTGTTGCCAAGGGACCGGTCTCCGGAGAGCCTCTCGCAAAGGCGTGGTGCTCGTGCTAAGTTGCTTCGAGACAACGACCTTCGTCGATCGTAAATCGCCCCCTGGAAGGTGTCAACGAATTTCCCCGGTAAGGCGTCTCGTGGGGCGTGACATTTCTCGGCCAAACAGACTTCTGGTCGGAAAATGCCGGTCGTGCCCTATTCCTATCAATTTGTGTTGCAAGTGTTTATCGTACGCCAGCTTGAAGCGATGAGCCCTCCGGCATTGGCCCCAGGAAAGCCCCATTCGTGCGGTACGTCGTGATCCTGGAAGTGTTGGCAACGATTGCGTCGAAGGGACCGTTTCGTACGGTATTAGAGGCGGCGGCAGGCATGTTTTCTGATTCTCGACGCTGAGTGCTCCTGAGATGGCTAAGCGAACTGCCCAGCGGTCGTTGTTTCCCACCGAAGAAGAAGATTCTGGCGACCGTGCATCGACGCCAAGTGAGAACCGGTTACAGGAGGCCGATCCAGCGCACTCCCAGCCCGCCGCGGGGGACGCTACATCGCCAGCCGATCTAACGGGCAAGACGGTCTATGTGATCGATTCCCATTCGCTCATCTTTCAGGTATTTCACGCGATTCCTGCCGACATGACGAGCCCCAGCGGCGGGCCGGTGAACGCTGTTTATGGATTCTCCCGCGATTTACTGTTCATGATCGAGCAGAAACGTCCCGACTATTTATTTGCCGCCTTCGATCTGCCGGGACCGACTTTCCGTAAGCAGTTGTTCGACGACTACAAGAAAGATCGAAAAGCGGTCCCTGAAGACTTGCTTCCGCAGTTCGCGATCATCGAACAGGTGTTGGGAACGCTCGGCATCCCCGTGTTGTCGATGAAGGGTTTTGAAGCCGATGATATTCTGGCCACGGTGGCCCGTCTTGCGGAACAGGCCGGCGGTGAATGTTTTCTAGTGACCGGCGACAAAGACTGTCGACAACTCATCACCGACCACGTTTCGGTCTACAACATTCGGAAAGACCAACACTACAAGGCCGCGGAACTCGAGCGTGACTGGGGAATTCGTCCCGATCAGGTCGTCGACTTTCAGGCACTCGTCGGTGATAAGGTTGACAATGTGCCAGGGGTTCCGCTGATCGGGCCCAAGATAGCCGCCGAACTCTTGTCGCGATTCGACACGCTCGATGAGGTTCTCAACCACACCGACGAAGTCAAAGGCGCCAAGAGAAGCCAGAACCTGCGAGAAGGTCGCGAGATTGCGTTGCTTTGCCGTAAGCTCGTCAAGCTTGACGATCGCGTGCCGGTCGAAGTCGATTGGCAACGGGGGCGGCTGGACCAGATTGATCGCGCGGCTGCCGGAGCGCTATTCGCCGAGTTGGGGTTTCGCACCTTTGCGGCACAAATGCGCGACGGCGACGACGAAAAAGTGAGCTGCGAGTGGCAGGTCGATTATCGTTTGGTCGCTACTCCCGAGGAATTAGCCTCGCTGGTCGAGTTATTGGAGCAGCAGGAGTTGATCTCGATCGACACCGAGACAACCAGCATCTGGCCAACGTGGGCCGAGTTGGTTGGCATTTCCTGTGCATTTCGTCCCGGCGAAGCATTCTACCTGCCGTTACGTTCTCCCCCAGGCGATCCTCAACTTGATGCAACGGTCACGCTCGATGCGCTGCGGGGCGTGCTGGAAAACCCGCGCATCAAGAAGATCGGTCAGAATCTGAAGTACGACATGATCGTCTTGAGGCAGGCAGGCGTTCAGCTTGCCGGCGTCGACTTCGATACGATGATCGCCAGCTATCTGCTTGATGCGGGCCAACGCAACCACAATCTCGACGATCTCGCGCAGCGCTACTTGAACTACACCACAACCAAGATTTCCGCACTGATCGGCAGCGGAAAAAACCAGAAGCGCATGGATGAAGTGCCCGTGGCGGACGTAACTCCCTACGCCTGTGAAGATGTTGACGTGCCGCTTCGTTTGCAACCGATTCTCGGGAAACAACTCATCGCCCGGGAACTCGACGAATTGTTCTACCAGACCGAGTTGCCGCTGATCGATGTGTTGGTCGAGATGGAATCCAACGGCATTCTCGTGAATACCGAGCGGTTGGCGGAATTGAGCAAACAATACGGAAGCCGGCTCGAGACCCTGGAACAAGAGATCTACGAACTGGCGGGCCGCAAGCTGAACATCGCCTCGCCGAAGCAGCTTCAGCAGGTGTTGTTCGATGAGCTAAGCTTGCCGGTTGTGAAGCGGACCAAAACGGGGCCAAGTACCGATGCCAGCGTGCTCGAAGAGTTGGCCCAGCATCATCCGCTGCCTGCCAAGATTATCGAGTTTCGGCAGTTCGCAAAGCTGAAGAACACGTACGTCGACGCGCTGCCTCAGATGGTCAACGCACGGACGGGACGGGTTCACGCCTCGTTTAATCAAGTTGTCGCCGCCACCGGAAGGCTGAGTTGTGTTGACCCGAACTTGCAGAACATCCCCGTTCGCACGGACCGGGGACGGGAGATCCGCTCAGCATTTTACCCCCCCGAGGGTTGGCTCCTGTTGGCCGCTGATTATTCCCAGATTGAGCTGCGGGTGCTGGCACATTTCTCAGGCGATGAGACCCTGTCCAAGGCGTTTGCCAACGACGAGGACATCCACACGCGCGTCGCCAGCGAGGTGTACGATGTGCCCGCCGACATGGTCACCTCGGACATGCGGCGTGGTGCCAAAGCGGTCAACTTTGGTGTCATTTACGGACAGAGTCCCTTCGGTCTGGCCAAGCAGTTGGGCATTAGCCAAGACGAGGCGGCCACATTCATCGATTCCTACTTTGCTGGTTACCCTGGGGTCGAGGTTTTTCTGACGAATCTACTGGAAGAATGTGCAACTACCGGTTATGTTAAAACCATCCTGGGACGACGTAGGTCCATCCAAGGAATTCGGGCCGATGTTGGCCGCTCACGAAATCTAGCTGAGCGGACCGCCATCAACACCGTTATTCAGGGCTCGGCAGCCGATCTCATCAAACGAGCCATGATCGCGGTTTTTGATCGTCTCCGTGCGGAACGGATGTCCGCGAAAATGCTGTTACAAATCCACGACGAGTTGGTCTTCGAGATTCCCACCGAGCAGTTACAGGAAACTTCTGAACTGATCGTCGACGAAATGGTCGGCGTCATGAATCTCGCTGTCCCGCTGAAAGTCGACGTTAAATCAGGGCTCAACTGGGCCGACCTCGATTAGGCTCACTCGAACCCTGGCAGAAACCGGAACATCGTCTCCCGAGCGTCCCTGCTCTTAAGAGCGTGTTTTGAAATACCATTTTCAAGACAGGTTCGATCAGAGGCGCCTGCGGAATGCAGTCACTAGGTCTCGTTCGAATCACCTAGACGCTTGAGGATCCGTTCGCGCGGGCTCTGTGGTGTCTTTCCGCGGATTGTTTCGTATGCAGGTCATCGGCATCCTTGGCGGCGTTGCCAGCGGCAAGAGCGTGGTGGCTGGTTTCTTTCAAGAACTTGGCGCTGGCGTGCTTGATGCAGACCGTGCCGGTCACGAAGTACTCGAGATCGCTGCGGTAAAGGACGCCATCGGCAAGCGGTGGGGTGACGTTGTTTTCGGTCCTGAAGGATCGATCGACCGAGCAGAGTTAGCAAAGATTGTTTTTCAGCCCCCTCCGAAGGGGGCGCGTGATTTGGCATTTCTAGAACAAATAACCCATCCTCGAATCGGTGAGTCGCTCCAGCAGCAGTCGGTCGAATTCGCCGAACAGGGAGTGCCCGCCATCGTGCTGGACGCTCCGGTAATGCTGAAGGCCGCCATGGATCAAATGTGCAATGCCATCGTGTTTGTCGATGCCCCGCCGGAGGTTCGCTCCCAGCGTGCCCAGCAGCGAGGTTGGACGAAGGAAGAGTTCGCGGCACGTGAAAAGGCACAGCAGTCCTTGGATATCAAACGCGAGCGAGCGGATTGCGTGATCGACAATTCCGGATCCCTCGAATCGACGAAGTCTCAGGTTATTCAGTTTTGGAAACAGCTTTTTCCCGAGTAAGGCGGTCATTACACAGAGGCGCTTCTCTCACAAATCAACCCTTCCCCTTCCCTTTGTTTTCACCGGAATCGTTCAACTCCGAATTCGTATTGAATCTAACCGTTAGCGTGAACCCTTCGAGTCGGTAGTGTCGTTCCTTGTCTCTGGAGCCACTTCCATCCCGTCTCACGACGGTCAAAAGAACCTATCACTCATCCCACCACCAATGCCATCCGTGCGTTGGTCAGCGATGCTCGTCAGGAGTATTTCAGTCATG
>CAZNXE010000234.1:0-9345 GCA_964576465.1 uncultured Planctomycetaceae bacterium
GAGCGCATTGGCCTGTTGGGCCGCAATGGGACGGGCAAATCGACCCTGATGAAGCTGCTCACCGGCGAGATCGATCCGGATGACGGTGAGATCTTCCGAACCAGCGGGTTAACCGTCGCGTGTCTCGCGCAGGAGGTTCCGCGGGACGATGCCGGGAGCGTTGCCGAGATTGTCGCGGAAGGAATGACCGCAACTCCTGCGAAAGGTACTAACGGTTCGGGTGCCGGCTCGCCACACGTCGACGACTGGCAGGTCGATCAAGCGGTCCACCGTATTCTATCGCGGATGAATCTGAACGGCGACGACATGTTCGATACGTTCTCCTCTGGGATGAAGCGCAGGACGCTCTTGGCCAGAGCACTGGTGGCCGAACCCGATATCCTGTTGCTCGACGAGCCGACCAACCATCTCGACATTGAAGCGATCACGTGGCTGGAACGCTTCCTCAAGGGTTACAGCGGCACATTGGTGTTCGTCACCCACGACCGCGTCTTCCTGCAAACCCTGGCAACACGCATCATCGAGATGGATCGTGGCCGGCTGTTCGACTGGACCTGCGACTACGCGACCTTTCTCAAACGCAAGCAGGCGGCACTCGACGCCGAGGAAAAACAAAACCGTGGCTTCGATCGCAAGCTGGCGCAAGAAGAAGTTTGGATCCGACAGGGGATCAAGGCCCGACGAACGCGCAACGAAGGCCGTGTGCGTGCCTTGAAACAAATGCGAGAAGAACGCCGGCAACGTCAAGAGCGAATCGGAAATGTGCGCATGCAGGCGGTCGAAGCAGAACGCTCCGGCAGGCTCGTCATCGAAGCCAAGGATGTGTCGTTCGCCTACGATGGCGAGCGTGTCGTCAACGATCTCTCACTGCTCATCACACGCGGAGACCGAATCGGCATCATCGGCCCCAATGGCTCGGGCAAAACCACGTTGTTGAAACTGTTGCTAGGCAAGCTGGAACCGACCACCGGCACAATTCGGCACGGTGTGCGGCTGGAAGTGACTTACTTTGACCAACTTCGCGAGCAGATTGACGAAGACAAAACGGTCGTTGAAAACGTGGGCGGAGGCCGCGAGTTACTGACGATTGGGGGAAAGCAAAAACACATTTACGGATATCTACAAGACTTCTTGTTCACCCCCGAACGGGCCCGGAGCCCAGCGCGATTCCTCTCAGGCGGCGAACGAAATCGGCTGCTGTTGGCCAAACTGTTTACCCGACCGTCGAACGTGATCGTGCTGGACGAACCGACCAACGATTTGGACACCGAGACACTGGAGTTGCTCGAAGAGCTGGTGACCAGCTATGCCGGCACGCTCCTGTTGGTGAGCCATGATCGAGCGTTTCTCAACAAAGTTGTGACCAGCACGCTAGTTTTTGAAGGCCACGGAACGATCAAAGAGTATGCCGGCGGCTACGACGACTATCTGCGCGTCCGCGACGCAGCCGCGACGTCCGCCGCTGAAACAAGCAAACAAGCAAAGAAAGCGAATCCCGATCAACTCCCAGTAAGCAAACCCATCAAGCTAAACTTCAACCAGCGCAAGACCCTCGAATCGCTGCCAAAAAGAATCGACAAGCTAGAGCAACAGCAAACCGACCTCCACACCACCATGGCCGACCCAGCATTCTTCAAGCAGCCAGGAACCGAGATCGCCAATGCAACATCTCGCCTAGAAGAGATCAAAGCAGAATTGACCGAACTCTACTCGCAATGGGAATCGCTTGAAGCCGGGAAGTAGAAAGCTGTAGGTCACGCACTCCCGTGCGTGACATTTCGCTACCGGGCTGATCTTTCCCCAGTGAGCGTTCCTACCCAATCACCGAGCGGTGAAAATGAACGTGCTTCCACGTACCATCCTGCTTTTCCCAAACTCGGGTTTCTTCGGTGGCTGATGTGGCGTGGGTTCCGCTGCTGTCTAGGGTTTGGGTTAGGCGGACGTAGGTGATGATGGCCACATCGTCTAGCAGTCGCACGTGGGGTGAGGCGATGGTGGTGTTGCGGCGGGGGCCCTTGGTGTGGCTGTCGAAGTAGTGGCGATGGAAGGCCATGCCTTCGACCAAATGTCCGGCGGCCTCCGGTTCTCGGGCGGTTAGCCCTGCATCGCATAGCCGGATGTACGTCTCCCAATCGGCTGTCTCGATGCTTTCCAGCAATAGCCGACTCAGCTCTAGCAGCTCTTCGATGGTACGCTCGTCGTTGCTCATGCGTGAACGAATCCTCGGCGGCGTTTTACGTTTTAGCTGATGCTTGCGGCTGATTGGCCGGTTGATCGCACGACCCGGGCCCGAAGACGCCAAGCTGTTGGAGCTTGTCGCGGCACTCGTCACGCTCGCGACATCGGGAGAGCTTGGCCCACGTGGGATCTTGAACCGCAAGAAAATCTTCTTCTGTCGCCAGCGGGCGGCCTGCGTCTTGAATCTGGGCCATCAGCCGGGTGAGGACCTCTCGATCGAGCCGGGTGAGAAACATTCCTCCGACCCGATAGTCGACAAATGCTTCCCACACCAGGGGGAACAGCGGGCGAACGATCTCTTCGCCGATGGTCTTGGCATACTGGCGGATTTCCCACTGGGCGTGGCTATCCATTCGCAGGGCAAGAAAATGCAACAGGTTATGTAGATCGACTTTCCAGTACGCTTCGGTGTAGGTCGATAGCGGCAAGTCCTTTCGAGCCTGCTCCCGGGCGACCCCCGTTTCGATGCGTTGCTCGTACACACGTCGCGATTGTTGTTGCAACTCAGCCTCGGCGGCAGACAGTTCGCGTCCCTGCTCCACATCAAGCTGTCCTTCGCTGCCCTGCCGATTCGACGCGGCTTGTGTTCGCCATGCGTCGGGGGGCGTCGCCTGCGCGGCGTCGATGGCCAGCGAATAGCGTGTGGAATATTCGTTCACGTTGGCCGTGCGGTGGCGAATCCATTGCCGCCAGGTGTCCATCGGCACGCGTACCAACAGCTTGACCTCCGCCATTTCAAATGGTGTGGTGTGGCGATGACGCAACAAATAGCGAATCAGGCTCCGATCGTCGGACACTTTTTTCGTGCCTTCGCCATAGCTCACCCGGGCTGCTTGCACCACGGACTGATCGTCGCCCATCACATCAGCAAGGCACACAAAACCTTGATCGAGCAAGGGGAACTTTTTCCAACGCAACTCGTTGACTTGTGCCTCGTTCGTCGGCATCGGCTTGCAAATCCATTCAAGAGAAGTCGGGGCCATGGTCGTCGGCCCGTATTTTAGCGTCCGCACATCGCCGGTGGCAGGGGGAGAGCAGATCAGGTTAAGTCGCGGTATTCACGTCGCGAAAAGATGATCAGCGTGAGCAGCAGGCCGATACCGCTGATCACCAAGAGCGTTACGCCCGCCGCCTGGGTCGTCATTGGCACGAACCACTGCGGATTGGGAGGTTCAAGCCCATGGTCGGCCCCCATCTCGAAGATCATCGATTTGCCGAAGAAGCTGACCGTGATGCGTTTGACAATGCCTGGCATGCTGCCGATCAGAATCTCCATGAACAGTGAGTAGACCAATGCGATGATCGTCGAATGTCGAAACGAGACGGCAAACAGGTGAAACAGGCTGACGTAGGCCACGGTCATATAAAACACCGCGGGCAAGTAAAGCTCGAATGCCATCTGCCCAACGGGGCCCGCCAGCCGGCAATAGATCCAAAAGCTGCCGACCACCAAACCCACGACCAGCGGCAGTGTGGCGATGAGTTTGGCCAGCACCACCAACCAGCGCGGGATTGGACGCACCAGCAGGAATAGCAACGTGCGGTCTTCGCGGTCACCGCCGATGCTGGTGGTGGCATAGGCCAACGCGCAGATTGGCATGATGAACGAGACGAACAGGAGCAGCACCAACTCTTCGCTGAAATGGCCAAACGCAGTTTGCTCGTCAAGAAACTCGGCGCCCTCGTAACCGAACGTATAGCGACGACGAAGTAAAAACAGCGCGCAGCCCAGCAAGGGGAAGGCCACCATGAGGGTGCTGGCCGACCACAGCAGTCGTCGAAACGACAACATGACCAACGTTCCAAACGCACGCCACAGGTTCATGGTGCCCCCTGTTCCAAGTATCCGAACACAGCGTCGGCGCCCGTATCGAGCGACACCATTTTGTGTACCACGATGGCCTCACGTTGAACAAGTTCGCCGATGCGAGAGAAAAACAGTGCCGGGTTCCGTGTGCGAACAGTCAATGTATCCCCGCGAACTTCGACCGAATGCACCTCGTCGAACGCCAACAGCAAGGCCGCCATATGCCGCGGAGGTTCGGCAACGATTTGTACCGTGAACGGTTGATCGTCAATCATGTTCCGCACATCGGACAACGGGCCAGTGGCCACGATGCGTCCACGCGCGATCATGAGAATTGAGTCGGCCAGGTGTTCAACTTCTACCAGAATATGGCTAGAGACCAGGATCGTCTTGCCTTGTTGGGCTTGGGCGATGAGCAATTCGCCCACATCGCGACGACCGCCGGGGTCGATGCCGTTCATCGGTTCGTCGAGCAACAGAATCGGCGGGTCGTTGACCAATGCCTGCGCGAGTTTGATCCGCTGCCGCATGCCATGGCTACATCCGGCGATGCGCCGATCGCCCCGATCGATCATGCCAACGTCTCGCAGCGCCTGTTCGCTCCGCTCTCGGGCTTCGCTTGCGGAATAGCCATACAGTCGCGTCATGGCGTAGACGAACTCGCGGCCGGTCATTTCTTCGTAAAAGCTGTTGATGTCGGGGCTGAAGCCAAAGCATCGTTTCGCGGCGCCCGACCACGCATCGTGCTCGCCAAGGGTGACTTTTCCCGAAGTGGGGCGCAATTGCCCACTGGCCAGCTTCATCATGGTCGACTTACCGGCACCGTTGGAGCCGAGCAATCCGGTGATTCCCGGCCCGATACGACAGCTCATGTCGTTCACGCCGACGACGGGCCCGTAAAGCTTGGTCACATGATCGAAGGACAGCAACATGAACGATGTTTACTCCACGATATCGACAGCGCGCACGCGCCGCATGAGCGCCACCAGTGACAGGCTGCATACAGCCACCAAGACGACCAGCGCCCAACAGGCGAAGTCGAATTGTTGTTGGTTATCAAAGTCTCCGAAACACAACCGCCCGACGAATCGCATGTCTCGCCAGGGATCGATCAGACCCCAGTAATGGCTGCCGTCGCCCGAGCGAAGGAACCCGGACATACTTCCCAGCAGCACAAACAAGCTCGACCAAGTGATGGCAATCGGGGCCACGCGTTGTAAATAGGCCGAGAGCGTAACGATCAACGTGCTCAGCACGGCACAGATCACGGCCCCGTACACAATCACCGACACGGGAATTTGCCAGTTGTCGATCCAATAGTCGAACGACGCGGTTAGGAATCCGTATTCGAAAAACAGCAACAGCGCCGGCAAGATGGTCATCAGCGCCACAATGGCGCTGACCGCCAGCAGCTTGCCGAGGATGTAGTGCCGGCGGTCGATGCGTCGCGACAGATAGAAGGGCAGCGAATTCATGCGAAAGTCGGCCCCGACCAACAAGCTGCCGGCAAAGGCCAACAAGATCATCACAATCACGCTTTGCTGCCGCATGAAGCGAATGTAGCCGTTGCCATCGCCGCTGGTCGTGGTGCCAAAGCCCATGAACTCCAGGATGTCTCGTTGCACACGATGCGGGAAATTAACCTGATTGACTGCGTAGATGAGCGCCCAATAGATGAGGAATTGAAGTAGCCCCAGTGCGATCACGATCCAATACGATTTGCGGCGAAACACTTGCAGCAACGCCACACGGACGATGGCAAGGCACGAGATCACCGGCGGCTGCAACTCGCCGGTCCAACCGTGGTATCGGGCATTCTCAATTCCCATGCGACGGCTCCTCGGAGACCTTTTCGGGAGTCGCTTGTTGCGAGATCGACGCCTCGTCGGTCACACGGAAGAACAGCTTTTCAAGATTTTCTTCCTCGGGCGTAAGCTGTGTCAGCACCACGTCGTGCGCCGCAGCAATTTCAAAGAACACCGTCGTGGACCATCCGTTGGGTACATCGACTCTGGCTTGGTGTGGGGTATCGGTGAGTTGTAGCTCCGCGCCACGGTCGCCGAGGGCTGCCAAGAACCCCTCGTCGGCGCCCTGCCAGGAAATCTCGAAGCGGTTGCCGGTTTGCTGCTTCAGTTCTTCCATCGAACCACAGCTAATGACCGTTCCCTGATGCAGCACCACCACCTGTTCACACAGTTGTTCCACGTCGCCCAACAGATGCGTGCAAAGAATCACGCTCTTTTCAGTCTCCGCGATCAGATCCTCGATCAACCGCAACATGGCGATGCGCCCCGAGGGGTCAAGGCCATTGGTTGGTTCGTCGAGCAATAACAACTTCGGATCGTGTACCAAGGCTGCTGCCAGCTTGAGCCGCTGAATATTTCCCGAGGAGTATTCCTCGAGTCTTCGATACCGCAGTTCTCCCAAGCCTACGTAGTCGAGCACTTCATGGGCGCGGCGTCGGGCATCGCGGTGCGGCATGCCATACAGATCGCCGGAGAGTGTAACGAACTCGACTCCCTTGAGCACGGGAACCGTCGCCGCCGACTCGGGCATGTAGCCAACACAACCGCGTAATTCGTTGCCCGAGGTGCGGACATCGAATCCGAGAATGGTTCCTCCGCCCTGGTCAGGCGCGAGCAGCCCCAAGAGAATTTTCAACAGCGTGGACTTTCCCGCGCCGTTATTACCAACCAGCCCGATGGTGCCAGGCGCCAACGACAACGAGACGTCTTTCAACGCCTGAACGTGGCCGTAGCTACGGCTGACATGTTGAATTTCAACCAGCCGCATGAGAGGGTAGCCACGAAGTTGCGGAAGGGGACCGTTCCAAGTCTCGTTCGACGATCGCAAACGCTAGCAGGGCCGATCGTCGAGTACGAGCATTTTATCACATGCCACGCTGGACGTCTTGGTGGCGCAACGCGACCTTCGATGACGCTTCGCCACATGACCGAACCACCGCGATCGAATAGGCAGGATTTCTCATTTCTTGCCGCCTGCGAGCAGCTCCTCGATCAGCTTGGCGAGCAGTGCCGGATCGTCCTTCGACAAGAGGTGTTCGATTCGCGAGGCCGGGATCTTGAGCTTTTCCATGGCCGTGGTCGCCCGCTTCCAGATTCTTGTCCGTGCTTTCCCCTCGGAGAGATACAGGTCGCTCACCAAGTCGCTGAGCCGCTGCAGCAGGATGCTATCTTGGTTGTTGTAGTAGTTCTTGATAATTCGTTCTTGGTACTTGCTACGCTCGGGCATCGTGCGATTCCTTGTTCCCTTGGCTTCTATCCGGTGTACGCGTCGACACGGCTTTCGGTTCGATGTGCCACGGTGTTCGACACGCATTTTTATGGCCCGGCGTCGCCGGAGTCTAGCCCTGTGGTCTATCGGGCGTCAGGGACCTGCATCTTTCGGCATTTCTGAACCGTGACGGCTTGGCTACGATTCGGTCCATGAGCGACACGACACGCCGTCAATTGCTAGCGGGCGCCCGCATCACCAGCCTTGGGACACTTGCAAGCCGGGTGCTTGGGATGCTGCGCGACATGGCGACCGCCTCGCTGCTGGGCACTGGCACCGTGATGGATGCCTTTGTGATTGCGTTCCGGCTGCCGAACATGTTCCGTCGACTCTTCGGCGAGGGTGCCTTTGCCGCCGGCTATCTGCCCGTGATCACAACCCGACTTGTCGAGAATCGTCGCGAGGCCTGGCAACTCTTCAGTGTGACTTTGTTCCTGTTAGCGGCTGTCCTGGCGATTGTTGTCGTGCTGAGTGAAATCGTCTGCGGCGCGTTGTACTGGTGGTATGGTGACGGGGCATCGGTTTCGTTGCTGATTGGCCTGTCGAGCGTGCTACTCCCCTATTTGTTTTTCATCTGCATCGCGGCGCAGTTATCGGCCACGTTGCATGCACTTGGCCATTTCGCATGGCCGGCCTTCGTGCCAGTTTTGTTGAACGTTCTGTGGTTGCTTGGTATTTGGGTCGCCTCCACATGGTGGCCATCGGACAAACACGCCCAAGCCTATGTGTTGGCCGTGTGCGTGCTGCTGGCAGGCCCGTTTCAGCTTGTGCCATTGTTGGCCGCGGTTCGCAAGTATGGTGGGCGCATCGACTACCATTGGGCTAGCAGCCGACCCTATCTCATACGCATCTTGCGCACCACCGGACCGATGATGCTGGGGCTGGCCATCACGCAGATCAACACGTTGCTCGACAGTGTGATCGCCTGGTCGCTGGCCTACGATCCTGGCGGATCGTCATCGCGCAGTGTGTCATGGTTGGGTGGTGTGGTCGACTATCCATTGGAAGTCGGCGCGGCGTCGGCCATTTACTTTGGTGAGCGACTGTATCAGTTTCCGTTGGGCATCTTGGGAATGGCGATCGCCACCGCCATCTTTCCATTGTTAAGCCGTCATGCTGCTGCTGGCGAGCTTCAAAAGATGGGCAACGACCTGAGCTACGGCCTGCGGTTGGCGCTGTTTCTCGGCTTGCCCGCGTCGGTGGGTCTGGTGTTGATGGCCGAGCCGATCGCGCGCGTGCTTTTTGAACATGGCGAATTCGGACCCGACTCAACCGAACGCACGGCCCGCATGATTGCTTGTTACGGCGTTGGGGTCTGGGCGTACTGCGCCGCGGCCGTGTTAATTCGCGGTTACTACGCGTTGTCCGACTTCTCTCGACCAGTGGTGGTCGGGGGGTGGATGGTCGTGGCCAATTTGCTGATGAACCTGATGCTGATTTGGCCATTGGGCGAGGTGGGACTGGCAGTGAGCACATCGCTTTCGGCCACCGCACACGTCCTTCTGCTGGGATGGCTCTTTTCACGACACCACGTTGTTCTGCAATGGAGCGACATGAAGCGGACCACGTTACGAACCACGGCGGCCACAGTTTGCATGGCCGCCGCCACGTGGTGCAGCCTGAACGCAGTTGGCCCTGGAGATCATCTTTCGGGCCAAGTTGCAGCGGTGATCGTGCCTATTGCCGCAGGGGTGCTAGCCTTCGCCGTGGCAGCCTGGCTTTTGGGGCTCGAAGAGATCAGGCATCTCACGATCGCCCATCGCGGCGACCAGGGGGGAAGTGACTCGCCGCCGTAGGGCCGAAAAGGCGTACTCAATTGGCCGGAGCCGGGTCCTCGGCGGGAACTTCGCCCGATTCTTCCGTGCTTGCTTGCTGGGTGAGCTCAAAGACGGTGTTCTTCAGCCTTCGCTCGTATTCCGCCTTTCCGCAACCCACGGCGAGTGTGCAGCATCCGAGTGCAACCACCGCGGCGATCTGTTTCATAACCTTCGCCCTTGCAAGCATCG
>CAZNXE010000235.1:0-9291 GCA_964576465.1 uncultured Planctomycetaceae bacterium
CGACGGGATGATTCGCTCGTCCTTGGGGCTGAAAGCGCATTTCAAAACACGTTCTAACACAGCGAGGTACCGTATAGGCTCATTCCTGAATGCGATTCTTCATTCTACACGCAAGGTGACAACGTGGTCCGTTCCTTTATCCCTTCACTGGGGCTCTTGGCCGAAAAGGGTCCAGATTATTCACCGTCGGGCGGAGGATTCGCCGGCACCTCGTTCGGGGCGAAGCCCATCCAGCGGCGGACTCCTGTCCAGGCTTTTCCGACGAGCTTTCCGCTGAGTAGATCTTCGGTCACCATTGGTTTTTGTGAGGAGAAGTTTAGCCACACGGCGTCGATGTAGGGCGCCGAGGTTTGGGCCAGGGTGGTGTACACTCCGTCGCGGCGGATATCGTCCAACGCGGTTCGATAGTGTTCGATCACATGTTGGTCGAAGATGTTTCCCGCCACGCGGACTCCGGAGAGGGCACCTTTTCCGACGTTGCCCACACGCCCGAGCGAGTGCAGTGTCATGGTGGTCGAGAGTTCGGTCAGTGTGACGCCTTCTTGGGTGGCCAACGTGTGCATCTCTTTCCACATGCGTTCGATCTCGCCCTGGGGAATGACGTTCGCCGGATTGATCTCGGCCACGCTGCGGCGTGTATCTTCGATCGTCTGTCGAAGCCCCTCGACCGACAGCGGCGGCGTATCGAATGCGCTGGCGGTTGTCGCCGAAGCCGCGGCGACCGACGACAACAAGTCGTCCACCCGATTGATCGTCGAGTTTTCGTCGATGATGCCCTGGCGTTTGAGTTCGTCGCCCCACTCTTTCAAGAACGCATTCGATCCATAGGCCACGTCGCTCAAGACGGCCAGAATCGTCAGCGGCGATACGTGCATGGTTGCCAAGCCGGCCATCTCGACAAAGTTGCCGACCGTCTTTCGGGCAACGAAGTTCTCAACCTGCGTCGACTCCTCCTCGCCTTCTTTCCTCTCAACACCACCAATATCTTCGACCACGAAATCCAACATCTGCTGCACCATCACGCTATACGTCTTCGAGCTTTGAAACGCCTGCGGAACAAGCAGGGAAGCCGTTTCGCGCACGGCACCACCAACCACGCCCACGCCGCTTCGCAACGCGCGTTCGGGCACCGACAGGGAATACATCAAGTATTGGCGAACGCTCGAATTACTCGGGATACCCGAGGAGTCTGGCGTCGATTGGTTTTCGGCTTCGCTCATGAGTCGGTCCTCATCTCGTCATCTGTCGCTAGGTCATTCAAAACGCAGGCGTTTCTTCGGACTGTTTACCAGGGGAGAGCATTCTCATGAATCGCGAATACAAGGTCGGCGACATTCTCTTGTTACGACCTCTTCTGGCGACATTGGAACAGAGGGCTTCTCTTCAGAGCGATTCATTCAAATCACAATATGCATGCACGGCGTCGGTTCGTCGAGAGTCCCGGAAGATCACCGAAACAATTGTCGAGGATATCGTGGAAAACTCCGAGGTGGAAGGACTATTCCTTGATCGAGTCAACTAGCGGTTACCCATGAGGAATCGTTTCGATCAGAAGGGACTCAATCATCATCGGTTCATCCCATGCAAGCGTGGAGAAGACAAGGGTGGCCTGCCAAGGAAACATCGCAATTTCAATGGCAGAAATCCGAAGGGCAAGAAACCATGGTAGATGAACTTGTCCACTGATTTGCTCGATAGGAGCCGATCCCGTATTCTTGCATGGGGGCGGTTTCCTCGTCGGCTATTTGGTTCCCATGGACACGCTCACGAAAACAGAACGCACTGAACGCATGAGCCGGATTCGCTCCAAGGACACGAAACCGGAACTGCATGTGCGCAGGCTGGTCTATTCCCTGGGATACAGATACCGACTGCATCGACGAGACTTACCTGGAACACCGGACTTAGTGTTTCCAAGTCGTAGAAAGGTCATCTTCGTTCATGGGTGTTTTTGGCACCGCCACACGGGTTGCCCAAATACTCGGTGGCCGAAGTCGAAGTTGGGATTCTGGAAACCAAAGCTAGAAGCAAACAAGCGGAGAGACATCAAACACAAGAAACAACTGACGAGGCAAGGATGGCGTTATCTCGTGGTGTGGGAATGCGAGTTAGGGGTCGAACTGGAACAAATGGTCGTGGAGTTTCTGGAAGGTCAAGGATGAAGTCCATCGAACTGTTCGCGGGAGTTGGCGGTATGGCGATTGGTGTGTCCGCCGCTGGCTTCAAACACGAGGCTGTTATCGAGTGGGATCGCCATGCCTGTAGTACGATTCGCGAGAATGCACGGCGAGGCGTGAAGCCAGTCAAATCCTGGCCGCTCTTCGAGGGCGACATTTGCGAGTTCGACTTCAAGTCCTACACCGATATTGATTTGATCGCTGGTGGGCCACCATGTCAGCCGTTCTCGATTGGCGGCAAGGCCAACGGACATGTTGATCGACGAAATCTTTTCCCAGAGGTTGTTCGCGCTGTACGTGAAACTCAACCACAAGCGATTCTGGTTGAGAACGTAAAGGGACTGCTGCGACCAAAGTTCGCGCGATACTTCGAGTATGTCGTCTTACAATTGACGTATCCAACGATGGAGGCAAAGAGGAATGAGGGTTGGCAAGATCATTTGTCCCGACTTGAACAGTACCACACAAAGGGACGACATCGTGGATTAACCTACCAAGTCGTTTTTGATTGTCTCAATGCGGCGAATTATGGGGTACCACAACGGCGAGAGCGCGTGTTCTTTGTCGGATTCCGAAAGGACTTGGGGATCGAGTGGTCGTTTCCGCAGCCAACAAATTCTTACAATGGATTACTGCGTAGTCAGTGGGTAACCGGAGAGTATTGGGACCGTCACAAAGTCCCGAAGCATAAGCGTCCATCGTGCCCTGACAGAATGCGCGGTCGAGTGGAGCGTTTGCGTAACGGCTTGTTTATCGAACTGGATGCGCCTTGGCGAACCGTCCGAGACGCTATATGCGACCTGCCGGACCCACGCAACGGTGGAAGCAATGAGCCGAATCACGTCCATAATCCAGGCGCGAGAAGCTATGCGGGTCACACCGGAAGTCCGCTAGATGAACCAGCCAAGACGCTAAAGGCGGGTGACCATGGTGTGCCTGGTGGTGAAAATATGCTGGCCCTTCCAAATGGCGAGGTCCGATACCTGACGGTAAGGGAAAGTGCGCGATTACAGACCTTTCCTGATAAAATTGTGTTCTCTGGTTCCTGGACGGAATCCATGCGACAGTTGGGAAACGCCGTGCCCGTGAGCGTAGCTCAACTATTAGCAAGCACCATCAAGGCCGAATTAATAAGGAAACCTCGGCTTGACCAACGAAACGCCCTTCAACCCACTGGATAAACGAAATCTCGGCGACAGCGTGGCGATGGCCATGTTGAATCGGCCAGTCACGGACTTGCCGCCAGAACCATTTGAAGGAGCGGGTGTCTATGCGGTTTACTACAATGGCCCGTATGCAGCGTATAAGCTGATCGCAAAGAAGAACCAGCGACGTTACCTCTGGCCTATTTACGTTGGCAAGGCCGTGCCTGCAGGAGCACGCAAGGGCGGTTTCGGGCTGGGCCTAAAAGCTGGCAGGGCACTCTACAATCGTCTGCGAGAACACGCCGAGTCCATTACGCAGACTTCCAATCTCGACATCAAGAACTTCCGTTGTCGTTATCTCGTCGTAGACGATATCTGGATACCGCTGGGCGAGTCGTTGTTAGTCGAAGAATTCCATCCAATCTGGAACAAGATTGTTGATGGATTCGGTAACCACGACCCCGGCAAGGGGCGTTACAACCAGCAAAGATCGCCGTGGGACGTCTTGCACCCTGGCCGATCCTGGGCGGTCAAGTGCGCGGAAAACCTACGATCGGAAGCTGACATACTGGATGAACTCAAGCAGTTCATTGCAAGCCTTGAATGACGTAGGGTGTCATTTGCACGTTGAAGAAAAATCCTAGACCTCAGCATATTCCGTTTCGGTGATCTGGCACGGACTGGTTTCTTCCGCGAGAGTTATCTTTGTCTTATTGACCTCGCAACACCAAGAACCGGACGAGTTGCCATACCATCACAGCTCATAGAGTGGTGCAAACTTGGCCTGAAGGTTTTCGATGAAGGGTTGATGCGAGGGAGGTGTCCCGGTAGCTCGTTGGACCAAATCGACTGCGGCGTAACGTTGACCGTGCTGATGGATGTTTTCCCGCAGCCAGTTGCGAAGCGGGGTGAACTCTCCGCGGCGTATTTGTGACGAAACATCTCCCAATGCCGCGTCGGCAGTTGCGAATAACTGAGCGGCGTACAAGTTCCCCAGGGCATACGTGGGAAAGTACCCCACCAGGCCCGCGCTCCAGTGGATATCTTGCAAGACCCCGTCCGCGTCGCTGGTCGGTTCGACGCCAAGATAGTCGCGGTACTTTTCACGCCACGCCGCCGGAAGATCGGCCACGGGGAGTTCTTCGCTGAGCAGCGCCTGTTCCAGTTCAAAGCGAATGAAGATGTGAAGGTTGTAGGTCACCTCATCCGCTTCGGTACGAATCAGCGACGGACGCACCGTGTTCACCGCCGGGTAGAAATCGTCCAGCGGCACGTCCTTGAGGCAACCAGAAAATGTCTGCTGCAGTTCGGGATAAAGATAGTCCCAGAACGCACGACTGCGGCCGACAAGATTCTCCCATAGCCGCGATTGCGATTCGTGGATGCCCAAGGAGACTGAGTCGCCCAATGGCAATCCGTAATGTTCCGGGGGTAGCCCTTGCTCGTAGATGCCATGGCCCGCCTCGTGCAAGATGCTAAAGAACGCGTCGCCGAAATCGTGCTCTTGATAGCGTGTCGTCATACGGCAATCGTGCGGCCCTGGCCGCGAACAGAAAGGGTGCGCCGATACATCGAGCCGGCCGCGCTGGAAATCGAACCCAATTCGTTCGGCGATGTCGCGTCCGAACGACGCTTGAAGCCCTTTCGGATAGCTTTGTTCCAACAGTTCGACCTTCGGTTTGCAAGGGCTGTCGGCGATCGCGGAGACCAGCCGAACGATGTCTTCTCGCAACGCCGCAAAGATGTGCGACACCGTGGAGGTAAGCGTGTCTGGCTCGTACTGATCGAGCAGCGCGTCGTAAGGCGTTTCCGCATAGCCAAGGCACTCGGCCTCTTGCCGCTTGAGGTCGAACGTCTTCTCGAGCCAAGGTTGAAACGATGCGAAATCGTCATCACCCCGGGCCTTCATCCAAGCCTGTTGTGCCAACACCGAGGTGCGTGTCTGTTCTTCAACTAGCGATTGCGGAATCTTAAGCTGCTTTTCATAGTCGCGATTCAAGTGACGGATGGTCGCGCCGGTGTCACTGCTCGGGTCCGAAGCTAAAGGACCGTCGACCAACTGACTAAGCCACTCACCCACTTTGGGATCGGTGCTTCGTTGATGGATCATGCCTGCCAACAGCGTGGACTGCTCCGCGCGATATTCGGCAGCTTCCGGGGGCATGCCGGTTTGCTCATCCCAGCCGAGCAGATCCTCGACCGAACTGAGCACCGCGGTCTGGCGAACATGGTTACAGAGCGCTTCGTATGTTTCTTGCGGGGTCGAAGACATCAAGCATTCCCTGGCGAACGGAGGTAGGGCGAATTCCCAATGTTGAACATGCTGGCGAGCCTACCGCTTGGGCGCGCGACTGACAACGGACATCATCAAGGGCCGAACGTGAGAATGATTCGCCGGATGGGTGGCAGCCAGAACCAGGTGGGCAACCGAGGGCAATCGCCTGCGATGGGAGATGCGCGAAAGGATCGATTACTCAATTCCAACACTGCGCTCGATTTGCCGAGCCTTCGAGCTGAACCCAAAGCGTTTGGTAGTTGGGTCGAGCACACGGCTGTCGCGAACTTCTTCGCTGGTGGCCGCTTCAATCTTGTCCCCATCAAGCTCCCAAGTCTTGCACCCTGGGATTGAGAATGTGGCGACGGTCATCAGGACCAGCCACGAGATGAAGGGGCGAATGCGTTTGGAAGTTGACATCGTTTCGTAATCTGTGAGCGTGTGCAAAGCGGACCAGCTGCCCCAGGGCGCGAAGTTTGACAAACTTCGCAACTTGCGTCCAGACCGCTAGGGTGCCACTTGCTGGCTTGTCCAACAGTGCTGATCATCGAGGAAGGTCAACTCACTCAAAGCACTGCTGGACAAGCCAGCAGTGGCACCCGGCGTTTTCTGCAAGGAAACATTGAGGCCACTTGCTCGGAGACCTTCGTCATGTCAACCTCACACGTTCTGAAAGGTCGTTCTTGGAACCGCTGGCATGCAAGCACTGGAGGAATGGTTTCCGTGTTAGATATCTTGGTCGTAGCCGCTCACCCCGACGATGCCGAATTGGGAATGGCGGGAGCTATCATGAAGTTCGTCGAGCGCGGACAGCAGGTCGGAATCCTTGACCTGACCTCCGGGGAACCGACGCCGCACGGTTCGCTCGAAACGCGGGCGCGTGAAACGGCAGCTGCGACGAAGGTGCTGGGCATCAAGTGGCGGGAAAACCTGCAACTGCCGAACCGTAGCCTGGAACCGACTTTGGAAGCCCGACGGTTGCTAGCGGGTGTATTCCGAAGAACTCGACCGCGATGGATCTTCGCGCCGTATTGGGTCGATGCCCATCCCGATCATCTTGCCGCGGTCGAACTCATTGAGGCTGCACGGTTTTGGTCCAAACTCTCCAAGAGCGACTTGTCGGGCGAGCCACACCACCCACAACGCATCTTTCATTACTTCAGCATTCACCTGCGGCTGGCAGTGCAACCGTCGATGATTCTGGACATCAGCGAGCACTGGCAACGCAAACGGGCGGCGATCGAATGCTATCACAGCCAGTTTGTCGAAGGACGTACCGGTGACGGTCCGTCGCTGGTCGACCGCTTTCGTGACGAGGCTGCCCATTGGGGATGGCTCATTGGAGCCGAATATGGCGAGCCATTCGCATGTCGTGAGCCGTTGGGGATACGGTCGTTCGACGAGCTTGTGTGACAGCATGCCAGCGTCTGGCTGACTCTTTGCGATGTGAATCAGAGAAAACTGTAGAGATTTTGCGGACTGTACCGATAAGGAAGGCAGTGCAACCTTCGCACGCCGCTGGTCGCCGCATCAGCCGCGTTGTTGGTTGCAGGAATCGAGGGGGGAAATCTCGATTCATGGCGAGCAGATGTTGCGCTGGCTGACGATATTACTATTGCTGCTTGCAAGCGGTTGTTCGCTTCTGCCGAATCGCTATGTCGTACCGGTAGTCCACAATCCGTTTCCGCAGCTTCAAAAAATCGCGATCGTTCCGTTCTTCAATCAGACGGACGAGCCAACGGTCGATGGTCGGCAATTCGCGATGGCCTATTTTGAGGAACTGCAGCGAATCCCCGGCTTCGAGGTTACGCCCATCGGCGTCGTCGAAACGGCCATTCGACAGTATCGCGTGCAGTTGAACGATCTTCATTCGCCCGAGGATGTACGACGTTTGGCGCAACTGCTGAATGTGGATGCTGTGGTGATCGGCGCGGTGACCGACTTCACGGAGTACTATCCTCCGCGCTGTGCTTTGCGCGTCGAATGGTATGCAGCGAATGCATGCCTGCATCCGGCACCTCCCGGCTTTGGAATGCCATGGGGAACACCCGATGAAGCGAATATATCCGAGTCGGTTCGTTTCGATGCGGAAATGGCGATGTCGCGGACATTTCTCGAAGCCCATACGCCCACACCGCGGGTGACAGCGATGCCAGGCGAAGGCAATGCCGGCAACGCGAGCGAAGCGACACCCGGCAGCGAAGGATCAGGAAGCCGGAACGCCGGCGAAGGATCAGGAAGCCGGAACCCCGACGCCGCCGAGAGTCCCCCGGGACAATCGATCGCCCACCCAGTCGCCGTCAGCACCCCTACATCCAGTGTTGGCGTCACATCGGCTACGACTGCTTCGTACCCGATTACCGATCGCGCTGGCGGTGCGATTGATGGCCACGGACAACAACCACCGTGCCGGCTCAATCGTGATCCCGTGCTGCGGCACACACGCATTTACAACGGAAATGACGCGGATTTCACGGCAAAACTAACGAATTACATGGCGTTCCGCTACGAACTTCGCAGTGGCGGCGTCCGCGGTTACTTGCAGCGAAAGGATGACTTCATTCGCTTCTGTTGCTTCTTGCATGTCACTGAGATGCTCGATGCGCGAGGTGGAGGTGATGAATCCCGAGTGGTGTGGCTGCACCCTCTCGACCGATAACACGTTAGACCAACAGCAAGACCTTGCGACGTCACGGATTGAAAGAAACAGTCTCAGCGGTCAACTGGGCGCGGCCAACAGGAGGGCACCTCGGGTGAGTCAAGACATCAACGTATTGGCGCTGGTAAAGGGTTCAGAACGGTACGTCTTTTTATATGACGACGAAAGCCGTGCAGAAACACTGCGGATTCTGGGGCGATACGCCTCGAACCCTGAGCTTAGCTTTACCTGGTATGACGCCGCGGTGCTGAGTCAAAAGATTCGCCGCGAGTCGCAAGCCACGCCGTCCCACGCTCGTTTTACCATGCCACAGCCGTCCGACCAGGACGAATTGCTGTAATCCATCGCTTCATTCTCGTCACGCCGCGGCAACGCGCTCCGGAAGCCGACCGTTGAGCACATCCACCCCCGCGCGGCACCATCGACAAGCCCGAGGCGACGACAAG
This sequence comes from uncultured Planctomycetaceae bacterium, assembly GCA_964576465.1. GTDB lineage: Bacteria > Planctomycetota > Planctomycetia > Pirellulales > JAEUIK01 > CAZNXE01. The sequence continues at coordinate 8,703 of CAZNXE010000235.1, forward strand.
AACATCGCCTCGGGCTCTCTGGTCCAAGCCGTGGGTCGCTTTCTCCGCTACCAGAGCGTTGAGCGCAATGCATCGCCGCTGACCATCAAGAGCTATCGCGAAGACCTGACAGCGCTTGCGGAATACTTGGGCGAAAGCTACGGCGGCACACCACCGCTGCCAAGCCAAATCACGACGCTCGATTTGCGAGGCTACACGTCACACTTACACACCTTGGGCTATGCCAAAGCCACGATTGCCCGGCGGCTCGCATCGACACGAAGTTTCTTTCGTTTTGGGCAGCGTGACGGTTGGTCTAAGTCGAACCCGGCGAAACCGCTGCGGAATCCACGCAAGGCGCGCCGGCTTCCGCACTTTTTATCGACCAAGGAGTTGGGGCAGTTACTCGAAGCGCCGGCAACGGATCACCCGCTGGGCCTTCGCGATCGAGCGATTCTAGAAACGCTGTATTCGGCGGGGCTTCGTGTCAGCGAACTTGTGGGGCTGAACGACGAGGATCTCGACTTCGCCGCGGGGATCGTGCGGGTTCGCGGGAAAGGGCGGCGCGAAAGGCTGTCGCCCATCGGTTCATTTGCCTCGCGAGCGCTAC
>CAZNXE010000236.1:0-8704 GCA_964576465.1 uncultured Planctomycetaceae bacterium
CATCGCCAGGCGTCGACGACTCATCGAGCACCTCATCGCCGCGGTCGCCATAAAAGCCAACCGCCGACGCACAGACAAACACGTCCGGGCGACTGGACCGGGACGCCATCGATTCAACAAGGCGGCGTGTTGATTGGACACGGCTATCCAAAATGCGCCGCTTCTTCGCAGCCGTCCAGCGACCTTCGGCAACCGGTTCGCCGGCAAAATGAAAGACGGTGTCAACGCCTTCGAAGGCGGCCGCCGGAGGTTGTTCGGCAGGGTTCCATGCGTGGGCCTCGACATGGCCCAGTTGTTCGGTGGCCCGCTGTGCGTTGCGACTCAAAACCACAGGGCACTCAAGCTGTTCGACCAAACGCCGGCCGACAAAACCAGTGGCCCCCGTAACAAGTGCTCGCATGACGGCTTTCTTGAATCCGTGCTCTTTGAATCCGTACGCACAAGGTGCGGTCGCAATCGCAAGCATCGATGGATGAGGCTAAACTTGGTGACGATCGGGCGGCAGGCACACGCAGGCTGTCACAATTCTAGACAATCAGAACACTTTGGGTCGAGAGGTTCGCCCATGGTCTCACGAAAGGACGCAGCCGTTGTGAATACGGATGATATCTTCGGAGGTGCCAAACGCATTTTCGTTAGCGATTTTGACGGGACGATGACCGACCGCGACTTCTATTTGTTGGTCGCCGCGGAGCTTCCGGAGGATACGCCCGATTTCTGGCAACAATATTTGGACAATCAGCTAACCGTCTTTGAAGTGTTGCAGAGAATCTTCGCCTCGATACGCGGCGATGAACAACAAGTCATGAAGATCGCCCGACAAGGAGGCTTGGATCCGAATCTAGCCGACTCGATGCAACAGCTCGATGAGTCTGCTTGGCACGTGGTCGTGGCATCGATTGGCTGCCAGTGGTACATCCACCGGCTGCTTGCCGAACGCGGCGTCGAGGTGCCGATCGTGGCGAATCCAGGGCAACTTGTCGAGAACGGGGGCCTGCAAATGACCAAGCCACTTGACTCGCCATTTCCCAGTGAAACTGCGGGAGTCAACAAGGCGGGCATTGTTCAGGCCGCGCTCTCGACCGGGGCGACGGTCGCCTTCGCCGGCGATAGCCGTCCAGATTACGATGCCGCGATGTTGGTGACTCCCGAGTTGCGATTCGCCCGAAACTCGCTGGCGGAGATCCTCGACAGCAAATCAATACCCTACCGACCTTATGACAATTGGTCGCACATCGCAGATCAGTTGGTCGAGCATGCGCAAGCCACCTAGCAGCAGTTGGCCACGCAAGCGTCTATAATAATCGCCGAAGACAACCGATCGAACACTCCCGCGAACACTCCCGGTTGTATCCGTTTGTTGGTGCAGGGCGCCAGCTTGTTGTATTCAGGACGCAAAGACTCGCATGAACTTGGTGTCGTACAAAAACCGCTTCGCCCTTTGTGCCCGTGCGGCTGTTTTGCTTGGCACACTGAGTTTCTTTTCGGGCTGCGGGGGGTCGTCGCCGTCCGACGAAGTGACTACGGTGGAACATGCTGCTGCCGAGCCAGAGTACAAACCGCGACCGGTCGGCACGCTGACGTTCTGCCGTGACATCGCGCCAATCGTCATCGCAAACTGCGCCCCATGCCATCGACCGGGCGAGGCCGCACCCTTCAGTTTGATTCGCTACGACGACTTGCGGAAGCGGGCACAGCAAGTTGTGATCGTCACCAGCGACAGGTACATGCCCCCGTGGCTTCCTCAGCACGGTTATGGCGAGTTCGCCGCTGAACGTCGACTCTCGAACGACGAAGTCGGCATGCTCGCACAATGGGTCGAAGAAGGGGCCCTCGAGGGTGACCCGCAAGACCTGCCCGTGGTACCCCAGTGGCCCAAGGGTTGGCAACTTGGTGAGCCCGATCTGGTCGTCACAATGACCGAACCTTATGAACTGGCCGCCGATGGCGGCGATGTTTTTCGGAACTTCGTCATCCCGATCAAGATTCCTGCTACGCGATACGTTGAAGCGGTCGAGTTTCGTCCAGACAATCAGAAGATCGTGCATCATGCCACGATCCGCGTCGATGCGACACGCTCGTCACGACGTCTCGACGAGAACGATCCGCAGCCAGGTTACGGCGGCATGGAGTCCGGATCGAACGCACAATTTCCCAGCGGCCAATTCCTAGGTTGGACCGCGGGCAAAGTGCCCTACCGAACCGAACCCGGGTTGTCTTGGCAACTCGAACGCGGAACGGATCTCGTGCTTGAGCTGCATCTACAGCCATCGGGAAAACCAGAAACGCTCCAGTGCAGCATTGGGCTGTTCTTCACCGATCAACCACCGACCAAGCATGCCTTTTCGATGGTGCTGGAATCGCGTGACATGAACATCCCTCCCGGCGATCGCGATTACGAAGTGGTCGACGAGTATCTTCTGCCGATGCCATTGCAAGTTTTGGGCGTCTATCCCCACGCGCACTATCTTGGCAAAACCATCGAAGGCTACGCCCAATTGCCAGACGGGACGAAGAAGTGGTTGATTCGCATTCCCGACTGGGATTTCAATTGGCAAGATGAGTATCGCTTCATCGAGCCGGTTTCGTTGCCCAAGGGCTCGCGCGTGGTGATGCGAATCACCTACGACAACTCGGCAGACAACGTCCGTAACCCCAGCAATCCGCCACGGCGCGTTGTGTTTGGGCCGAAGACCGACAACGAGATGGCCGATCTTGTGTTGCGCGTCGTCGTGCCAACCGCAGCGGATATCAACACGTTGAATCAACAGTTCGCCGTCCGTGCCATGCAAAAACAGCTTGTCGGCGCTCAGACGGAACTCTCTGTCGACCCCAATGATGCCGGCGCCCTATACCGAATGGGGTTGTCATTGGCCATGCTGGGAGACAAGAAGAAGGCAATGACAAGCTTCGAGCGTGCCGCCGAGATCGACCCCAACGATGTTCGCGTGCAAAACAACCTGGGCGTGCTACTACATGAACGAGGCGATGTTGATGCGGCCCGGGCATGGTTCGAGAAGGCACTTCAGATCCGTCCGGAAAACGAAGAGGTTCTACGAAACCTGGGGTTCTTGCTTCAGAGCCAGGGCAACACGTCGGAAGCGATTCAGTATTTCCTACGAGCTTTAGACGTTGACCCCGACGCGATGGATATCGCGAACAACATGGCATGGATCATGGCAACCACCCACGATCCAACCTATCGCAATGGAAAAGAAGCGATTCGTTGGGCCCAGCGCGTCAACAAGTCCACCGATCACCACAAGCCCGAGTATCTGGACACACTGGCAGCCGCCTATGCCCAAGCCGGCCGATTCGCGGAAGCCATTCACTGGCAAACCCAAGCCATCGAACGCATTCCAGCCGACCTCAAAGAAGACTACCAACAACGGCTAGAAACCTATCAGCGCCGCAAGCCCTACCGAGATGGGGCTTCGTAAGCAAGGCAGTCCTGAACAAACAGAAGGGCCCAACTCAATATCAAGACTATTTACCGGCCGGCGGCGGGTGGACTCTTGGTCGGCCCCGGGGGTGGATGGTGAGGTCGAGCTTCAGCCAAGTAGGGTCCGTTGTGCGGACCGATGGCGGCTCATTTCATCGTTGGGTTCGGGCGGGGGTTTATCCGACGAACTGGGGATGTAGTGATCGCGAACCAACATCAGCCGTACGGGTGAAAGAAGCCGGAGAATAGGTTTGCACGTCCATGGGCGGTCCGCACAGCGGACCCTATCTCGGCTACTCGGCTGCTTTGTTTGAAGTTATGCCAAGTGATCGATGATTGGCTGGTACATAGCTTCGATATCGTCTGCCATATCCAACAGGGCGCTAAATGCCTCCGATACATCAAGGTCTCTCCCCGATCTACACACTTTCATTACCAAGTTGTCCTCATCGTCGATGGCAAACCGGACTAAGGACATCTCGTTTTGCCACCGCAACATTTGACGCAGCAACGTTTCGTCGGGCAGGGGATAATCGGAGAGGTCTTGAACATGCATATACAGCACAAAAGCGTCTTCACCTGCCTGCGCCAAGAACGAATGACCGGATGGAGTGGTTACGATCCAGCCTGGAGATCTATCCGTATACGTATGGGACCGATGTTCAAGTGGTGAGCTTTTCAGCGCAGCTTCGAGAACCTCAGCAGGTGACAATACGTCGTCCAGTAAGGCGATGTCCTCGTCAGACGGCGTCGATAATTCGCCATCTTGAATGAGCGATTCGACACGCGCGAAATATTCGGCAACAGCACATCCAGGCAAGGCGAAACCCAATCCTTGTGAATCCTTTTCGATTTGCGTGTTCAGGCCGACGAGATGTCCATTCTCGTCTAGCAAAGGACCGCCGCTATTGCCTGGGTTGATTGCCACATCGGTCTGGACGAATTCGCCATCCGAAAGTATTCGTGACGGCTCGCTGATGATCCCTCTTGTGGAGGTGAATGTAAGTCCGCGAGGATGTCCAATCGCAATCACTTCATCACCTGCGTCAAACCCGGTGGCAACTTTTGACGTGAGATCGAAAAAAGTGTTGGTGTGGATTGTGCAGCGAAGCACGGCCAGATCAAGTTCTGCGTGGCGATGGATAACGAGCGCCTTGGCTTTCGTCCCATCGTAAAAACTGACCATAAAGACACGCCCGCCTTCTACGACGTGTCGATTGGTGACGATGAGTCCATCATGGGAAACAAGTAAGCCCGATCCCTGGCCTGACGAGGATTCAATCAGTGGCGCATAATGTCGACATTCTTGAACCACCGGGCGCCAACCTGATTGAACCGCAGCGGCAGGTTTCCTCGTCGCCTCATTAGCTGGGGTATCGAGACACGGAATGACGGCGTTAGGGCTTATTTTCAGTCCCTTGACTTTTGCGGCAGGTGTCCATGCATCACTATCAGCGTCTGCAATCAAATCGTCGTGGTGAATCTCACTGATCCTGGCGAGCGCACGGAGATCTGTAGCACTAAGCCCTTCGCGGATCGAGCCATCGCGTCTTCGAAGTCGAAAGGTGCGAGCCATTCTTGGTACCACCGACTTGTGTCAGATTTGAGGGGTCAGATCCAGTTTTCTGTTTTTGAGATGCTGTCGACGATTTCCTTCGGGGATCTGACCCCATGCATGGGTCCATCCAGACATGGTACCCCGCCGCCATCGGTCCGCACAGCGGACCAATGCCTCCGGGGTATCATGTCCGAATGCTAAACGATCGGCGCGCTTTTTTGTTCCAGCCGGCACATGTTTTTTCAGCGTGAATACGGGACTGAATGCGCGGGTGTTTCGCCGGAGAATAGGTTTGCACGTTGATTGGCGGTCCGCACAGCGGACCCTACGCGGCTGTTCGATCGTTTTGGGGCGGTGGCCGATTTGTTCTGTTGCGAATGCACCTGGGGTTCGCTAGGCTGCCTAGGTCTGTTACCGGTAGCATGACGTTGGCAAAGCATTCGGATGCTGAACGCTTTGCCGTGAGTCTTCTCGCGGAGAATTCCCTTGCCTTCGATGGCGGGTCATGGCTGCGAGTCTTCGATGCGCGATCGCCGTACGGCTATTCCGGCCGGCACGATCGGTTTGCTTGGTGTTGGTATGAACGATGCCGAAGCATTGTGGGCGGCAGCTCCCGCAACATCGAAACAGCGGCCAAAAACGCAGGCCTGCGTCTCTTTTTTTCTTTCCGGAAGAAACAAAGGTTCCAAAGAATAAAGGTTCCAATAATCGGATACGCGCGAACCCGGGGCCTTGGGCGTTGGGTGGCTGCGACGTAGAATGCCGCACATTGGCGGCGTGAGCGGGTGGTGTTGCGGTGAAAGCATGGCCCGTCGCAGTGGGTATTGTCGGTGGCAGTTGCTGCCACTTCTTCGTTGGGTGGTCCCCAGGAATCAATCCGGACATGGAACTCCTCTACACCGTGATTCTTGGCGTGGTGCAGGGGCTTGCCGAGTTCTTGCCCATCAGCTCATCAGGGCATGTTGTCGTTGTCGGTACACTGCTCGACGCCATGACTGGGGAGAAGCTTCCCAGCCTCGAAACGACGAACATCGTGCTGCACTTCGGCACGCTGCTTGCCGTGCTGGTCGTGTTCTGGAATCGCATCTGGCGGCTGTTGGGCGAAGATCGTCGGGCGATCGGGCTGTTGGCGGTCGGCACGGCGCCGATCGTGGTTACGGGCCTGATCGTCAAATATCAGTTTGGCGTCGTGTTCGAGGAGCCCATCTTTACCGGCTGCATGTTAATTGTGACCGGGGGGATCCTCATTTGGGCGTCTCGATTCCAGTCGGGCACGGTAAGCTACGTCGACATGACCTACCGGCAGGCCTTTACGATTGGCCTATTCCAAGGAATCGCCGTGATGCCTGGCATCTCCCGCAGCGGAGCCACCATCGCCGCGGGGCTTTACGTTGGTTTGCGTCGCGATGCGGCGGCAGCGTTCTCCTTCCTGCTGGCAATTCCCGCCATTTGCCTTGCCATGGGCGCCGGAATTCTCGACCTGATTAGCGAGGGCCCCGACACGAGTTCTCTCGTCGCGTTTGCCGTCGGAGCGGTAGTTTCCTTCGGCGTCGGGCTGGTGTCGTTGTTGTGGCTGCTGCGGTGGTTGCAAAAGGGGCGGCTGCGAGATTTTGCCTACTGGTGCATCCCCATGGGGATTGCAGTCATCGTGTGGCAACTTGTTGGCCGATAAACCACTTACGACGGGTGGAGCAGGTGGCCAAAACCAGGAATGGCCCGGGAGAGTCCCTTGTCGTATAATTGAGCCTGAACAAACGAAAGAGAGACCGTCGCCCGAGGGCGACATTCCACTTAGGGGGCGAACTGGATTCGACCGGGTAGTCTGAAGTGGAAGTGGCGTGCCGTGGTTGGTCAGTTGGCCACGTTAAAAGCTGACCACTATCTTCAATTGCCGAAGATACCTACGCGTTGGCTGCCTAGAAATAGGTAGTCCCGACTGCGGGATTTTGTCGGAGAGTCCCAAAAGTCGGTCACCAATTCCGAATCGCCGCGAGTCATTGTTGAGCACGCTCGCAGTTAAAACCCGTTCTCGACTAGCCCGAGGCAAACCCTGGCGGTTGGGGTTTCAAGGGCGAAGTGAGTAAATAATCCGACTACGCACGTAGAAGCTCCCATGGAAATGCCGCGGGACGCGGGTTCGATCCCCGCCGCCTCCATAAGGCACCGCCTGAAGATTCAGGCGGTGCCTTTCTTGATTCAGCCCCGCGATGCTCTGCGATCGCCGACCCTGTTCGGACATTGGAAGACTGACGGCGGTGTTTTGCCTAGAATTCCTGCTCGCAGTAATGGCGACTGTCATGACATGAATATAATTGAGTTATTTTGTCAATTTATTGTTGATAATTGATTTTATAGTGCTACAATCCTGTGGATAAGTGAATCCCATGGCATCAGACTCAATCCCTCTTAGTAACGAGTGCCCCTACTGCCGCAAGGCGATGACTGTCAGGCAGATGGCCTGTGGTGATTGCCGGGTATCGGTCGAGGCAGAATTCCCGATGTCTCGTTTGGCAGGTCTGCCGGTCGAGCATCAGCGGTTCATTGAGATGTTCGTCCTGGCGGGGGGCAGTCTCAAGCAGATCGCCGATCAGGTCGGTGTTTCGTACCCAACGGTCCGCTCGCGGCTGGACAAGGTGATTGCCGCGCTGCGCGACGAAATTGCCAAGACTCAAACGGTCAGCGGGAACGTCCTCGACGCCGTCGAGCCTGGGAAGACAAACGCACAGGACGCCGCGCGGCTCATTAAGCGAATCTGATCACTCGAAGCAAAGCCGATGACTCCACACAAATCAACACACACCAGCGAGACCGAGCAGAGTTCGTTGGCGGAGCAATCGCGGCTCGACGACGCGCTCAACAAGGCCGATCAGCTACTCGTCGAATCACTTCACGTCGAAGACCGCCGCCGCGGACGCCGCAAGTTCATTTTCCTTATGCTCTCCTTCGGAGGATTGATCATGTTCGCCGCCATTTGCCTATTGCTGCTTTCAGCTCCTGTCGATCAAGACGTCGCCCAGGATTCCGCTCCTCCCGTTGCCGTAAAGAGGTCCAGCAGTCCCGACGAAGCAGCGCGACTCGCGGCTCAGGGCTGGGTGCATTGGCAACAACAGGAATACGATCTCGCTATCAAGATGTTCGACAAAGCAACTGAACTCGATCCAGATAACGCCAATGCCTGGAACGGGCTTGGCTGGTCCAATTCAAACAATGGTGATTACTCCGCCGCCAAAGAGGCCTTCGCGCGAGTGATCGAGATTGAGCCAAAGCATCCGGCGGCACTCAATGGGCTGGGGCAAATCGCCTTCTTCGAGCGAAACTATGATGAGGCGGAAGCGTATCTTCTTAAGGCCGCACCCCAGGCGCCTGCCGCTTGGTTTTCGCTGGCGAAGCTCTATCTCTTGCAGGGCAAGTACGACGACGCAGCAAAATGGGCTCGCAAGATCGCGAATTCTGGCAACGCGGACCCGGGGGTCGAACCGTTGTTGGCAGCCGCCAAAGCGAAGAACTTATCGGACGCACTTCGCCGGCAGATCGAACCGCCCGCTCCAGATAAACTTTCGCCCCATGCAAAAGACATCGCACGCGGGTGGCGTTTCATGAACAGCGGTCGCCGGGACGAAGCCAAAGCAGTTTTCGCGGCTGTCTTGAAGCAATCTCCTGATGACGCTACGGCGCTCAACGGCTTGGGTTGGCTGTTGCTTAAC
>CAZNXE010000236.1:8714-9254 GCA_964576465.1 uncultured Planctomycetaceae bacterium
GGCGGCGATCATGACGAAGCCCGGGCGTACTTCGAGCACGTTTTGAAAATCGAACCGCTAGCCAGTGGCGCGATGAACGGCTTGGCACGAGTTCTTTACGCTCAGGGCGATACTGTAGCGGCCATCACACTCTGGAAAAAGATGGTCGACGAAATTCCTGGCGTGCATGCCGGGACCGTTGGTCTTGCGAATGCCTACATGGAAAAAGAAGCATACGAGCAGGCCATTCCGCTGCTCGAGCAATTGGTGAGAGCCCATCCAGATAATCAGCTCTTCAAGAACCAGCTTCAACGCGCTCGTGGGGAAGCATCGAATTAGACCAAATCGGGTCGCCGTCGTGGCGAACATGTATCAAGTCCCCGTTCGCCCGGTCACGGGTTCGATGGCGGGGAACTCCCAGTCGCCGTCGAGCACTTCTTGGCGGGGGCGGAAGAGGCGGAGGACGTAGTTCCAGCCTTTGGCGATGGGGAGGAAGTTTGCCTGACTGGGGTCGCCACCGAAATGGACCGTGACGCTGCCGTCGGTGTTTTTCTTGGCGTT
>CAZNXE010000237.1:0-9172 GCA_964576465.1 uncultured Planctomycetaceae bacterium
CGGGCTTCGGCACTGGCGAAAGAGGCGTTTCGCACCGGCAAGACCATTCGCGAGGTGTGCGAAGAAAAAAATATTTTGCCACCCGAGGAACTACGCGAAGCACTCGATCCGATGAGCATGACCGAACCGCACGCCTAACACATCGGTGTGAGGTTTCATAATTAGATACAGATCGACCACGTGCCATGGCTCACAAGCGAGGGGCAACAGGCACGTTCAACCAACATGGAGGTAAACGCGATGGTTCGATTTAAGAGGTTTGCCGTGGCACGAATGAACACTTCATTGGGCTTGTTTCTACTGATAGCCGCGACAATTGGCACCACAAGCACGGCCCAAGAAGTCGGCGATGACCCGGTTGCGGCTGTCCAACAGGCCCACACCCAGACGAAGACCGCCAAGACGATTGCCGAATACACGGCGATCATCGGACAGTGTGAGGCAGCCCTAGCCGCAGGGCTCGACCAACAGTGGGTCGAGTACACCAATCGCTTGTTGGCGTGGACCTACGACCATCGCGGCGAACGGCACGTTGAAGATGGACAGGAAGATGAAGCGTTCAACGATTTCTCGAGTGCGGTCCAGTTCGATCCCACGCGGTGGAAGGCCCTGCACAATCGGGCCGTGAGCCATGCCATGGTTGGTCGCTATGACGAGGCACTGGAGGATTTCGCCCGCACGATTGAGTTAAAACCTTCGTACGGCGACACCTACTTCAATCGCGGCGAAGTGCTGTACGAACTTGGCCAATTCCAGCAAGCCGTTGAAGACTACAACCAAGCGGCACGACTGATGCCGAATGATTCGGCCGTGTTCAACAGTCGCGGGCATGCGTACTACCGCCTGGGCGATTATCAGGCTGCCGTGGCCGACTACACGCAAGCGGTTCGCTACGACCCGGAAAACGCGGCCGCCTACACCAATCGCGGAGATGCCTATGCCGACAAAGGACGATTCGCCCAGGCCGCGACCGACTATCGTAGCGCCATTCGCATCGATCCTGAATTGGGTCGGGCCTATCAAAGTGCCGCGTGGCTGATGGCCACCTGTCGTGATGAGCAGTACCGCAACCCTCAGCTCGCACTGCAAGCCGCCACGAAGTCCATCGAGATAGACGGTCGCGAGGGCAACTATCGCTACCTCGATACACTGGCCGCCTCACTGGCCGCCAACGAGCGCTACGACGAGGCCATCGCCACACTGGAAGAAGCCATCGCAGCCGCCCCCGACGATTTGTTGGAGGCCTACGACCAGCGCCTCAAGCTCTACCAAGCCGACGAGCCCTATCGAGACGGCTGGCGGATTGATGTTTCAGAAAACCAGTAATACACCATCATAGGGCGAGCGGCGAATGAGAATATCCCAACCCGACGCGTGAGCGAGGGACCAACCGGTAATACCCTGCGTTCCCTCGCTTACGCGTCGGGTTGTGATTGGTATGTTCTTATCTGCCGCACGCCTAACAACCCGTTGTCAGTTGATGTAGGTCAGGGCTTGCCCTGACAAAGTTAGAGCACGATCGAAGGATAATGTCAGGGCAAGCCCCAGCCCTACATCAAATACCATGCTCCGGTGGCCACGACGTAGATGCCGAGGAGAAGATTTGTGATGGCGTGGGCGATGATGCAGTCGTAGATGTTTCTTGTCTTGAGCATCAGCCAAGTGACAATCGCGAACCAAGCCACGGCGGCGGGAAACTCGGTTAGTGGGTGTGCTAGGGCGAACACGATGGTCGTGGCTGCCATCGGGCCGAGTTGATAGGTGCCGAATTCGATGGTCCACCAGTTGGTGCCTTGCAGAAAGCGGAGCAGGAACGCCCGCCAGAAGAACTCTTCTATCCACGCAACAACCGCCACCATGCCGAAGAAGCGTAACGCCAAGAAGCCGTAGGCCACCGCCGGCGCATCGGCCCAATGTTCCAGCGGATTGAATCCGCTTCGCTCGCCCGATTCGGCGAAGCTGGAAAGCCCCACGGTGCTCAGCAGGCTTCCCATCCCGTCGAGCACCGGCGGTTGGCACAAGCCGATCCAAACCACGGCACCGACAATGCCCACGATGACGGACAGCGGAGAGACACGAAAACGGAACTCCCGGAAGCCGGGCCACACCAAGGCAATCGCGATCAAAGTGACCGCAATTTTGCCGGCGTAGAACAACGGATAATAGTCGAACGAAATACTAAGCCCCAATGGGCCACCACCGTCGTCGTCAGTACCCGGTGGTCGCGGCTCCAGCGAGTTCGCCAGCATGTAGACCACCATCGGAATGACGAACGGAACCCACGGGTTTCGCGCCAGTAGGCCGGTTGGCTCTTCGGCCGGTGAGGTGTCCGATGAATTGGCGCTAGCACCCGCCGGAGATGGCTGGGCCGCATCTTGCTTGTCGGAAGTGGTCTTGCCGCCGGAGTTTGGCAACTTTTCGGGCTTATCAGGAGTTTGTGACATAATGCCTAAGGCTATGGCTGACAAGTAGATCAGTCAATATGCCAGCGTTCAGGAGGGGCACGAAACGAGCAACCACCGTGATGGATGTTGGAACGATCGAATCTTAAGGATTGGATGGTAGTTCTCAGAAGAAGTAAATTTGCCCTAGGCGTTACGACGAAATGGATTAGGATGATCCGTAGAGTCACCTGCCATGCGCTGGCCCCTCTTTGTCCCAGGGGCTGCGTCAGGGGGTCGATGTGTTCTTGCGACCTCCATTCCTGCTGCAAACGGCTTAGTCCGTATGTCGACATCGTCGGCGTCTGGGGCGTGGCAATGGGTTCATTAAATCATTCTGTTTTTTCTCGGTGTACTTGGAGCGATTGAGCGGCGAAACGATGAAACTTCAAAACCTGCGGAACATTGGAATCTCGGCACACATCGATTCAGGCAAGACCACCCTGAGCGAACGGATACTATTCTATGCGGGACGCATTCATCGCATCCAAGAGGTGAAGGGTGAAGGCGGCGCGACCATGGACCACATGGACCTGGAACGCGAGCGCGGGATCACCATTACCAGCGCCACCACCAGCGTCATCTGGGGCGACAACGATATCAATCTCATCGATACTCCCGGCCACGTCGACTTCACCGTGGAAGTCGAACGTAGCCTGCGTGTTCTCGATGGTGCCGTGCTGGTTCTATGCGCCGTGGGCGGGGTTCAATCGCAGTCGATCACCGTCGACCGCCAGATGAAGCGATATCACGTTCCGCGATTGGCGTTCATCAACAAGATGGACCGCACCGGCGCGGATCCGAAGCGCGTGGTTGAGCAGTTGCGCGACAAACTAGATTGCGACGCCGTGCTGATGCAGTTGCCCATCGGTGCGGAAGATAAGTTCGAAGGCGTTATCGACTTGGTTACTCAAAAGGCCATCTATTTCGATGGCAGCAACGGCGAAAAAGTGCGTACCGAAGACGTGCCCGCCGCCATGGCCGATGAAGTAGCAGAATACCGCCAAGCCATGCTCGAAGCCTTGGCCATGTACAGCGACGAATTGATGGAGTTGCTGTTGGCCGAGGAAGAGGTTCCGGAGCAATTGATCCATGATGTCACGCACGACGCGGTCCAAGGGCTCGACGTAACGCCCGTGTTCGTCGGATCGGCCTATCGCAACAAAGGCGTGCAACCACTGCTCGACGCGGTGGTGCGGTACTTACCGTCGCCGCTGGAACACGAAATCGTGGCCCGCGATCACGCCGATCCAGAAGTGAAAGTTGCCTTGAAGCCCGATCCCAGCCTGCCGCTGGTCGCCATGGCGTTTAAGATCGTTGACGATCCGCATGGGCAATTGACCTTCACGCGTGTTTATCAAGGCTCGATCACCAAAGGCAATTCTTACTACAACCAGCGAACCGGGCGGAAAGAGCGAATTGGCCGCCTGGTGCGAATGCATGCGGATCAACGCGAGGAGATCAGCGAGGCCACGGCCGGAGACATTGTTGCGGTGATGGGCATCGATTGTGCCAGCGGTGATACCTACTGCTCCGAGCGTAAATACTGCACGCTGGAAAATATGTTCGTGCCCGATCCGGTCATCAAGATGGCCATCAACCCCTTGTCGCGCGATGGTGCCGACCGACTAGGCAAGGCATTGGGCCGCTTCCATCGCGAGGATCCCACGTTCAATGTCGAGACCGACGATGAGACTGGTGAGACCGTCATCGCCGGGATGGGTGAATTGCACCTGGAAATCTATGTCGAACGTATTCGTCGCGAATACGGCGTCGAAGTCGAAGTCGGCGCGCCGAAAGTAAGCTACCGCGAGGCGCCAACGAAAACAGCGAAATACGACTTCAAACACAAGAAGCAGACCGGCGGTTCAGGCCAGTTCGCCCACATTAAAGGCCAAATCGAGGTTCTGGACGAGGACGCCGAAGAGTCGTTCGAGTTTGAGTCGAACGTCACCCAAGGTCGCATTCCTCGCGAGTACATTCCGTCCGTGGAAAAGGGCTTCCGCGCCTCGCTGCCCAAGGGCCCGGTTGCCGGCTTCCCAATCGTGGGCGTCAAAACCGTGCTCGATGACGGTTCCTTTCACGCTGTTGACAGCTCCGACATGGCCTTCCAAACATGTGCTCGCAACTGCTTCCGCGAGACTTTCATGAAGACCAAGCCGGTGTTGCTGGAGCCGATCATGAAGGTCGAAATCGAAACCCCCAGTGAATTCCAGGGTTCGGTCACGGGCGACGTCAGCAGCCGTCGTGGAATCGTGATGAGCACCGAGATGGTTGGCAATCTGGCCAAAATCGAGGCCGAAGTTCCCCTGGCTTCCACCTTCGGCTACTCGACCGATTTGCGAAGTATGACGCAAGGCCAAGGCACCTTCACGATGGAATTCGCCATGCACCGTCGCGTGCCGGCGAAGATTCAAGAAGAAATTGTCGCCGAGCGAAAAGCACCACTAGTCGGTGCCGGCTCTCGCTAGATCGAGCGTTGAACATGTCAGCAAACAAGGCCGACTCTCTCTACGATCGACTGGGTGGGTACAACGCCATCGCCGGGGTGGCTGACAAACTCTTGGGTCGCCTAAGAGCCGATGCCCAACTTGGCCGCTATTGGCAGCATCGTGGCGAGGATGGTATCCGCCGAGAGAAGCAATTGCTCATCGACTTTCTGTGCCACAACGCCGGCGGACCGATGTACTACACCGGTCGAACGATGGCCCTATCGCACCAAGGCATGGCGATTACCCAGGACGATTGGCAACGCTTCATCGGCCATCTGCGTGATACGTTGAATGAGTTCAACGTGCCAGAGAACGAAACCAACGACGTGCTGGATTTCATCGGGTCGACAAAAGCGGATATTGTCGAGAATCAAACCGAGTGATCCCAGCGATCGTGTTCATCTCACGGCATGGCGAGAAGTTGCTCGACAATTTGCTCGGGTCGCACACGCACGCGCCAGTTCTCAGTCAGTTCTCTCCACTGGACGACTCCCGCGCGGGCGATGATGAACACGGCCGGTCGAGCGATATCACTGCCATCGATGCTCGCCTTCTCATGTCGAAGGTCATAGGCGTCGCATGCTGCAAGGTCTGGATCGGAGAGGATTGGGAAATCGAGTGCCAGTTGTTCCACGACGCCTGCATTCTCTTCGACGGTGTCAGCACAAATGGCCACCACCTCGGCGTTGGCGGCGCGAATCTCATCAATGCCTGACTGCAAACCTTGCAGTTCTGAAAGGCAAAACGGTCACCAGAATCCTCGATAAAAGACAAGGATCACGTTGTGGCCGCGATAATCAGCAAGACTCACGGGCTGTCCGGTGTGATCCAGAAGTGTGAAATCTGGCGCCGCTTCCTGCTTCGAGGGCGCCGCGGCCGCATCAGGCAACTGAAAGGAGAACGAGAAAACATAGAAGTTGAATAGCCCTGTGATCGCCACGGAAAGCAACACTCCCAGTATGGCGAAGACCTTGCCAGCAAGACCGCTGCCCTGGCGGAACACCTTGAATGCCCCGACCAATGCCACCCCCAACCCGATCAGCACGATGGGTAGATTCAGCAGAGGAAAGTCTCGCAGGGAAGGGAATTGCGCGAAGTATAGAAAGTAGCTAATCGCCCCGGCGGTGATGATTAACAACCCAGCCCACACGGCCAAATGAGGCCAGCGTTTGGGAGACTCGACGATTGTGTTGGCTTCCGCGGTTGAGTTCAACGTCGCATCCTCATCGTTCAGACCGAAAGGTGGCCGACGCACATCACGCCACACAAAGAGCCTTGGATAATCGACTAGAAATAACTCGCCAACCACGAGCCTATCGCTAGTCCAGGTGGCAAGCAACCCGTGGCGGGTGGTCAACAAAAATGGCCGCCGCGGCTTGGAGAGCAATGCCGCGGCGGCCAGGCGCTGGTTGGTCGCTTGGAGATGAGCGTCGTAGTCAGACGCCGAGTTCTCTTGCGTTTCGCATTACGGGTTGTTCAGGATCAATGCTTCTTCTTCTTCCTGGATGATGATGCGTGGCGTGACCATCATCATCAGGCTTTGGGTTTCGCGGCCGATGCCGACATTCTTGAACAACCGATTGATGTACGGAATCTTGCTGAGGAACGGAACTCCAAATTCGTTCCGTCCTTCGCTCAGACGCTTGATGCCACCTAGTAACACCGTGCCGCCATCGGGCACGCTCACGGTTGTAGTGACCGAGACAAAAGCGAATGTCGGCAACTGCACCGTGGTTCCCTCGGTCACCGTGGTCGACCCACTCGCTCGCCCGGTGGTTTCATCGTCGGGACCTTCCGAGCTGCTATCTTCGGTGGTGGTTGTCGATCCGGAGAACGTGAAGGTGTCGACATCGCGAATTTCGCTGAAGAACGGTACCACGGTCAGCCGCACAAATCGTCGGTCGCTCGACACAACGGCCTGCACCGTGAGGAATGTTCCCTCGGAGAGAATCACAATGACCGGTTGCTGTGCCGCGGCGAAATCGCCAACCACGGGGATCACGCTAATCACGAACGGGCTTTGCGAGACGTCGGACACCGAGGCTTGCTGACCATTGAACAACGTGACCTTCGGGGCTTGCAGCACATTACTCCGTTGATCGCCCTGCGCGGCGTTGATGAACAAGAACGCTTCCAGATCGCTGAGAATCGCAAAGCCGACACTCGCACCCGCGGCCGGATTGAATCCGCCGAATTGTGGCACCGCCAGCGTGAAGCTGTCCTGACGGAAGGGGATGTCCAAGTCGGTCGAGAACACACCCGGGGAGGATTGACCGACCGTCACGCTGGGTCCGCGGTCACGATCGCGGATGTCGCGATCGACGCCAACTTGTGAAGCATCCTTTTGGCCAGCAGTTGGCTTACCAAACACCTGAAAGGGTCGGTCGATGTCGTCGTCGATGTCAAAGTCGAAGTCGACGCCGATGCGTTCAAAGAAGTTGTCGTTGAGCGTGATGAAGCGAACTTCGATCGTTACTTGCAGGTCTTGCAGACGACGCAGTTGCTCAAGCAAGTCGACAATCTGCTCGTGTACTTCTTGCGTTTGACTGACCACCAGGCTGAGGTTGGTTCGGAACTCGCGAATCGATCCGGGACCACCGACTTCGTCCCACGATGTGGGAGCGACCGTGGAAGTAATTAGCTCGATCAGTTCATCGAAGTCGGCTTGCGCTCCACCACCCATCCCGCCCGGACCACCAAAGCCGGCCGATTGACCGTTGCCGATGGATGCTCCGCCGCCGCCCCCTCCTGCACCGCCGCTGAACTGTGCCATGAGATTTGGGTCAAGCGTGGCATTCGATGTACCGCCGCTTTGACTTGCCGCCACGGTCATCGGCTGAGTTGATCCCAAACCAGCTCGGACGCCAAACCCCACGTTGCCATACGCATCGCGCAGTGCTCCGCCCATGCCAATGTCGCCGCTGGGCGCGAAGTTGGGAATCGGAATCACCAGATCCGCCACGTTGTACATAATCGCATAGATATGCTCATCTCGCAGATCTTCGCTGGTGATTCGCAACACTTCGTCGCGAATGACATACGCCAAGCCACGAGGAGCAAGAATGAGGTTCAGCGCGCTCTTGAGTTGCACGTCCTGACTGAGATCGATCGTTACGGGGTCGTCGGTGGTTAGCCCGGCGTCGGCGAGCCCGATCTCATCGAGGAAAATGTTCACCTCCGCCAGTTGACCTAATGTCGAGATCACCTGACTCAGAGGAGCATCGGTGAAGTTGAGCGACACGGGTGTTCGCAGCCGTTGTTCAATTTCAATTTCCTTCGGGCTGCGCCGCAAACCATCTTGAAGCCCAAGACTCTTCCTTCGGTTGGTCAAGTTTACCCACTCAGTAGGATCGCCGAACGAGATCTCTTCGGAGGAACCGATGGCCGAGCGTTCAACGCTATCCAACATGTCGGTGAACCCGTCTGCCTTGGCAGCGCGAATCGCCAATTGATTCGAGAGATTGCGCGCTAGCCGTGAGGTTTCTCGAAGCTGGACAACCACGGGCTGGTTGGGGGCCAACTCCTCGGCACGTCGGGCGATGATTTCCGCCTCGGCAAAACGTTCTTCACGCATCAGCGTATTGAATTCGTCGACCAACTCGGCAAGCTTTTCATTTGATTCGTACTTGACGAGTTTTTCTCGTTCAATTTTCTCTTCAACCGCCTTGTTGCGTTTTTGTAGATCGATCCTTGGTTGCCGCTGCTCGACATAGGTTTTCGATTCGTTCAACGTTCGATCGAGCCGACGCAGCAAGATATCACGTGAGTGGCTATCGAGCCCGGCCTCCTCGACCATCTTGCGGATCTCTTCAAAGATCGCGAAAGCGGCTTCCGGGTCGGTGTCCAACAGCTTCCGAGCCGCTGACTCGCGGCGTGCGAACTCGACCGCGGTCCGATTGGCGATCAATCGCTGCTGGGCGGTGGCGTCGGGAAGTAAATCGCCTGGCTTCACTGCTGGTGTCGCGGCAGCGGGAGGCGCGCTGACGCGACGCAGATTCATGTCGAGCTTTTGTCGGGTGACCTCATCCAACTGATCGCGAAGCGAGTTGGCCTCCTGGAAATAGGTACGCGCCAAAGCCACATTGCCAGCGGCCAGCGCCTGCTCACCCCATTGAATCATCTGCACGGGATCACGCGAGGATCCTTGAGCGCCAGCGGACGGGCCGCTTGGCACATCGGTCGCGGTAGACTCGGGCGGGGGAACGATCTCGGTTGCATTTTCGGTTTCCGGTGTATCGT
>CAZNXE010000238.1:0-9141 GCA_964576465.1 uncultured Planctomycetaceae bacterium
GAGCTTGTGCAATGGCGACGTACCATGCGCCAGCAGAACTACCCACCCTACACAACTTGCACGTTCATTGGCGGTCCGCACAGCGGACCCTACTCGGCTGTCGGCCCTAATGCTGGAACAGGAATTCCTTGGCGTTTAGGAGTGCCCAACACACGTCTTCTAGGGCTTGCATGCGGTCTTCTTGGGCGACGATGTGGTTGACGGCGATCTCGATCTCTTCGGCTTGCGGCTGGCGGCACAGGGCTACTTGATAGAGTTCGCTGACTATTTCGGCGTCGTTCTTGCCTGCGGTGGCCAGTTTCCGGATTCGATTGTTCTCGTTTTGAAGCTTATCATGAATCAGCGGACCGTTGATCATTTGCAATGCTTGCGACAGGTTGGAATCGGTTGATCGTTCGCATTGACACGCCATTTCTCGTGGTGGCTGACCGAAGACCTTGAGGAAATGATGATCCACATCGGGAGAAGGCAACTGCGTGGCGCGGGTGCCTGCCGGTAAGCCTGCGTACTTCTCTTCAATACCGGTCACGGCGCAGATTGCATCGAGCAATTGTTCGGCGGTCAGCAGCCGCGGTCGGGCATGGGAGAAATACTTGACGTCGCTGGCGTTAAAATCGTTCGCCCGCGCGCTGAGTTGATAGGTGCGGCTATTGAGAATGATACGGGTGATGTGTATGCGATCGAAACCGCTGGAGATGAAGTCTTTGCCGAGTGCATCAAGCAAGGCCTCGTTCGAGGGCGGATTCGAGGCGCGGAAATCGTCCACCGGCTCAACGATGCCCCGACCCATCACTTGGCTCCAAATGCGATTCACTTCGGCGTTGGCGAAGAACGGATTGTCTTCTTGCCTTAACCACGCCACGAATGTTTCGCGACGATCGGCGCCCGCGGCGATTTCTGCTTCGCCAATCAGCGGCAACCACGGCTTCATCTGCATGCCCGTTCGAGGTTGGGTGACCTCGCCGGCGCTCGCGACCCAAATGACTTTCTCTGCTGAGTTGTTCGAGCCCTTGCGTTGGACGCGGTTGAAGAACGCGCCGATTCCGTAGTAGTTGTCCTGTGTCCAACGTTCAAAGGGGTGATTGTGGCACTTTGCACATTGAATGCGGATGCCGAGAAACAACTGCGACGTGGTCTCGACGCAATCGTTCATGTCGGCAGCCGTACGATAGTAATTCGCCGGCGGGTTGTTGAATGTGCTTCCACGCGAAGTTAGCAGGCTGGCGACGAATTCGTCGTAAGGCATGTTGTCGCGAAGTGACGTGACGATCCACCTTCGGAATTTATGCACGCCCTCTTGAGTGACCTTCTTGTTGTTGAGCCGAAGTAGATCGCTCCATTTTAATGCCCAAAACTCCGCGTATTCGGGTCGCTCGAGCAGGCGATCGATCAGCTTGCCACGCTTCTCGGGATCGGCATCGGAAACAAATGACGCCGATTCTTCCATGGTGGGAAGGAGACCGATGACGTCGAGATGCACACGGCGGACAAACTCGTCGTCGGAACAGAGATCCGACGGCGAGATCTTCAGTTGTTCGAGCTTGTCGAAGACATGCTGATCGACATAGTTCCCCTCCGGAACATCGGTCCAAGCAAAGCCGGGGATGTCCTTCAGGAACATGAGGTGCGACGTCTCGATTCGATCAAGATACCGGGCAAGAATCGCCGCTTCGCCGCGGTCGTTGCCCACGACAAGCCCATTGCGATCGACACTCGCCACGGCGTCATCCGAACTGGAGAACGCGACCAAGTTGGTCACATCGCGAATCGATCCGTCGTTGAAATGCGCCAACACCAGCAATTGCTGCGTGTGCGCGGGACGTTTCAGGATGCCACGGGGCGGATAAACCTCTAGCTTGATGCATTCGGGCGACTCCGGCGGATCGACTTGCAGTCCTTCGCCGATCCAGTTTCTGAGCAACTGATAACTTTGATCTCCCTTTTGCAGACGGCGACCACCGCCGTGTGCCACCTCCATCGTTGGCTTGGTGAGCAGCAGGCTTTTCTCAGGTTGCTCGACATTGGTGCGACGATTGTAGAACTCACGAATCAAGGTCTCGGTGTCCAGCGCTTTGTCATAGGCCCGCAACGAGAGCCGGAAGCCCGCCTTGCCGCTGGGAGAACCATGGCAGGCCCCAGAGTTGCAGTCGTGCTTGGACAAAGCCACCAAGGTTTCGTATTGGAACGAGACAGGATCGAGTGCCTCGAAGTTTGAGACCTCCACGGGCACGCGTGTCTCGTGATCTCCAATGCGAATGATGATGGCCGCGTTTCCGTTGCCCATCGGATGGGCGACGCCCGAGTGAACCGTGACGATGGTGTCGTCGGAAGAGACGAACTCGGCAGCGCGGGTTAGGTCTTGCTGGAGACCGCCGGGGTAGAAGCCGGTGACGATGAGATGCATGCGCCGGCGATTGGTCTGAAGCTTAATTTCGCTGGGAAACACATCAATCCGTTCGGGAGCGCCGACGACGATGGGTTCCAGTGTGGAGAGTCCCGGCTCCATTTCTTCCGCGGAGACGGTCGCAAACCCCAGCATGGCGGCGGCAACCAACAGAGCCAACCGTCGCGTTCCAATCCCTTGTATTCGCATTGCTTTTCCCTCGGTCGGATTCGTTTGTGTAGCGTTTCGTGGTCTTGGGCGACCGCTCACGGCATGTTGATTTGTAGCGTGGCTTGCGGACTGGTGGCCACGATGGCGCGGCCCTGAACCGTTGTCGTTGCGATCACACTGATGTCTTTGAATTCTCCAACAGCAGCGTCTGCCGCGGCGGTCAAGTCGATTTCAATCTCGGTTGCTTCGGCCGCGATCACCAAGTCGGCAGGCGCGGAGACTCCCGGTGGCAGGTTTTCCAGCGTGAGTTGCACCGGCTGTTTCTCGTCGCCGTAGCGGGTGATTGTAATTTTGGCCTTTTGCGTTCCCCCGGAAACGAGCGGACCGGCAGGGGCAACACTCACCTGAAGCGGTTTAACAACGCGAAGAACCGCGTCGTGAACGACCGACTTTGGCTGGCCTTGGAACGTGGCCGTGCCCCGGATGCGTAATCGATAGTCTCCCTCGGCCACGGCTGCCGGGCCTGTTAGCGCGATGTCGATTTCGCTCTTTCCCTTTTCAATGGGCTTGATCTCGCCCACGGCGAACCCGGGCGGAAGCCCCTGAACCGCCAGCGCCACAGCGCCGTCGAACTTATTGGTCCGTTCTAGCTTGACCTTGATGGTCGAGGAGGCGACCAACTGGGGAAACAACACGGCACCGTCATTCGCACTTAGCTTGAAGAAGTCGGGGAACACGGGACCGACGCCGACAGCGACTAATTCGACCAACGATGCGGGCGGATAGGGCAACCCCGACAGCGCCGCTCGAAGCGGCACCAATGTTCCGGCAACCGTGCGATAATCTTGCTCACCAACCTTCGCCGTGCCGATGACCTTCACGATGTGCGGAGCACCTGGTTTGAGCGCCGCGGGCAAGGTAACCCGCATCACGATTTCGTTTTTGCCTTCGGGAATCACATTGGCCGCAAGCTTCAAGCCTTCGGTCAGGCCTTCGACGTTGAGGGTGATCGGCCCGTTGTAGTCCCGACGTGTGCTGAGCACCTTCATTGTCCACACACCACCCTGCGGCACATTGAATCGCTCGGCTTCCAAACGCAAAGAAAACCCTGGCTCATACGTCGAGACATCCACACGGTAGACCAGTTCCGGACCACCGCGACGATTGAGATCTTCAACCATCAGTCGATAGGTGCCGTCTTCCGGAAACGTCACGTTCAGCACGCCCTCTTCGGTGCCCGTATCGTCAATCTCGGCGATTTGGCCACCATCGGGCTTATAGACGTGCATCAGAAGATCGGCCGGCGAACCGAGACTGCGTGTTTGCCCCGTGAAGACCAGACGCTGTCCCTTGGTGGCGGTAAAGGTGAAATGGTCATGATCGGCCTTGGCACCTAAGCGGCCATTGATGGCACCTGGGAGTTGGACTGGCGATGCCGTTTCGGCCGTGTCGTTTGGCTCGAACTCCACGTTCTCGACCGTGTCACTTGCCACGATCACCAGCGCCGAAGAGCCCTGCCCGTCGGGATACGCCGCGCCGATGGGCGTTGGTCCCAATTGTTTGTTCGCGGCAACCGTGGCTGAAAAACGCGGCTCGTTCCACGTGGGTCCAACGATCGCCAACTGCACGGTCGCTCCGCGTTGAACTCCCAAGGGATAGGCAACCGAGGCTAACGGAAAATCTCCGATTCGCAATCGATAGCGATGGTTCCCACTTCCGCGGTAACTGATATCACGGATCTCGATCAGGTAGTCGCCGGCGGTTTCTATTTGATAGGCCAAACGGCAGTCGCCGCTGATGCCCGCCACATCGTCGCTGTAGGCTAGCTCTTGTCCGTCGACCGTTAGGAGCCGTACGACGGGGTCCATTGGCGAACCTAAGCGTCGCGAGAAGACTTCGATTGAAACACGTTGTCCGGCAGTGGCCGTAAACCTGTAGCAATCAAAACTCTCGGCCTCGCAAGCCCCTTCGACTGCCACGGGCAGCGTGATTGCTTGAGCCGTGTCGTATGCTTTGTTGTTGCCGGCTTCGGCCACCGTTGGTAAATCATCAACCATCATCAGGCGAATGTTCGAGATGCCCTCCGCCGTGACAAGTCGCACGCCGTACACACCCAGGGGTGTCTCGGCCGGCACATTCAGCCGATAGGTTACCTTGGCCGCATCTTGGCCGTTCTTTTCAATCTCGGGAGTCAACTCGGCTGTCGATACGCACGGAGACCAGAGACCGCTTGCGCCAGCCAAGTTGCCGCCGTGAAAGGTCACATCAGTCGCCTGTCCCGCGGCAACGCCCGATGGCACCACGGCATTGATCGCCGGTGGCGCGGCCGTCACCGCCGCGGCTGCAAGGCAACTGCTCGCGAACAACACAGCCAAAAGGGAAACGCGGTTCCATCGTGTCATGGAGGGACGTCCTCTTGGAGATACTAAGATCGATTCGGAAGATTTGTGGCTAGGCAATTGCCGTGCTGGCAACTGCCCTCTCTATTCAATGCTAGCAGCAGCCTACAAGGCAAGCGGCGGCTACTTGGTGTCGAGGCACATCAAACGTTAGGTAGGCGAGACGCCGCAGGCAGTGAAACCTTTGGCGAAAGTTTTGGAGTGAATGCGGTGTGGTTTGGAGGGCAAGAAGAAATCGTCCTAAAGCGTAGCCGGGCAATGACATTCGTTACCCAACACCATGATCCTACAGGCTGGCGGTTGAGCTTGTCAAAGAAAATCCCACCCGAATGGTCTCACCAGACAAAACTGCGATTCCACGTGGGCCAACGGGGCGAAAAAACTTCCGATTATCCTGGCGGCGCGAGGTTTGGCGATCGCGTCTCTTCTTCGAGATTCTTGTCGATTTCGCGAAGGGCGGCTCTGATTTCTCCAGACACGTCAGGGTCATCTTCGATCGGCTCGCGCTGCTGAAGCGCCGCCCGTGCCGAAACGCCGCCACATTGTCCCAAGGCCCACGCACTTGCCCCCCGGACGATGGACTCCGTGTCGGCAAGCCCGCGGATGAGTGCGGGCACGGTCGATGGCTCGCGCTGATTTCCGAGCACAATTGCCGCATTGCGAAGTACGCCCCTGCGACGGGGTCTCCACAGAGGTGTGTGCCGGAATCGCTGACGAAACCCGTCGTCGTCCAGCCCAAAGAGTTCCGTCAGATCCACCGGGTTCATTCCTTCGGTTGGCAGAAACGATGGTTCGGGACTTTCCGCCGCCCGACGATTCCAAGGGCAAACGTCTTGGCAGATATCGCACCCCAGCAGCCAGGAACCGATCCCCGGGCGGAGATCCATCGGGACCGCATCGCGCATCTCGATCGTTAGGTAACTGACGCAGCGACGGCTATCCAGCACATAGGGCTCGACAAATGCGTCGGTCGGACACGCGTCGAGACAGGCCCGGCATGTCCCGCAATGGTCGCTGGCAGGTTCGGTGTTGTATTGCAGTTCGATATCCGTGAGTAGCGCCGCCAGAAAAAACCAACTTCCCATTTGGCGGTTCAAGAGCAGCGTATTCTTGCCGACCCAGCCAAGCCCGGCGATTTCCGCGAACTCGCGTTCCAACAGTGGCGCGGTATCAACCACGCCACGGACCTTCGCTTCTGGACGAGCGTCGCGCAGGTTGTCGGTCAATTCATGCAAACGCGAGCGAATTACGTCGTGGTAATCGGTTCCCCAGGCATATCGAGATACTTGCCCTTGGCCTGAGCGCGGTGCCTCTCGCGGGGCCGTGCGATAGCTGGTGCCCAGCATGACCACACTCCGCACGCCATCAAGAATGTACTTCGGATGCCGGTAGGCCTCCCGGCGATCGCGAAGGTAGCTCATTTGGCCATCGTTCCCCGACTTCAACCAGCGGTGGAAGTAGTCCAGCCGCGGCGGTTCGACAGCCGGGCAACAGCCGACCAACTCGAAACCGAGCGTGCGAGCCTTGTCGAATAGCCTTGCCGTAAGTTCCTCGTTACTCATGCTCGTTGTATGCGGTGGAAACCTGTGCGATGAGTTTGGAGCGAATCCGTGGAGTGAAGGAAACTCTCCTTACCCGGTGCTGATTGTAACCTTCGCCTGGGAGTTCGCCGGAGCGACGCCTCTTGGCAGCAATAGCCGCCGCCTGTCAGAATAGAAGGTATTGAGCGGAACACTTTGACGCGAGGCTGAGCATGCTAAAGCAGTTCACACAATCATTCCTCCTGGCGACGGTCATTGCCACGCTCGCCGGAGGTTGCGGTCCGCGCCTCTCAGACGAGGAACTTGGCGAGAAGTTGGGCGGGTTGCCAGCCTTGGAGGGGGCCGACGAACCGGTCCCGCTACCGGAATTGGACGAAGCCCTTACGCCGTCGGATGCGTCCCCGGCTGCGGAGCCCCAGTAGCCGCAACCGCCGGGACAGTCCCCCCACTGCATCAGCCGGTGGAGACCATTCGGAACTGCCCGTATGGGGGGTACTTCGCCGAGGTCTTGCTGTCGACACGGCGGCAGCGAGATAGCTGGTTCGCATCTTCGCCATCGGCAAAATTGCCAGATGGGTTGTGGTGGGCGTTCTTCCAATTAGCCTGGAAGTTAGAGCCTCAGGTTCGCCATCGAACTACGTGGGCTTCAGCGACCACCCTCTCACAACCCCTCAGCGAGGATACTCGAATGCGTAAGTCCATGATTGTCGCGGCACTGGCTGTCTCCGCCATCGCCGCAGCACTGCAATGTCGTGATGCACAGGCCGGTTCGCCTTTCTTGGGCGGTGGCTACTTCGGCGGCGGTTCCTATTCGATTTACAGCACCGAGTCGATTCCCTTTTACTGGCGATACTCACCGGTGTATTACAGCCTGCCGGTTCCGCGCACCTATGGCTACAGTCCCTACGCCTATCCTCCCGGTGTACAAACGCCAGAGATCATCTTCGAGGAGCCCGAGTTGATGATCAATCCCTACGTTCCACGAGAGAAAACATCTGCCGAACCGGCTGGACGTGTCACGTCGCGGGTCAAGCGCATCCAAAACCCGTTCGTAACCGCCAGTGTGGCTGAAGTGGTAGTCGACGATCAGGATCAAGCAAGCGATGATCTTTCGATGCTTCTCGACACATGGCAAAAGATGCCAGCAGAGCTACGTGCCCAGATCGTGGATCTTGTGCGATCAGCCCAGTAGCCCCCGATAGTACCCGTACTGCGATAGCATGAACGCCTTGGTGAGGCAGGTTTCGCCAAGGCGTTCTTTTTTTATGCGTCGTAAGTCGAAAACCGGTCTGGACACAATTCAGCGAGTCGCTACTCTACGCACCCTGTCCGCCGCTTCCGTCGTCGGACGGTTATCTCATCTGCATTTCATACAGTCTTTTCCATGTTGTCGATTGCCGCACGGACGCGGTATTTGTCGGCCAGTTTGCCGAGTGGATGAATCGGGAACACGCACCTCATGCGGGTGACTTCAAAAGGAGTCGTTGGATGAAACGGCTGATATTCCTGCTTGCGATGGCCGCGCTAACCGGCTGCCAAACGACCGCGCCCACGGGCCCTGTAGTGAACCCGTTCCTTGGACGTTCAACGGTTCCACCGCCCGGAACCGGCTCGCCCACACCTGCCGCCGCACCATACTACGGGGAAGGTCCGTTAGCGCCCCCCAACATCTCGGGCGGCGGAGCACCGCTTACCCCTCCCGGATCAAGCTACCGGTATCAGGGAAGTTCACTCGACCGTTCGTCCCGATGGCGATCTCAAGACGATCTAGCCGGGGGACCACAATCCGAAGCCCCACGTTTTGAGAACAACCGCGATGGCGATCTTCAACCAGCCGAGCAAGTTGTCTCTCGTGAGGCGTCTGCCGAGAACGAACCTCCGGCCGTGATTCGAGCAAGTGTCGAGGAAGAAGTCGGCCCAACGGTTGCCGAACCTTCGCTAGGCGACTCTGCTTCGACTTCTCGTAGTGTGATCAGAATTGTCGAGCCAGCGCAAGCGACCACAGCCGCGTTGCCAGGGAGTGAATCGGGCAATGCGCGTTCGACTCGCTGGGAACAACAACAAGCGACGGCGAGGACCGACGACGGTTCATCGGAGGATCGCAGAGTGCCGACGGGCCCGAATGCCAGCTTCGCGGGCTTCCGTGGATCGCCCCAAGACGATGTGCCTTCGCGGCAAGCTTCTGCCACGAGAGCAACTCAAACGGATGCCGGTCCGTCGAACGACGCACGCTATGGTTTCGAGCCAGATTACACACGCCTTCGCGGTCGACTGGAGTATTCTCATATCGATCGAGAATGGAAACTGCGTTACATCCCGGCTGGCGGAATTGACGGTAGCAATGATGCGTTCGGTGGAAGTGTTGTTCTCCCGGAGGTCCCTGAACTCGATCAGTTTGAATCGGGTGACTTTGTCGAGATCGAAGGTGAGCCGCTTCCCCGGAACGCAAACGAGCCCGGTTTCGCTCCCCGGTACGATCTGCGGTACATCGCCCCGCTTGGACGTTAGTGCTTCGTCACAGCTTGGCTTTCGTGTTGGGAGCCACTGGCTTTGCCCATCGGTTCTACACAAGTTTACTAGCTGGTATTGCTTGACGGGTGGCCCAGCCGTTCGGCTGGGTCGCGAAGCGACAAGATGCCTCGGGTAA
>CAZNXE010000239.1:0-7829 GCA_964576465.1 uncultured Planctomycetaceae bacterium
GCTGGCACACAAGCCGTGCGGTCGACCATCGATGTCTCTCAAGACGAACGGCTTGTAGGCGTTGTTGTGGTGACGATCGAGCGTTTGTATCGGCCGTACTGGCGGCCGTCAACGGTCAGCGTGTCGAGTTCGAGCCACACGCGCGAGCCATCGCTTGGCAGCCGGGGTAGGTATCGGTCGTTCTCTGTCGTGACGCAGCGTGACCATGCTCTCGAAGAGAAACTCGCAAGTCGGGTCAGGCGCGGGTTGTTGACCGAGAACGAGTAGGCAAGATTTTAGAGCACCCGTGCCACTGACCTGTCTTCAGGTCAGTGCTCTTGGACCAGCACACTTGTGTGTCATGCACTATAAAAGACACTGACCTGAAGACAGGTCAGTGGCACGGGTCACAATACATTTGGCCCTACTGGTCGCGGCGCTGCGCGTCGGTTCGGATACCAAAGGGTTTGGACTCGATGCTTGCCTGATTCGGAGCGGTCTCGCCGAGCTTTGGTTCGATCGTGGTTGAGATCTGTTGGTGCGTGTCGGGGTCGATCGCGGTGTGACCGAGTGCCCGGGCCACGAGTTCGCCTCGGCTTGACGCGTTGAGCTTGCGGTGCAGGCTTTTGACATGGTCGTGGACGGTGTGCGGGCTTCTGCCCAGGTCGTCGGCGATCTGGCGGACACTCTTTCCGAGCGTGAGTTGTTCGAGGACGACTTGCTCGCGCTGCGTGAGCCACTTCGTTGGGCCATTGGCACCATCGCCAAGCGCCAGGATTGTGCGCCGTGCGAGTACGGGCAGGACCGCTGCCATCGCGTGGCTGTGCGCTGGTGTGAGCCTGATGCCTGCACCGAGCGGGGCGACCTGCGCGATCATGACTCTGCCTTCGTCTGGGTTTCCGATACCAAGTATTCCGACGAGGATGTCGGAGGATTCGAGGCCGTGCCAGAGTCTTGGGATGTCGCCGCGCGTGACGGTTTCGCCGCCGGGCAATTCGGTGAGCCTGCCGACGGTCGGTGTGTTGCGTGTGCTCATCGAGACGCGGACACCGACGCGCCGAAACCGGGCGGCCCGGACGCGGAGTGTTGCGAGCCTTGGGTCTTCGCCGCGGTATTCGCTGCCGGCGCGATGGATGGGCCGGGCGCGAGCAACGCCAGCGCGTGCGGCAACGCCGGAGACTTCTTGGTTGGTCAGGTCGCCGGTGGGCGAGAGCGTGCCGATGGTGAGCGTTGCAAGTGCTGGCTCAGCAAGGCCCGCAAGACACCACGCGGCTCGGTCGCACCATTCGAGTGTGGCTACCGCGGGCAGTTCGACGATCGACTCGGCGGTGTGCGCCAAGGATGCCATCACGGCATCGAATGTACTCTGGCGATCGGTGTCCATCGGAATCCTCCTGCGGGGGCGGAGAACACATCCCTCACGCGATTCGCTGCGCCGGCTTTACAGTCCGCACAGCGGGCATTGTACCGGACCTCGGCGATTTTGCACCCCCGAATCCACCTTGATCGGGTCGGATTGGTCTATACCGGTAAAATAGGTAGTATCATCCCCTGATACTAGCCTAAATTGGTGGGTTCATATTGTATACGGTCTTTGTTTGCAACCCAAAATGGGTATGTTCCTTCTTTGCAAGCCACAGAGGAATCCGCGCGATCGTTGTTCAGAGTTGCGCCAAGTGCTTGTCCATGCCGCACATGCCCCCGGTCTGACAGGACCACAAGTAGGCACGCATGGACAAGAATGTATGGCGGGTGATCCGCGGAGCGAGCCGAGCGTCGCGCCGCGATGGAGTTCTGGCGTGATGAGTTGCTTCGGCGGCGGGCTTGCGCCCCCTGCCCGCTTTGGTCCGAAGACTCGACCGTGTCCGCAGGTGGGTCACCACTAAGATCACCCTCTACAACGCGAGCATCTGCTGCAGGATGAACCCCTCGCGAGGAATCTTCCGTGGCACCGTAAGCCATGTCGTTGGTTGTGCAAGTCTCACCCAGCAGTTTGCACGGCCGACACGGCCCGGGCACAGGATGGTACATGACTTTGCAAGGCGCACTAGCCGCCTTCTGCTTCTGGTTCAGGCGCGACGGTGACGGAGACCTTGTTCTCCGGGCCGTAGTAGCGGTCGAATGCTTCACGGATTTCGTCGGTTGTGAATGTTGCGTAGTCCTCTTCGATGGCGGCGACATCGTCGAGGCTTGTGCCGCGGTAGGTCATGTCATCGAGTGTGCCCGACCAGTAGCTTGGTTCTTTGAGTTGTTGGTCGAGCGTGTTGATGAGCTGGACTCGCGCGGTTTCGACTTCTTCACCGCTTGGGCCGAACTCGGCGAACTCGGCGAACATGCTCTGGATCTCGCTTGCGAGCTTGCCCTCATTGCCGGGTTTGCACGGGCCGGCCGCGAAGATCAGACCCATCCCCGGGTATGCGGTTGAAGGCTGGCTGACCGTGCTGATCGAATAGACGAGTTGCAGTTCTTCGCGGATGCGTTTGACCATGCGCGTCGAGAGGATCTTGGTCGCCATGTTGATGAGCCGAACATCGCGGATGTTTGATTGGTCAGGCCCGAAGGTACCAGCGATCGCGATCGCCATCGGGGTCTGCGTTTTCATCGTGACAAACGCCTCAAGCGGGCCTTGGGGACGGGCGATGTTGCGGTACTCGTCGAGCGTGTCTTCAGAAATCCGCTCACGAGTCGGCAGCGAGCCGAGGTATGTTTCGACCAGCTCGAACGCGCGTTCTTTGTTGATGTCGCCCACGATCGAGACCTCGATCGGCGCGGTCTGCACCATGTAGTCGAGCCAGTCCTGCGCCTCGCCGATTGTGATCGCCTCGACTCGTTCAAGGCTCATCGGTGTGAGCCGGGTTTCGCCTTCTGGAGAAATCAGGGTCGGGAGCAATTCCTGAAGTTTACCCATCGGCTGGGTGGTGCGCATTTCGATGCCCTGGATCTGGCCGTCACGCCAGCGGTCGAGCGCGGACTGCTCGATCATGGGTTTGGTCAGCATGAGGTGCGCCACCTGCATGGCGGCTTCCATGTCATCGGGGTTACCCGAAACGCTCATCGAGATCGAGTCCGCCCCTGCGCCACCGCCGCGGAAGCTGGCTTTCTTGCCGGTCATAAGGTCAGAGATGTTGGTGCTGGTCAGGTTGTGCGACGCGGGCTGGAGGAACGCGAGTGCCCCGCCTTCGCTGACGCCTTTGAT
Organism: uncultured Planctomycetaceae bacterium; assembly: GCA_964576465.1. Lineage (GTDB taxonomy): Bacteria > Planctomycetota > Planctomycetia > Pirellulales > JAEUIK01 > CAZNXE01. Next base: position 3,176 of record CAZNXE010000239.1, read on the forward strand.
CTGCGCGTTCTCTTGGATCCGGCCGCCCGCGAGCGTGATGGTGATGGTCGCGCTGTCCTTGCGGTAGTCCATCTCGCGGTGGTGGACACGGATGCCGTTGTCGAGCCACGCAGACCAAACATTGGTTGTTTCATGTCGACCTATTTCAGTAAACTCTCCGGCTTCTGGAATACTTGCCATCAACTCAGACGGGCGTTCCGCATCCGCCTCAGCCTCGGGTGTCGCAGCAAGAGCGACCCGTGCAAGCTCCAGAAGCTCCGACTCTGTCGGCACAGCGATCGCGCTCGGTGCGGTCAGCATGATCGCGACATTCTCATCGTCGTACAGATCATCGAACCGATCGCTGACTTCCTCATCCGAGATTGTCGGCACAAGTTCTTGGATAAGTTCCAACCGCTGCGCCGCCGAGATCACGGTCGCGCCGCTGGCAACCGAGTTGTTGATCGATCCCAAGATCGCGCGGGCGGGGAGCGTTGCTTCTGATTCTGCGCTGCGTTCGGCTCGTGCGATGAGCGATTTACGGGCATCGTCGATTTCTCGGCTCGAGAAGCCGTGAAGCCTTGCCCTGCGGAGTTCGAGCGTTGATTCGTTGAGCATCGCCTCCCACTGATCGGGCCTGCCGTCGGCGTTGATTATGCTGACGCGGACCGCGCCAAACAGATCCGCCATGAACGCCCCGCCCGAGAGCATGGTCGTCTCGCCCTCATTGATCTTCTTGCGCAGCCGACGGTTAAAGACGCTCGACGCGAGATCGTCGATCAGGCTCTGGCGCAGGCCTTCTCTGGTCGTGACCGCGGGCAATGGGTTGCGGATGTTGATAATCTGAATCGATGACTCGGTCAATTCATCGTCGGTAATCACCACGCTTCGCATCGAATCGTACGGCGTGAGGTTGATATCGAGATCCTCCGGCCGCTCGACATACGCGCCGCGTTCAAAGCTGTTGCGAATCTCTTTGAGCACCATCTCGGGTTTGGCATCGGCGACCACGATCAGCGTCATGTTGCTGGGAACGTACCATGTATCGACGTACTGGCGGAAGTCTTTTTGCTGCATCGACATGAGCGTTTCTTCGATGCCGATCGGGAGACGCTGTCCAAAGGTCGATCCCGGCGCAAGGCGGCGAAAGAACTCTTCCTGCACGCGCTGCTGAGGACCAAGCCTTGTGCGCTTTTCTTCAAGGATCACGCCACGCTCTTCGTCGATCTCGTCTTCGAGCAAGCTCAGCCCAAACGCGACATCGCCAAAGAACAGCATCGCCTTACACAACGTGTCGTGCTGTGCATCTGGAAGTTCAAGGATATAAGTCGTCTGGTCGAAACTCGTAAACGCGTTCTGGTGGCGACCAAAGGTCAGGCCGATGGACTCAAAGAACGGGATCAGTTCGCCCGGAGCAAAGTTCTCTGAACCGTTGAATGCCATATGTTCTAAAAAGTGACTAATGCCCTGAATGTCGTCGGTCTCGTTGAGAGAGCCGGACGAGATGTGCAGGTACATTGCGCTGCGCCCCGGCGGATTGGCGTGCTCTTTGATGATGTAGGCAAGGCCGTTGTCGAGCGTGCCCGTAAGAACATCGCCCCGCATCTCAAGCGGCTGAGCGTGTGCCGAGCTTGTCATTCCTGCACACGCCAGCAGGCCAAGGGTCGATAGCTTTTTCATTGTTTGTTCTCCGTTTGGATGCGCAGGCTTCCCCCGGTCGCCGATGCACAAATCCAGATAAAGAAGGATACCCGCGAAAAAGCCCGCCGTTGCGGCTGAATCAGCCCTGTCCGAGGAACATCTGGCACGACCCGCTGCAATTGTTTTTCGGGACAAACTCGCCAGCGAGCATCCCCGTGATCGCCTTGTCAATCTTCGCCCCAACCTTGGCGTGGTCGATCTCGGCGAGCGCGATCACGCCCTTCTCCCCCGATGAAAACACCCAATACTCAGCAAAGCCCGCAAGCTCTTCGGGTGATTCCAGTTCCAATTTCTGGGCAAGCGCGAGCGAATAAATCCCGAGCTGCAAGTCATCTTTCTTCGGTGATGTCAGCGAACCCCACGCCTGACCCGTTTTGTAGTCGATGATCCGAAACCCGCCGTCCGGCGTCCGATCAACCCGGTCGAGCTTGGCATCAAGCATGTGCGGTTCATCATCGCCCGACGCCCGGCGGTACGCAAACGGCGCATGCTCTTCCAGCATCATCACATCGGCGCCCTGGTCGTGCAACTTCTCATACCCGGACTGAAGCTGCGCCTCGATCTGTTCGAGCTGCGCGGGGTCAGCGCCTCCGATGCGTCTGCTCTCTGCGACAAACAACTCACGCGCGATACTGAGCAGCTCATCAACTCCTGGAAGTGCCCCACCCTCAGAATCAGCTTCGCTCCACTGCCGATAAAACCGCTCGAGCGCCGAGTGCGCCACCGTGCCTACAAGCTGCTCGCCGCTGCTGGGTTCGCTTAGCCCGAGCACATACCGCAGATAAAAACACCCTGGGCATGTGCCATATGATTTGATTTTTGAATAACTCAAGCGCAACGGCGAAGCCATCGGAGCCGTACTCGAACCGATCGCTCGGTCTTCGCGTGAACCGCCCAGCCGATCGGCCAAGTCCCTTGCAAACTCACCATCGCCCATCAGCCAATCCGGGATCTCTTCAATCGGCCCATGCCTGAGCGCCTCGATAATCGCGAGTCTTTTGGCCGATGCAATCAGCGCATCGCCGAGCGTATCAAGCTTGGAATCAAGGGTAATTCCTTCCTCAGCGCGATCGAGCGCCTGTGCCGCCGACCGCCGAGCGGCCCGGCGCGCACTTGCGATCACACGAGACCTCGCTTCTTGCGAAGCGCTCTCGGACGCGAGCGCATCGGCACCACGCAGCGTTGCGCCGCGATCAATGCACGAACGAACCACAGCCTCGGCTTCAAGTAAGACAACCGATCCTTCCCGTTCATCCGGCCCAAGCGGTGTCTTCCCACGCCACGCAAGTTCCTGGAACATGTGCATCGACTTGCTCGCGTTCTTGGCGCGTTTACTCAGCAGCACAAGCCGACGCTCGGCGCGTGTACACGCCACATAAAACAACCGGCGTACTTCGTCCTGCTCCCTGCCACGCTGTGATCGCGGATCTGCCTGAAACGGCGTCAGTTCCGACGGGAGCTCTGCGCCATCGCGCGTCTTGACATGTCCAAACGCGCCGGACGCCGCACCGATCCTCGGCACAAAGACCGTATCAAACTCAAGCCCCTTGGATGAGTGAGCCGTCATCAGCCGAACGCCGGAACTGCCAAACTCCGCGTCGTCTTGCCCATCGATTGCATCAAAGCTGGCTGGGCCTGCGAGTTGCTCCTTGGTTGTCAGCTCGTTGTAGTACCGTAAAAAAGCAGCTAAATCTCCGGGCGGATCGAGCCGGCGCTGTAAATCTTGCACAAACTGAAGTAACGAGACGAGCGCCGAGATGCGTACCGATTCGAGTCGGCGATCGGGAAGCTCGCGGTGCGCAACGCCCGTGTGCTCGATGATCTCTTTGACCATCGCCTCGGCGTTCATCGTCGCCGACAACTCACGCAGCGTAGTCAGCAACTCCGAAAGCACCGTAAGCCCTTCGTGCTCGCCCGCGCGATCTGCGATCCAAGCCGGCATCGGCATTGGCCGGTGCGCCTCAACCTTCGACTGCCTGCGGTGCGACTCGTATGCATCAACAAACGACAGTGCTTGCTCGGCTGGCATCGACACCGGCGGGCGAACCAAGAGCCTTATCAACGAAACATTGCTCGCCCCAACCACCGCTTCGATCCATGCCTTGACATCCAGAACCGCATCATCTTCTTTGTTCTTTCGGATCATCGAATCGTCGACTGCGATCCCTTCAAGCTCCAATACCCGGCCAATCGCGGCGCACACATTGTGCGAACTTGCGATGACCGCGTAACTCGACAACTCGCGGTCCGGGTGCTCAGCACGGTCCGCCAGAATCATCGCGGCGATCGTCATGCCGTAGTCGCTGTCGCTCGAAACATGCAGTGCCTCGACCTGCGCCGGCGCACCGTCCTCAAACTCGCGGCGCGCGTGGATCACCTTGTCCGGCTCGAATCGGTCGTGCGATAGACCAATGATCCGCTGCGCCGTCTCAAGCACCGCCTCCGTGCTGCGGTAGTTCTCGGTCAACGGCACGGTCTGGGCACCCGTCCAGATCTCCTTGAAGTGCTGGAACGCGCGGTCATCACTGCCCCGAAAGCCGTAGATTGCCTGATCGTCATCACCGACAACACACAGATCACGCGAGCGGCTCGGCGGCGAAAGCTCCTTCAAGAACGCCAACTGCGCACCGTTGACATCCTGGAATTCGTCAACAACCAGATGCCGAAGCTCATCAATGATATATGATCCGATTCTCTGTGAATGGCGAATAATACGAATCGGGAGCAGAATAAAGTCATCGAACGAGAGCAGCGCCTTGTCGAGCGCCATCGTTTCGTACCGCGCATACACCTCGACCGCACACGCAAACTCGGCTGCGCGTTCGCGCTCGGCGCTCAGCCGATCGGCATCCCAAGGCTCGCTCTCTGTGCCGCCGTCTTCGACAAGCTCGTTCCATCGCCCCACACGCTTGCTGGCAGCATCTGGGAAGATCGCCGAGGTGCGCAGGTGGTCGATCCAAGCGCGCGATCGGGG
>CAZNXE010000239.1:7889-9133 GCA_964576465.1 uncultured Planctomycetaceae bacterium
ATCACCAACCGCGGCCTTGAGCAGCCGCATCTGCTGCACCGAGTCCATCAGGTCATGGCTCGCCGGCAAGCCGATCACATCACCGAACCGTAACAAGATGCGCCGACCAAAGCCGTGGAAGGTGCTCGCCGCAACGCGCGATGCCGCGTTGTCCCCGTCGATTGTTCCGAGGCGATGGCGCATTTCCTCGGCGGCCTTGACCGTAAAGGTCAGCGCACCGATCGACTCGGCCCGCGCACCATCACGATGAATAAGCCTTGCGATGCGGTGCGTAATCACCCGCGTCTTGCCCGTGCCCGGCCCCGCGAGCACCGCCACCGGCCCCGCGTCATACTCGACCGCAATCCGCTGCGATTCGTTGAGACCCTCGGACCAGTGCGGCAAGCTAGCCATCGTTTGTCTCACCTTCTTCATGCGCTTCGTCCGGCTCGCCGGTGTCGCGCATGTAAAGGTGCATCGCGGTCGTGCCGTAGTCGTGCGTTTCGGGGCCCAGTGCGCCGGCGACTTTCATGTCCGGGTACTCATAAATCGACTTCATCGTGCCGTCTTCTTCTTCCTCCGTGCCCACGATCTGCTTAAAAGGCCAAGGCGTGCGGATCACGGCGTACCCGGTATCGTCCAAATTTTTAATCAAACGAGAAAACTGATTCATCACCCTCGGGTAGGTCTCCGGGTTAATCATCAGCGGGTAGGGCGGGTCGAAGAAAATCAAATGCACCGGCTTTGGACACCGGCTTAGCGCACCCGGCCCGAGCGCATCGGCGCGCACCAGTTCGGCGCGGTCCTCGACACCCAGGAGTTCGATGTTCTTTGCGATCAGCTTGTGTACCACGCGGTCGCGCTCGATGAACACGCACCGCCTCGCACCCCGGCTCAGCGCCTCCAGCCCGATCGAGCCGCTGCCGGCGAACCCGTCGTAGCAGTCCTGCCCCTCGACATGCCCGCGGAGCAGGTTGAAAAGGGCCTCTTTGGCGAGGTCCGGGATCGGCCGAGTCGGGCTTTTCTCGCTCGGGCTAAACAGTATCTTTCGGCGAAACTCGCCACCAATGATGCGCATAGAAAGAGGGAAGCAGCACCAACCCCCCCGGTCAAGCCCGATGACTACCAGTTTGGGCAAAGGGATCAGATTGGCAAGCCAACCAAGCTACGTGCCACGGCTGTGCCAGCCGTGTGTCATGTGTTGGGTGGTCCAAAGACACGGCTGACACAGCCGTGGCACAACACCGCTCCAGATCGGAAGAGCA
>CAZNXE010000240.1:0-9083 GCA_964576465.1 uncultured Planctomycetaceae bacterium
ACAAATGCCCGAGATGCCAATGCAAAACGATTATGGCATGAAGATGACGATGAAAGACATGCGTAAGCTGACCAGCCGACGCGAGACACACGGAATGCGAGAAGGTTGGTATAAAGGTGTTCACGGACTGTTTACCGTATTGCGAGTGTTGCCGCCTGACCTCTTCGACAAGCTTACGAAGACCAACGACCCTATTCCACCCAATTCAAGCACGCCTTGGAATCCGCATCGTCCCGGGAATTCATCGTGAATCACACGGCAGCCCCTCGTCGAGAAACGTGTAAGATTCAGGTCAGCAAGTTACGACACGTCGCCGTCGGCCCGGGGGGTACGCGCCTCGTTCTCCTGCCTTGTGACGGGGAACGGTTCGAGGCGAATCGGTGGCTTTCGGCGCTGCCGTGATGAGCTTCTGGTGTGCCAACTTCGGGTTGCCAACACCACGAGCCCCCAAGCTGCCGCGCCAAGCAGCAAGCCGATCACGTCTTGAACGAAGCAGAAGAACCGCGGTGTTCGGTTCGGCAAGACCATCTGGATTAGCTCGGTGCCGGCTGCAAAGACAACGAGCAGGCTTGCCAGATAGAGGGGATGAATTCGCCAACGTGACGCCACCACGAGAAAGGCAAGCACCGCGAAGATGCCGACGTGCAAGCCGGGTTCAATCGCCTCATACAGTTCGACGAAACGCGGATAATCACGCGTGTACTTCAATGGATTTCCAATGAACAGCATCACGAAGCTGAGCATGAACAAATAGAGTAGGCAGGCTCTGCGCATGATTCGATTCGCTCGCTTGTGGGTCGTTCTGTTGTCGTCACCGTGCAACGCCGAATATAGCATGGCGACTCGGAGCGATTATTGCGATGGACACGACAGAAGCTTGTCACGGTAGGCGGCTACCGGGCATGGCGCACGTCGATGCACTCCTTCGGCGACACTTCCCATGAGCAGATGCATGAAACCAGTACGGCCATGCGTGCCCATCACGATGAGATCAACCGCTTCGCTGATTGCCAAGCGAACGATCTCTTCGACTGGGTCTCCGGTGAGCAGGAAATGCTGATAGGGAACGCGCTCGGCGTATGGAACAACCTCTTTGAGTCGCTCAATGTTGTCTTTTTCAATGTCAGCATTGCTACTCGACAGGCTTTGCACGAAGGCGATCAACAGCGTCGCTCCCGTGGATTGCGCAACCGCGGCTGCGTTCTCCAAGCCGGCCTCGCTGAAGGGTGAGAAATCAACCGGGCAGAGAATCTTTCTGAGTTTTTTCATCACGCCTCCCGAAAGAGATTCGTCTTGGTCTGACGCTCACAATCTGTTCTTGGTGCTCTTAGTTTGGCTGCGACAGTAGGGGAATTTCGCTCCTTAATCGCTGAATTTCTTCAAACAAACGGTCGACCTGCCACTGCAAGTGTGCCTCGGTTGAATCAAAGTTCGAGGCCTCCCGAGCGCGAGCCAATGTCAAGCGTGCTATTTCGGCCCGAAGTTGAAAACGTTCGAGGTTGATGGCGCTGACGGTTCGGGCTGTACGTTGGTTGGCCTCAGTCGCCGCCTGTAGTTGCCCCTTGGCGAGTTCCACTTCCGCCTCTAACTGCAGCAGATGTACCGCGTGCAAATTGTGCTCCTCGCCCTTGGCGAAAGCAAGCTCCTTCTCGGCCACCTTCACTGCCTGCGCTAGGCGATCCAATGTCTCGCGCTGAAAGACACCTGGAACACGCCGATTGATGTCCGTCGCACGCCGTAATTCTAGCCGGGCGAGTCGCAATTTCGCTTCCGACAAACGAACATCAAGGTTCCCATCGCCAACCTCCGAAACCTGGGAGGCACTCTCGGGCAAGCGTCGGGGTGCCTCTGGATGCTCGCCGGGTGGTTGATTCAACTGCACGACGGCAAAGATCAGAACGGAACTCGAAATCAGGGCTCTCATGGCATTCGTACCCCTTTCTGGGTCTTGTACAACCATTTAGATGCAAAAGAAGGGCCGTTTCTTCACAATACACAGCAAGAACTCGAAATTCCTGGCTGTGCCCAAGATTCTGCTGACATGAAGGAGGGAAATGCTCCACGTGTGGGGCACCCACTCGAGTGTCAGGAGAGTCGAGCAGCGCGTAACCGCAAGGCGTTGGCGACCACGGAAACGGAACTGAGACTCATTGCGGCCGCGGCAAGCATCGGACTGAGCAACACACCGAACAGTGGATACAAGACCCCTGCGGCGATGGGTACCCCAAGCATATTGTAGACGAACGCGAAGAAGAGATTTTCGCGGATGTTTCGCACGGTCAGGCGGCTTAGTTGAACCGCTTTGACAATCCCCCGCAGATCACCTCTCAGGAGTGTTACTCCGGCGCTCTCGATGGCCACATCGCTACCGGTCCCCATGGCAATGCCCACGTCCGCGGCAGCCAATGCCGGCGCGTCGTTGATCCCGTCGCCCGCCATTGCAACAACGTGACCGGCAGCTCGCAGCGCTTTGACGCGCTCGTGCTTTTCCTGCGGTTTGACGCCCGCTTCGACTTGGTCGATGTTCAACTTTGTCGCCACGGCCCGCGCCGTGCGCTCGTGGTCACCCGTGAGCATGATGATCCGCAGTCCCAGATGATGTAGTGCCGCTACCGCTTCGTGCGTCGATTGCTTGATCGGGTCGGCAACGGCAAGAATGCCCGCCAGAGAGCCATCAATCCCGACAAAGATAACGGTGCGGCCTTGATGCCGTAGCTGCCCGGCCTGCTCTTCCAATGCTGTGGGATCGATGTCTCGCCGCTTGAGAAGATCGGCCTGGCCAACCAGCACGTTGCGACCGCCAACGGTGCCAATCACTCCGCCGCCGGTGACGGACTCGAAGTTCTCCGTCTTCGCCAACGTGAGATCACGTTCTTGCGCCGCGACGACCACGGCGCGTGCCAGTGGGTGTTCACTGCTCTGCTCGAGCGAGGCAGCCATTTCTAGCAGCGTCTGTTCATCAAACGATTCGGCAGGGACACACTCCGTCAGCCGGGGCTTTCCTTCGGTCAGCGTACCGGTCTTGTCGACAACAAGGGTGTCCACCTTTTTCATCGTTTCCAGAACTTCGGCATTCTTGATCAACACGCCTTCCTGGGCGCCACGTCCAACGCCAACCATGATCGACATGGGCGTGGCCAACCCCAGCGCGCAGGGGCAGGCGATGATTAGCACGGCGACCGCGTTGACCAACGCATAGGCCAAACGCGGCTCCGGCCCGATGAGCGCCCAAACGACAAAAGCGATCACCGAAACGGCCACCACCGCGGGCACAAACCAGCCGGCTACCTGGTCTGCTAGTCGCTGAATGGGGGCGCGGCTCCGCTGTGCTTCGGCCACCATCTGCACGATGCGGGACAGCATCGTGTCGCTGCCAATGCGTTCGGCCCGCATGACGAATGAACCGGTCTCATTGACGGTGCCGCCGATCACGGAATCTTGCGAGGCCTTTTCCACGGGGACCGGTTCACCGGTGATCATCGACTCATCGACCGAACTGCGGCCTTCGGTGATGATCCCGTCGACCGGTATCTTTTCACCCGGCCGAACACGCAGTAAATCTCCCGCGGCAACCTCGGCCAGCGACACGTCACTTTCCTGCCCATCACGCAGCAAGTGCGCGATGGGGGGGGCTAGCGCAAGTAGTTCGCGAATCGCTCCACTCGTGCGATGTCGGGCCCGTAGCTCCAACACTTGGCCCAGCAATACCAGCACGACGATCACCGCGGCGGCTTCAAAGTACACCGGAACCTGACCGTTCTCGAGGAACGATTCGGGAAGCCACTGAGGAAACAACAAGGCGAGCAGGCTGTAGATATAGGCGGCACCCGTGCCGAGCGCGATCAGCGAAAACATGTTCAAACTGCGATGAACCACGCTTTGCCAACCACGCTCGAAGAACGGCCAACCAGCCCAAAGAACCACCGGCGTACTGAGGATCAGTTGCAACCAGCGAGAGCCCCCGGCTGTGAAGAGACGGTCGATCGAAAGACCAACCACGGGGCCCATCGCCAAGACAAAAACCGGCACTGCGAACAACAAGCCGACCCAAAACCTGCGGTTCATGTCACGCAGTTCGCTGTCATCTTCTTCACCAGACACGGCGGCTATCGAGTGTGGTTCCAAAGCCATGCCGCACTTGGGACAATTGCCCGGATGATCCTGTTGGATTTCCGGATGCATGGGGCAGGTATATTTGAGATCGAGGTTCTCGGCACCGGGCTGTTGCGTTGGCGATTGGCCCGGCGGCTTTTCGGTAGGATTGTGTCGCCTCGCATCCTCACCTTCGAGTCGCCCTGCTTCGACGGTCTCGGCAATTTGCCCTTGCTGGCCCGACAAGAATTTCTCGCGACATCGCTCGCTACAAAAGTAAAAGGTAACCTTGTCGCGGTCGATCGACAGTGCCGTCGACGCATCGACTTGCATGCCGCAAATAGGATCCGTTGCCATGTCTTATGTTCCATCGAGATGATCAGTTGATTCTAGTGAGAACCGACGAACCGATTGGGCTCTTGTCGGAATCGTTTGACGCACGGCTCGGCGCAGAAGTAGTACGTGTGACCTTCGTGCTGGTACTCGAATGCTTGGGGCTTGCTGATGCGCATTCCGCATACGGGGTCGGTGACCAAGTTGTCCCGTTGGTATTGATCGAGCCATTGCAGTTGTAGATAGGCGTCCACGAAGTTCAGCAGACTTTCTTCAACCCAGGCGGCTGCTCGCTGCTGGTCAACGGCCTCTAGCGGAAAAACAATCTGATCGCTTCGTGGATATTGAATGAATACAGGAAGGATGTTTGCTTCGTAGACGAGATGCAGCCGCGCGATGTCCTCATCGTGCTCGATGCGAAACTCCACATGGCCCGTCGCGGGAAACTTTTCGCAGTGTCCGAGGTGGCAGCGAGACCGTAACGGCTGCTCAACGTCAAGACGGATGTTGTCGAACCGTGACGCGAAATCGTGGAGGGGTGGCGTTACGATTTCGCTGATGAGCCTGATCCCGAGGCGGTTGAACTGTTCCTGCCGCTCTTCAAGCTCGATCATATGGCGAGACATGTCGGCCTGTTGTTGTTTCAAGTGATCCTGCGACTGCCGCAGCTTGGCGTCAAGTCGATCGTCGAAAGACTCGCTCATTGGTTTCGCTCCATAGGTTGTTTGGTTCCGTGTGCATGCGTCAGCATCTTAGGCGTGCGGCAAATAAGAACGTACCAATCTCAAAACGACGCGTAAGCGAGGGAGCGCAGCATATTACCTGATTGGTCCCTCGCTCACGCGTCCCCTTGGTATATTCTCATTCGCCGCTCGCCTTATGCCGACCACTCGACGTTCACCCCGCGGGCTGTTAACTGCCATGATCTTCTCCTCGTTTTTCAGCGGCGTGCCTAGAAGTTTCGTGCTCACAGCAGCAATCGGATTGAGCCTCGATCGGCGGTGATGCCGTTTCACCACGGGGGCAGCAACGGCAGGCAACCGTGGGCCGGCGGAAGATGGACTGCAATTCCTGTTCCACCAGGTCGAAAGAAAAGAATTGCCGCCCAACGTCGTAGTTGTGTTCAACCATTTCTTGGCGATAGGCTGCGTCCGTCAAGACGCGGCGTACTTCCGTGACCGCGTCGTCGGTCAGAAATCCGTCAAGAAGGATCGTGTGAAATCCACTCGGTTCGATGTCGGTGCGGAAGATCGCATAACGATTGCACAGGATCGGACATTGAAAGTAAACCGCTTCCAAAAAAGCATTTCCGAATCCTTCGTAGCTGGACGGATACGTCACAAGATCGGCCTGCGGATAAACATCGCTCATCGTGAAGATCGGTTGGCCAGCGGGCGTAACGCCGCGATTGTCGGCAATCCATTGGTTGGCAAAGATGACCTGAACTTCGAGTAAATCGGCGAAGCGGCGAAGGCGACGTGCGTAGCTGTCCCCTTCATCTCCGCTTGCGTGGGTGATGACCAGTTTCGCGCGCGGGTTATCCAGCAGTCGAACGAGTTCGATCGCGTGCTCGATCCCTTTGCGGGCAACCACGCGCGTCGGTTGCAAGATGAGTAGGTCGTCGTCCGCAAGACCGATCGTCTGCCGAAACTGAAGCGCATATTCGTCGGGCTGCTTCGGCGGACTCGCGAAGTTCATTACGTTCGGAATCACTCGACAAGAAAGGCCCGTGCGGTGACTAAACTCTTCGGCAGCCTGGCTGTTAATCACGATGTGGTCGATCTGCCTAAGTGCCGGCGGAAAAGCCGCCCGGATGAAGTCGTCCACGGCGGTTGCCAGATACCGCTCCCGTTCCCAGTAAAAGTCATGATGGTGCGCGATACAGGGGACATCCAACTCCTGTACCGCGTGGACGATCGCCAATCCTAGCGGGATATTCATCGGGATCGTCAGCGAGTTCTCGGCAATCAGCACATCAATGTCGAATCGCTTGATTGCCGCCTTGAGCTTCTTGCGGATCGTCCGGGCCAATTCAGTGATGTCGTCGGTCAGTTCTTCACTGCGTCGTTCGGCGCCGAAGGAGCGGCGGTTGATGTCGGCGATCCGCGGGTGCTGAAAATGCGCCTCTTCGATGATCGCGGTCCGCTCCGGTGGACCGTCACATTCGCCTGCGATGAAGTAGCAGTCGAATCCCATCCCAGCGAGCACTTCTGCCCACTTTTTCGTTTCCAACGAGACTCCGTCCGTACCGGCAATTCTTGTTGACACGAATCCGATACGGCGAATGTTGATTGGCCGATCGCTGTTCATGGAAGTCACCTCCCGGTTGAAACTCCATCTGTCACTTTAGATGCTCGTGGCAGTCCGTTTCTTCACGATTCACCGCGAGACGTCGATCTCCTCAATCCTGGTCAGTGGTGCTTGTACCAGCCGGCCCCCTTGATGTCGTTCCAAGAGGTAGTCTGGTGGCACTCGAAACATTGGTCAATACGCGCGTGCGGCTTCCCGGCGACGCGCGCTGAAATCATCTTGAAGTGCATCATGTAGTGGCTCGGCGGAGCCTGATGGCATTGGGCACAGTCCATCGAGTTGGAGGAAGGGTGGCGAAACTCTGGGATCGTCCACTTGTCCGTTGCATGGCAAACTGCACAGTCTTGACCAAATAGCCCGAAATGGCGATCGTCGTTCGAGTGGCAAGCGGTGCAGTCGAGGATGGCTTCGTCTGACGTAATACGGGCATGTGGTGGCGTGCCGTGAGACGACCAGACCAGTAGTCGTTGACGAATGACAGTGTTCTGGCTATCAGATTCGTTGTCGTCCAGTTGACGCAAGCCGATTTTGGCCAGCGCGGCATGGTCCATCTTCGTAGGACGCTTGCCGCGCCCTTGATGTTCAAGATGGCACTCTGTGCAACTGCTGATACTTGCATGAAAGGCCGTTGGTTGTCGCTGTAGGAGCGACTCGTTGTTGGCATGACAAACAATGCAGTTGGTCGACACGACGCCTTGAACCGACGAATGACAGGCGGCACAGTTATTTTCCAAGCGCGCGTGCGCGGCCGATAGCGAGCCCGGCTCGGTGAGCCGCTGCCAAGTAGCCGGCTGCTTGAAACTTGACTCGCTGGGAGTCGCAAGCCACAGGGCGACGAACCCTGTGACGGCGACGGAAACAGCGAATATCCGCTTGCCTATAATCATATAACCTACCTTGCCGCACCGAATACCTGACACCATCCGTGACCCAAGTGCCTGTTACTCTTCTTTGCGACGTTCTCTCAAGAGATCGACCTGAGCCTTCAGATGCAAAGCCCTTCCCTTGAGGACATCCGCCACGGAAACATGGCCTGCCCTGTACCTCTGCATCACCATCTTCTCCCACTGCGCCGCTACCTCGACAAAGGTTTCCAGGAGTTTGATTCGCTCTTCGCGGCGAGTTTCAAGTTCCAGTTCGGCATGCAGAAGATCCTCACGAGCAGTAACGACCGACTCAAATCCGGCTTCACCACGTTGATAAGATTCACTTTGCACCTTGACCAATTGCTCGAGCACGGCGCGCCGCTCTTGCATCAGTTCGACCAGCGGTTCAACCGCCGCGGCGTTCGATGCCCCCGGTTCCTCGCCATGCGACTGCGTCGGACAAGCAACCCAGATGACCGCCGCAAGCACTCCAACATTCAAACGCACGATGCAAGAAGTCGCTGTCATCGTTCCTCTCCCAGTTTGTATTTGCGTGACGTCGATACATGAACTCCAACCCGAAACAAAAGCCGCCGTTATCGCCAGAACTGCCCTGGGCCTTTATTCTGCTGTCCGAGGTTCATTTTCATCGGCAAGGGCAATGTCGTTCAAGCTCCAATCGTGCGGGAAATATTCAATTGTGATCTCACCCACATTCAGATCGATCCACTCACGGATGTCGTCGGGCGCGTACTGCTGCACGAATCTCAACACGCCTTCGTCATTGCCGCCGAACAGTCGCTGATCGGCTTTCACAATCCATGACAGGGTGACGATCTTCCGCTGGCGATCGATCCGCAGCCCCTTGTCGGGATTTGCAAACAGTCCGCGAACCATTGCGTCGAGTTGTTCATCGATGCGATCTTCGGAAAAAATCTCGTCTGTGCGATCAGGACAACTCACCGCCGCGCAGCTAATCGCGAAGACGATGCGAGGGTCGTCGAATTTCTTGAGCAGGATCGCATTTTCGATCTGCTTGAGCGAATACGAAACATTGTTGATATAAACGGCATCGACGCCCCACGGATCGTCGGCACTAATCTTGGGATCGATGATCGAGGGAACCGGATAGTTCTCCGCGGCCAGTTTCATGGCCCCGAAGTTGTAGACGTTGATCCAAAACGCTTTCTCGCGATCGTCCCGCGCCAATAACTCTGGGACAACTTGTTGTAACGCCCATGCTGCCTGGGAAAAATCTGAATCGGGCTGACCGATTTCTTGGGCGATGCCAGCATAGTCGAAGACGGTTGTCTGGATCCCGTTGATTGCAACAGGCGGCCGCCAAGATTGCCGAAAGAGTCGTCCAAAAGACTGCGAGAATTCGCCGAGGGGATCCGCACTCGCGGGAGAAGCACCGGAAGGGATCGATGACCCTGTGAGTACGGTCCCCACGACGACACCTGATCGACCGAAGTGCGACTC
>CAZNXE010000241.1:0-9082 GCA_964576465.1 uncultured Planctomycetaceae bacterium
AGGCGTCACCCGGGAATCCAAATCTTCTTGGCCTTCACCAGTTCCGTGCCACGTGGGAGGTTGAGCGGCGTGTCCGCTTTCGTGAAGAACGCCAAGCCTTTGTAGCTCGATAAGTATTGGTAGTTCGTGCTGAACAGGCCGCCCGTTGCATGAACCACCAGCGGCCCTTCTTGTCGATCGAGAATTCCGAGAAAGTCACCCGGCTCGACACGAACGATCACACCCGACGCCCGAATGGCCTGGGCAATCGCCGCAGCCGCTGCTCCCTCTCCTCCATATGCACACATCACACCCTCCTGTCGTGCCCTGCACTTCCGCGGCAGCGCGTCGCATTTCAGCTTGCCATCATAACGAATTCGTAGGTCAGGGCTCGCCCTGACAATGCGTTTCTGGCCGAGTTTCGACAACCGTGTTGCCCGAAGACATAGGTCGGGTCCAAGTCAGGGCGAGCCCTGACCTACGACGAGTGGTGCCACGCTTAGAATCGCGCGTTGATTTCTTTCGAGTAATTATGTGACGGATCGTTGACTTCGATAATGGTGACGTTCGGCAGCATCTGTTTCAAGCGAAGTAGTCCGTCGGATGATATCTGTGTTTGACTCAGATAGAGAAACTCAAGTTGCTTGAACATGGCCAATTCGTCAATCGAATCATCCGACAATCCTGGACCACCTAACGCGAGAACACGGAGGCACTTTAGTTTGTGAAGCGCAGCCAGATGGGACGAATCGACATTTAGCGGCAGCAGTGTCGTCGGGCAGTCCATTAATCCGAGGCTACGAGCAGTTGGCTTGGCAAGCCAAATTCCGAGCACAAGGAATTCAAGGTTTTCGCATTTCGACAAGGCATCCAGAGACGGACAAACAAGCCCTCTCTTTGCTTCCGTGCCACCCGGCGCGATATGCAACCATTGCAGATGTGGAAGGCCTTGGATGCGTGAGATATCGGTTGGGTTCTCTGGATCGTACTCCAGCCTAAGATGCACCGCCGCATGGAAAAAATCCGAGCCAAAAGCGCAGCGCACAAGTCCCCCGAGTGTGGATCTGACGAACGGCGTCTTTCCCTTCCAATTTGGGAGTTCTTCCAGCTCGTAGCCAAACGCGATAAGCGTGCCTGGAAGCAAACGCAGGGCGGAAACATTTCGGGCTTGGCGAGACTGCTGATAAAGTTCGCCACCGCCAAAAATGGCCAGCAGCGTGATCGCAACAAGAAACGCACGAAGGCTGAAACGAGTCAGACGTTTCATAAGGCTTACACCGCAAGTTCGTAGGTCAGGACTCGCCCTGACAATGCGTTTATGTCCGAGTTCCGACAACCGTGTTGCCCGAGGGCACAGGTCGAGCCCAAGTCAGGGCGAGCCCTGACCTACGACTTCGATATAGATCCCCTCGGCCCGTCTGATGCCGTTGAGGCAAGGCGTGGAAAGCGATTGATGCAAGAAATATCGGGCATCGTCGTCGAGCAACGTTCGCGTCTCTTCGTCGAGCGCCTGCTTTTGCCATGCCGCACGACGAGGCGACAAATTCACATCGCCTTCACTCTTGGCGTGCGATAAATCACCTCGTGACATCGTATTGGTCCTTCAATCATGGAACGCTTGAAAATGACCCGTGGGGAAGTTTACGACCATAGCCTATCGGCTGGCGCACGGGGAGTCACCGAATCGGCTTGTTGAGGTCACCCTGGACAGTTGTTACAACGTGGGCGAACATTCATACTTCCCTGTAAGCATTCTTCCCTGTACGTAGGAATCGCATACCATGGCTCGCCAAGAAAGCTGCGTTGCCCCCGGCTGGTGGGATTATACGACGTTGGACGAACAAATCGTGTCTGATGCGGCCGCGTTGACGCCCGAGACGATGCTCGGATTGTCGCGAGAAGGCTTTCGCGTCGTGTTCTACGACACGCTGGAAGACTTCTATCTGGCCGAGGCACTGGAGTACATCAACGCTTGGCGGCAGTCGACGCCCGACAACCCGGTCGGCATCTGCGGTCCCATTGGGCCGACGGAACAACTGCCGCTGGTCGCGCGGTTGGTTAACGACTTGGAACTCGATCTGCGAAGCGCCCATTTCTGGGGCATGGACGAATGGTTGATCGACGGGCGAGAGGCCCCCGAATCGCATCCCCTGTCGTTCGCTCGGGCCGATCGCGAGTTGTGTTTCAATCGCATCGATCCCAAGCTGCGGATACCCGAAGGGCAGCTTCACTTTCCCAAGGCAGACACAAGCCAGTACATCGCCAGTTGGGCGGACGCCCGATGTGCGGTGATGCAAGGCGGTCAGGGAGAAGTCAAACATTGGGCCTTCAACGACCCACCGCGTCGCGAGGGGCAATGGATCGACGAACCGCCGCCGCCGGAAACCTATCTCGAACAAACAACCCGGACTGTCGAATTGCATCCCATGACGCTGATCCAAAACGCGCGAACCAGCGGCGGCGGCAACGTTTCGAGCGTGCCACGGCAGGCGATCACCGTGGGTCCGCAAGAAACCTGGAAGGCCGAGAAGGTCAGCATCTGGCACGCCGGCACGCACGACAACCCACTCGGGCAGCGGCTCACCACGCTGATGATTTCCAAAGGGCTGGCCGACAGTTCCGTACCGATGTCGCTACTGGCCAAACACCCCAACGTGCAATTCAACTTCTACCGTCCCGGGATCGGCACGTGCGACTCGGAGATGCATTGAGACGAGTGTCGGACAGAAAGAATAGTATCGACCGTCACTCTTCCGCGGCACTGCTGGGCAAGCCAGCAGTGGCACCCGACGCATCACTTTCAATTGAAAGACCGTACAGCTCGTGGGCCACCTGTTCGGCGTGAAATGACAGCCACTTGGTCCGCGTGTAGAGAGCATGTCCCGCGTGATGCTCGGTGATGGATTCCTCGGGCTTTCCGTAGTCGACCAGCAGCGTCGTACCTTCGTGCGGAACCCGCATTCCAAGGGCATAGCGCTGCCGAAGATTGAACGTCGAAGTATCTGGCTCCAAGATTCTGTCGAGCCGGCGGTCGGCTAACCAGGTACGCCACCCTATTGGGCTGGGGGCCAGGTTTGTGCCGGCAATTCCAAGCTGCTGCACATAGTCGCCCCCCTTGGCTGTTAGTAGGTCATCCAATTGTGTAGGAAACGCGGCACGATAGTTGGGCAAGTCCGTCGAGGGCCGGTGGTGGACAAAGTGCAAGAGCTTCGCATACCCGGCACTGTCCCAACCGTATCGAATCGGCGTGCCGAACGTGACCATGTCCACCGGATTTTCCGCCAGTGGTCGCCGGTGGCTTTCCAGCAACAACTGCACACGCCGCCACATGGGGATGTCGATGCAACCTAACAGCGGCCAACGATAGTACACCGAAGCGGCAGCGAAAAATCGTTTGCTAGTCTCTTCGTCGCCGGAGAGCAGGTTCGAGACCAAGGCGAACACGTTGCCGGCGTGACTGTGCCCCCACAACATCACGCGTTGCCCGGGCTTAAGGTCAAGCGACGCCAACTCGGCAATCAGCCGCACGGCGCCGTCGGCACGACCGATGTGATGATTCTCGCTAGACCAGCCGAACAACCGCACAGGAATGTGGGGCTGTCCAGGAACTTGGATCGATTTTTCGAACAGCCGGGCAAACTCCGGTGTGTAGTTTCCCACATCGCCCATCACGCGATCGGTCAGGCGTTTGCTCAGTTGGCGAAGCGTATTGCCAGAGTTCGGAAAGAAGCGTGAGAAGCCGGTGAGCAGCCCGAGCGCATCTTCGCCGACGAACGTGCCATGAGCGAGATACACAACTGCCACATTGGCGTCGGACAGCGTCTGCCCGACACAACGCATGTCGCGATTAAAGTCGTCCGAGGCGACGGGTGGGCACGACCCCGCCACCAGTTGACGGTGGGGAGAAGTGGGGCGCGTGTCGGTGTAGACCTGCGGTCGAAGACGGTTGTTCGGAGGCATGGCTCCCCCTTGGTGCGTCGATGCGATGGACGGAAAGATCCGAGGGAGGAATACCAAGATTCCCGGTCCATGTCTCAAACGGGTGTCCGTTACGCTCGTTGCCTTGGTAGAAGGCGAGATAGGTCATCACCTCGGTGGCGATAAATTCGCGCTCACTCGGGGCCAAGCGTGTTTGACGATGAACACGCCGCCATGTGCCCGAGTTGAAATAGATCTGATTGAGCGTGTGGCCGTCGCTGTAGCTGGCATCAAGAGGAACTGTCTCGGCAGCATGTGTGTGACCATACACGATGTGCTTTGCCCGACGGTTGCGGAACTCCTGCTCGCCCAAGGCGTGTTTGTAGAAGTCGCCCTCGCCGGGCACCCGCATTTTAGACAACCAAGACAACACCGAACTGGCCCGACTGATCGAAATGCCACGACTGAACTGTAGGGCCCGTTGCAGGCCATCGACCAAGTCGACCGGATTCCAGGTATCTCGCTCGCGAACCACGCGGAGATCGAGAAATCGCTGGGCAAGCTGATCCCAAACTTGTTTCACTTGTCGTCGCTGCGACGGAAACGAACAGGTGCGTTCCAACAACCCGTCGATCCAAACCGGCACCAAGAGTAGCGGCCGTACATTATCCAATTCACGGAGGCCAAGCAGCGTGCTTGGCGGCAACTCGTCGCCCAACTCAAATTCCACGGCTGAAGAGAATCGGTTGAGCAACTCGACGACAATCGCGTCTCCCAGGCTGCTGGCGTCGCGGTCGCCTTCAAAGTTAAACGGATCGTAGATGTCGCCATGCCGGGCGAATACTCGATGCTGCCGCATCGTCTTTTGAAGCTCGTCGTTCTCAGCCGGATCGTGGGGGAACGGCTCGTTCGGCGGATTGGCGAGCCCCAGGTGCCGCACGACCGCTTGACGCAGCAAATCGTAACTCGACCCTGGCAAGTGATACATCCAGTCGTGGTTGCCGATCATGTAGAAGATTCGTACTTCGACCGGTTCGCCGCTCGCGCCGGCAACCGGCTGCCCGTTGCGATCGACCGGCGGCAAGGTCAACCCGCCTTCAGATGCCAGCTCCCGCAACACGCGCAGCGACTCGTCGTTGTTGCGAAGGATATCGCTGGTGATCTTGGTGACCTGATCGATGAATTCAGTGCTATTGGGGTTGCTCCACGGTCGAACCTCGCCATCGCGAGACCAGCGGCTTGATCGGATCACGTCGAGCACGTCGCCCAGCAGGATTAGATCGAGACGTTTCAACGGTTGATAGCGACCGTCGCTGCGCCACGATGCGCTGTAGGCCGCCTCGCGAAGTCGATCGCAGAATATATCGAACGCCCGCGGCGAGATCGTGGCGCCGCTCGATCCGTCGGTCAGGTGTAAATCGCTGATGACCACGAGCATCGCAACGTCCCTGTCGCTGTTCGTGTACGTTCAGACCACAAATGCAGAAATTATTGCCCAATCTTCGTATCGACTACCCCACGGCGGCACATGAGGTTCGTTCACCGGTGGCACGACTCCGCCTGCTAGCCCATCAGGCGAAGCAAGCAGCGGTAGCAAGTGCTACACCGCCTTGCGATGACACAGCTACCACAGCTTCAACGATTGCTCAAACATCTCGACAAGGTCTGCTTCGCTGGCTTGGCGCGGGGAGAGTTTGGTGACCCGATGTTGCGGCAGCGTTCCCTTTGCAAGCGCCGGCGCGTCGGCGGCGGTGAAGCCCAACTCGGCGATGCCGTTGGGCAATTCGAGTTCTTGCATGATCTCGACAAGCCGGCGGACCAATACCTCGCCCGCTTCCGCGATTGGCACACCGGAGGTATCGACGCCAAGCCACTGGGCCGCTTGGAGGTGGCGCTCAGGACATGCTGGCGCAGTGAAACGAAAAACGGCCGGCGCGGTAAGTACCACCGAGATTCCGTGGGGAACCAATGCGTGGTCGTCGGGATATCCTTGTGGATAGTACGATCTCACCATCCCGCTAATGGGATACGACATGCCGTGACAAAGATGGACGCCCGAGTTGCCGAACCCCATGCCTGCGTAGGCACTGGCCAAGATCATCTGCCCTCGGGCTTCGTCATCGCTTGAATCTCTCCACGCACGCGGCAAGTAGGCGTTCACCATCCGTAACGCTTGGGCCGACCACACATCGCTAATGGGGTTTGACCCCTGATAAGCTGGCCGTGCCGCCGGACGCTGGGGACGCGGACGGCTGTCGAACGGGATGGCGGTATACGATTCCAACGCATGACACAGCACGTCCAAGCCGGTGGCGGCGGCCACCAATGGCGGCATCGTGCGGGTATTCTCAGGGTCGATGATTCCCAGTGTCGGTTTCAGCCGTCGGTGCGCGATGCCCGTCTTGATGTGCTTTTCGGTCAGGTCGAAGATCGTCACCCCGGTCGTCTCGCTGCCGGTACCCGCTGTGGTCGGAATTGCGATTAACGGTTTGAGCGGACCAGGCACCGCCTTGGCAGCGCCCAGTGGCGCGTTGACGTAATCCATGAAATCGGCCGGATAGGTACTGTACAGATTCGCGGCTTTGGCCGTATCGATGGACGATCCCCCACCCACGGCAACGAACCCGTCGTATTCGGTCGTGGTCGCCGCATCGATGGCCTGCTGAAACGATCGATCAGTCGGCTCGACGCGAACTTGATCGAAAACATCGAAGTCGATGCCTTCTCTCCTCAGCGAATCACGGACCACTTCGAGTGGTTGCAACTTGGCGATGCGTGGGTCAGTCACCACGAGCACTCGCCGTAGGCCCATGTCGGCCAGATCCATGCCAACTTCACGTGTGACGCCCGGGCCATAGCGCAAACTCGATGTTGCCATCTCGAACGCGGTATCGTGTTGCTCGGACATCCGGGTGCTCTACTCCAAGACGAATCGCACGGGAAGCTTGCCCGACCACGCAACGGGCTGACCGTCGAGTCGAGCCGGCTCGAAACGCCACGCACGAACCGCACGTACTGCCGCGGCATCGAGGATCGCGTGGCCACTGCTGCTTGCCACTTCGACCGAACGAACGCGACCGTCGAGGTCGATCTCCAAACTCAAAACGACTCGACCCTCGAGGTTTTCGGCATGTGCCCGCGGCGGATAGATGGGCGGCGGGTTGTGTACCGGGCTCGGCAGTGTCGAGGGTTTGACACCAATCGCCGCGGCAGACACCGGCGAACCGGCTGAATCATCCTGTGGACGTGGCGGACTACTGGCCGAAGTTTCTTCCTCCACAGGCGAACCTTCGGTTGGTTCGGATTGTACCGCCGGCATCTCGGTCTCGGGTGCTGCAATTTCTGGAGGTTCGATCGCTGTCGGTTGTGGAGCATCGACAACCGGCAACAATTCGCTACGGGCAATCTTTACCCGTGCTGGCCCAACGGTGACATCCATATCGAGAAGCACTTCGATCTCTGGTGCGTTTGATGGAGGTTCTGAAGTCATCGTCGCTTGCAAGACGATCGCCGATGGTCGTCCATCAAGGCGCGGCCGCTCGTCGAATGTCGTGCCGGGCGATTGCATCAATGCCCATAGCACCCCGGTGTGACAGAGAGCCGAAACGCCCCAAGACGCGGCTTTCTGCGATACGACCGTCTCGATGATGCGTGACACACCCGACATCGACATGCACCCAATCTCGGGAAACGAAGCCCTACCCACATTCTATGCGAGCTGCTGTCGCGCGGCCTCGAACGTGTTTTGAATAACCATCGTAACCGTCAAGCGGCCCACGCCTCCCGGCACAGGAGTGATGTGGCTCGCGACTTCCAGGACACCCTCAAAATCGACATCACCGGCCAGCTTTCCGTTCGGTAGTCGATTTATTCCCACATCGACAACCACGGCTCCCGGCTTCACCATGTCGGCCTTGATAAAGTGCGGAACACCGATCGCCACGACTAGAATATCGGCCATGCGAGTGATCTCGGCGAGGTTTTGTGTGCGACTGTGACAAACCGTAACCGTGGCATTGGCTCCCGGTGCCCGTTGCATGAGCATGATCGCCAGCGGCTTTCCCACGATGTCGCTGCGACCGACGATCACAACATGCTTTCCCTCGATTTCAAGATCATTCCGCAGCAGAATTTGTTGCACACCATGCGGCGTGCAGGGCAGGAATCGCGGGCGACCTTGTACGATGCGCCCAACATTCTCGGGATGAAAGGCATCGACGTCCTTCAAGGGATGGATCGCCTGCAAGATCTGGCTTTCATCGATCTGCTTGGGCAGTGGTAACTGGACCAAAATGCCGTGTACGTTATGGTCGAGATTCAACTCCTTAATCAATTCCAACAGGTCGTCTTGTGTAGCCGTGTCGGGAAGGCGATGTAGTTGGCTATCCAGCCCGCAGCGCTCGCAGGCTTTTTGCTTGTTGCGGACATAAATCTCACTGGCCGGATCCTCGCCCATCAGCACCGCCGCCAAGCAGGGTGTGATCGAATTCTCCTGGAAGAATTCCGCGACTTCGTCCGCGATTTCCTCTTGAATTTTCTTCGCTAACGTCTTGCCGTCGAGGATCACCGCGGTCACGAGAAGTCCTGCTTTCCAATCTGTGGTGCCAACGCGCCTTGGATAAAAACCGAAAACAACGCGTATAACCGCGTCGCGAGGTCGCCATTCTAACAGAAGCCACGGTCACTGTTTACCCAAGAGCCGAGGCCAGTGGCAGGTACCAAATGACCGCGTTCAGGGCAAGATTCGCGTACACACCGGCCACAATATCGTCGGTCATCACTCCCCAACCTTCTGGGAGTTTCTCGGCGCTGCAGGCAGGCCAGGGCTTGGTGATATCGAACAATCGAAACAGGACGAACCCAACCACGGCGGTGTACAGATCAATCTGCGTGCCAAAGAAGACCACCGGCATGGCGATGATTTCGTCCCAGACAATGGCGCCGGGATCCTTGCCGCGGCCCAAGACGCGCGTCGTCGTGGAGCACAACGGCAGCCCGATGAAGAATAAGGCGAAAATCGCCACACCTTGCGCCCAAAGCGAGGGCAGCAAACCAACGCCCCAGGCCATCGGCAATCCCCAAAGCGTGCCAAACGTTCCGGGCATCCAGGGGCTAAAACCAACTCCGGCGCCGGTGGTCACAAAGACCGCCATTCGTTGCAAACGGGAAGGGTTCCCTGTACCGT
>CAZNXE010000242.1:0-9062 GCA_964576465.1 uncultured Planctomycetaceae bacterium
TCCCCTGAATACACTGCTGGGCAAGCCAGCAGTGGCACCCGACTTTTTCAACAGGCTGTTAGCCGCATATACCGACGGGGGGCAAAAAAGACGTCTTGCGTCGCGATGCGCCTTTCGCCAGAATCCGCCCGCTTTTCCTTTTCGCACAAAATCTCTTCTATTGCGTAATTTGGCTCACACAGAACGAGCCGAACCATCGCCGACGACAAGGATGTGTCGGGCTTGCGGTCCGAACGACTCGGTCGTTTCTCACATCGAAAGGATTCCGCGATGAAAAAAGTTGGATTTGCAGCCGCAGGAGCCATTTCTGCATTGGTTCTCCTTGCCGGTTGTTGTAACAATTGTGGCCCTGGTCGTTGTGCGACAGGAGCATATGGTGCTCCCGGCTATGCAGCCCCGGCTGTCGGACCCGTGTACGAAGGTGGAAGTTACTCACCACCGACCTACGCGCCGGCTGGACCAGGAACGATTGTGGGACCGCCAGCAGGTTCAGGAGTTCGCTAGAGCTGTGGAATTGCTGACAGTGCCCTGTAAACCGGCAATCGATCTTTCATGATCCACATTAAGCGTGCGGCAGACAGGAACGTACCAATCACAACCCGACGCGTAAGCGAGGGAACGCAGTGTATTTCCGGTTGGTCCCTCGCTCACGCGTCGGGTTGGTATATTCTCATTCGCCGCTCGCCTTAAGCGAGTTGGTCGAGACATACGAGGTGCTGTGATGACCGTGCAAACCGTTCTCCGGACTCGCCGACCGACTGCCGTCAGGCAAGCGCTCGATCACGTATGGGTCATTATTCCCGCATTGAATGAACAAGCGTCGTTGCCGTTGGTTTTGGGCGACATGCCGCAGGTTGGTCGTGTCATTGTTGTCGACAACGGTTCAACCGATGATACCGCCGCGGTTGCCGAAGCCGCCGGCGCGAAGGTTGTGTCTGAACCGCGGCGTGGCTACGGCGTGGCCTGTTTGCGTGGCATGCAGGCGATCGTCGATTGCATCGAGCGTGGAGCAGAGGCCCCTGAAATTGTTGTTTTTCTCGATGCGGACTACAGCGATCACAGCGATCAATTGCCGAAGTTGATCGCACCCATCACAAGCGGGCAGGCCGACTTTGTTCTTGGATCGCGATTGCTTGGCGAACGTGAGCCGGGGGCCATGCCGCCGCAAAGCGTTTTCGGCAATCAATTGGCATGCTTTCTGATGCGACGCCTGTTTGGCGGACAGTACACCGATCTTGGCCCTTTCCGTGCCATTCGGTATGAGGCGTTGCTGCAACTGAACATGGTCGATCGCAATTTTGGCTGGACGGTTGAAATGCAAATCAAAGCCACCCGGGCAAAGTTGCGTACTTTGGAAGTGCCCGTGCCATATCGCCGCCGCGTTGGTGTAAGCAAGATCAGTGGCACCGTTGGTGGCACGATCAAGGCCGGCTGGAAAATTCTGTATCTGATCGCCAAATATGGTTGGCAAACGCGCCGCGGCCATCAACCGGGTCATGCACATTAAGCCCCTTGATCGACCTCTCGCCGGCAAATTGGTTGCAAATATCGCCACGCGCCCAGAAGGTGAATCCCAAAGGCCATGGCCTTGCCTGATTCGACGGGCACCAAAGTGATGGCTAAATCTCCGCCGCCAGAACCGATCGATGATGCCGAAGACACGAAGCGGCTGCTCGTTGTCGGCCTGATTGCGCTGGCGTGTTGGGCTGCGTTGGCGATGGTATCGCACTACAGCGGCCTCTTTGAGTACAGCGGCGACTTTCTTGAGTTCCGCGAAGACTACCTTAAACGCCCGATTACCGGAGTGATGGGGCTGCTGGGGCTTGTATTCGCGGGCCACATCGTTGCCTTGTTCGTCGGGCTACGCATTCGGTCAAGGAGACGATTGACCGAACTGATTGTTGCCGGGGCGGTCGTTTTTCGCCTCACGATGTTGCCAACGGTTCCGATTCAAGAGCTCGACATCTATCGATATCTCTGGGATGGGGCCGTTTCGACAACCGCGACCAGCCCCTTTCGCTATAGTCCCGAACAGGTTCGCACGGCCAACGCCAACGAATCGCTGCCAGAGGATTTGGCCACCCTGGTCGATCTTCGCGACAGCGACCCGGCCCTGGCGGAAATTCTCCGTCGAGTGCATTACGCGGATCTGCCGACAATCTACCCGCCAGTGAGCCAAGCGGTCTTCGCGGGTGCAACCCTCATGATGCCGCAGGGTGCCTCGCTTCATCAACGTGTTGTCATCATGAAGGCGTGGTTTGTCGCTCTCGATCTTGCGACGCTGTGGATTCTTATCACGCTACTCCGTCTCGCAAAGCGTCACGTCGCTTGGAGTATCGCATACGGCTGGTCGCCCTTGGTGCTCAAGGAAATCTCCAACGCGGGGCACCTTGATGCGATCGCCGTGTTTCTTACGGCGCTGGCGATCTTATTGGCTGTTAAACTCTTCTGGCCAGCGCCCAATGAGGAGCCGTCGTCACGTGGCTTTGCCTGGGCAGGCGTGGTGCTGGGGCTGGCCGTGGGCGCGAAACTATACCCGATTATTCTCGTTCCGTGGTTCGCCCTGACCGCGGTGCGGCGCGGTGGATGGAAGCCGGCGGGAATCATGACGGGCGCGACTGCGGCGGTCGTTCTGGCTACGTGCTGGCCGATGTTACCCAGCTCAAGCGATCCCGTTGTGCAAGCTTCCGTTGAACAGCCTGAAAGTATCGCGACAAGAGCCCCGCAACCGCCGATGCTTGCTGATGTGGCGATCCAAGACCCTAGTCGCGGTCTCGCAGCGTTTCTGCGCTATTGGGAAATGAACGACTTTCTGTTCATGATCCTTGTTGAGAACCTGAAGCCCATGGCGGACGTAGAGGCGAAAGATACCGCATGGTTCTCGATCGTTCCCGAGAGTTGGCGAATGCGAATACTCGGCCCTTGGTCGCGGGCGATGGAGGTCGCTCCACGCGACGCAGCGTTCTTCATGAGCCGCGCCATAACGGGGTTTGCCTTCGTTGTGCTGGCATTCACGTTCGCATGGTACGCGTCGCGGGCGGAACATCTCACCATCTGGCTGTCGTATGGCTTCCTGACAACCGCGTGGTTCTGGCTGTTGGCCCCCACACAAAACCCTTGGTATTGGGTTTGGGCACTCCCACTGGTCGGGTTCGCCCGCAGCCGCGTTTGGCTGGCGATGGGCGGGCTTGTGCTCATCTACTACATGCGATTCTGGTTCTCCTATCACCGGCTCGACCAAGAGGTGTTTGGCACGGCTTATCAGGGAGCGACCTTCTTCGATTTCGTCATCACTTGGGTCGAATTCGCACCGTGGTACGTCTGGTTAGCCGTCGATTGGTATCGGTCTCGTGGCACTGCCAAAGAACAGCCTGCGGAGAAAAAGGGCCGTTAATCGTTCACAAAAAGGTAATCATCGCCGCCGGCACCCGCGTGGCAGTCGATGCAACCTTTTAGTTTACCGGCCAACCGCATGTCGCCCTTCATGGCCACCGTGCCGTCGGGATTGTATTTCACCCAATACCAATCGGCGTGCTCAGTGTTGTAGCCCGTCGAAAGGTACATCACGGTGATGGCCCCTAACGTCTGTTGGTCAGGGCCAAAGTTTTCTTTGACGATGATCGCCCCGTTCGGCATTCCGTCGAGATTCGCAATGGCCTTACGGTTCATGTAGACCTTTAAGAATGCACCGTGAGGGCTTTCACCGGCATAAAGATCTCCGCCTTGCCCAGGACCTGGCGCCCAGTTTTGATACTTGGCACTTTGCAGATAGTTCCAGAATCTTGATTCAAACGTCGGCCGTCCCTGCCGCGTGTCGCTTTGGCCCTGTTGCATGGCCGAACCACGTGTGTCGCTTTGCGCCTGGGCGTTCGACGTAAGAAACGAAACACCGCATCCGGCAACAATGGCCAACCACATGCGGATGACTGCAACCCTACGATGACTCATGTTGAACTCCTGCGATTGTTCTAGTGGCGATCGGGCGTGCGCGAATGCCCTACAAATCTGCCTGATGCCACATTTTATGCCGGATGACGCGACGATTCTGTAAGAAGGCACACACTTCCCAGAGAGATTCTTACCGCCCAGTCCATCCGCGCACCGAAAGGGTGGGGGTTCGAATCGCTGACTGCACGATGATTCAGGAATCCTTCGGGCGGAAACCTGGATTGGGCCGGGGCATTTGGGCGTCAACCTCTTCGCGCCACGAAGCCAACTGCCGTCGGAGCTGTTTCACCAGCCCCGGTCGCTGTGCGGCCAAATCGTTCGCCTCGCCAGGGTCGTCCTCAAGATGATACAGCTCAGCATGGTCGTCCTCATAATATTCGAGCAGCTTCCAAGGACCGCTCCGCACTGCCGACACCGGCGTGGTGGTGGGATAGTAATGTGGGTAGTGAAAAAAGACCGCGTCGCGGTCGAGTCGCGAAGAGGGATCCTTCAGGAGGGGTGACACGTCCAGGCCATCAAGAACATCGTCGCCATCCTCCGCTTGGCAGCCAGTCATCGCCGCGATGGTGGGATGGAGGTCCATCGACAAGACCACCTCTTCGCAAACCGTCGCATTTGGCGTGGCGCCAGGCAATCGCACGATCAACGGCACGCGAATCCCTCCCTCGTACAGCGAACCCTTCCCCGAACGCAACGGATGATTGTTCGTCACCTGCTGACCGCGATGCGAGTTCACAAAGCCACCGTTGTCGGAGGTGAAGATGACCAGCGTATGTTCATCGATCCCTAGCTCTTCGAGCTTGCGCAGAATCCGCCCGACGTTTTCGTCCAAGCTATGGACCATCGCCGCATAGCCGGCGTTTTGGTGATGATGCTCGGGTCGGATTTCCTTTGCGAAACGGTCAACCACCTCCGGCTTGCCTTCGATCGGCGTGTGTACCGTGTGATAGGCAAGATGCAAGAAGAACGGTCGGTCCGCCGCGCGATCAATCGTCGCCAACGCCTCATCGGTCAGTCGGTCCGTTAGATATTCACCCGTTTGTCCCCATTCCAGGTGCGGCACGTAGCGTAGTTCCTCCGAGTTGCTCCATCGTCCGCGATATGGATAGAAGAACGTCGAGGGAGCGCCCCAGAATGTGCCGCCGATGTTCACATCGAAACCCTGCGTCTGCGGATAGTGCGACGCCGCACCGATGTGCCACTTTCCAATATGGGCCGTAAAGTAGCCGGCTTCTCTTAGCCGCTCGGCAAGCGTGATCTCGGCATGTGGCAAGTTGCCCACCGTCACGGGCGGAATCAACTTGTGATTTCCTGGCGGGCGCTGCGACTGCTCGAACCATACGGTCATGTGAAGCCGAGCCGGATACTTGCCTGTCAACAGGGCCGCGCGCGTCGGAGAACAAACCGATGCCGACGCATACGCCTGCGTGAACCGCACTCCTTGGCTTGCGAATCGATCGATGTTAGGAGTTTTGTGAACGTCGGCACCGTAGCATCCAAGGTCGGCCCAACCCAAGTCGTCGGCCAAGATGATGATTACGTTCAGTGGCGCGTCATCTCCTGCAGCCGTGGACGGCGACCAGAGCATTGCCGCGGCCATGACGATGCCAGAATACGTGAAATACATTCGCATAAGAGTCAGTCCCTCGGTTCGTCCATTCCGGTCGATTTCGCCCGGTTCGATTCACACTCGCTTGGACAGTATACTCCGACCGGCCGCCGGCAGCGATTTTGTCGGCGACGGTAATCTTCGTGATCCTGGAGCATTCCCGACATGCGAGACATCACTGTTGCAGCGGCACAATTTGAATCTCGCGACGACGACAAGCAATTCAACCTGTCTCGGATCAGTGAGTTGACCCGGCAAGCGAAAGGGCAGGGGGCCGAAATCGTCAGTTTTCATGAAGGGTGCGTGCCAGGCTATTCGTGGCTTCAACCGCTATCGAGAATGCAACTGCTGGAAGTTGCCGAGCCGGTCCCCGACGGACCTTCGACCAAAGCGCTGATCGATATTGCCGCGGAGCATGACGTCGTTGTGATGGCAGGGCTCATCGAGCGGGACACGGACGATCAACTCTTCAATTGCTACGTCACGGTCGGTCCCGAGGGCTTCATCACCCGCTTTCACAAGCTGCATCCGTTCGTCAATCCACACTTAAGCCCTGGCGATGGATTTCATGTGATTGAGCTGCGTGGCTGCAAAGTGGGCTTCCTGATCTGCTATGACAATAACCTGCCGGAAAATGTTCGGGTCACCACGATGATGGGCGCTGAGATCATCTTCATGCCGCACGTCACAGGCGGTCTGCCATCAGAGATGCCTGGACGTGGAGTGATTGATCGCCGGCTGTGGGAGAACCGGCACCGCGACCCTGTGCGTCTTCGGCAAGAATTTCTCGGCCCCAAGGGTCACGGCTGGCTCATGCGGTGGCTTCCAACACGGGCGTATGAAAACGGTATTTATGCCATCTTCACCAACGCCGTCGGCTGGGATTACGACACGGTGAAACCGGGCCTTTCGATGGTGCTGGACCCCTTCGGTGAGATCCTCTCAGAGAGCAATGCCCTGGGAGACGACATCGTCGTCGCCCATCTAACCGCCGACAAGCTAGACAGCACCCCGGGGCACCGCTACCGAATGGCCCGACGCCCCGAGCTATACAGCAAGCTCATCGAACCCCAACAATCCGTCACACAGCCCGGCTGGAAGTTGCAGGCGGGACCGGAGGAGTAGACAGCAAATCAACTCCAACAGCGAAGTAGCGCATCGGGCGAAACTCTTCGATGGTCGGATACTTTTTCAAGCTAAGCGACTGGCGGCACCTTCAACAAATACCCGGCTGATTCGACCCGCCGAGTCCGTTGCCATCGCACGTATTGTCGTCGAACACGTTCCCCATGACAAAGTCGACGAAGAAGCCCCATTCGTCGTTGTCCTTGGCAATATTTCCAGTGAGGGTATTTTCGCCACTGCTTATTTCTAGGGAGAAACCGTTCGATCTGTTGTCTATGGACGTGTTCCCAATGAGGGTATTGTTATCGCTGCGATCGAGAGAGAAGCCATTGGCCCCGTTGCCGCTAGCCATATTGTCTCTGAGGGTGTTATCGTTGTTCATGAAGAGCGAGAATCCATCGGTCACATTGTCAATGGCAATATTACGAGTGAGCGTGTTGTCGTTACCTCGGTCCAGAGAAAACCCATGTCCCCCGTTGCCACTAGCCCTATTGCGGTTAAGGGTGTTGCCGTCACCGTTTAGCAAGAAGCCGTTGGACCCATTCCCCTGGGCCTTGTTGTGTTTGAGGATATTTTCATCACCATCAAGGAAGAAACCATAGGTGCCGTTGCCATTAGCCGTATTGCGGTTGATGGTGTTGTCGTCGCTGACCTGAAGCAAGAATCCGTTGAACTCATTACCGCTGGCCAAATTGTGTTTGAGCAAGTTGGCGTCACCACGCACGAAGAAGCCGTCGGCCCCGTTGCTCCAAGCCGTATTACGCTTAATCATGTTACCATCGCCAACAATCGCGACGCCATTGGACTCATTGTTGGTGGCCATATTGCGATTGAAGATATAGCTGTCGCCTCCGAGCCTGAAACCGTTGGACCCGTTGCCAGTGGCCGTATTGCGCTTAAGTGTATTGCCATCGCCGCCAAGCGAGAAGCCGTCGGACTCGTTGCCGCTGGCATTGTTATGTTCGAGCATGTTGTCGGCGCTAGAGTTAAGAGAGAATCCAATTCCGTTATTGTTGAGAGCCGTATTGTTTAGTAGCGTGTTGCCCTCGTCGCCGCTGAAAGAAAAGCCGTGTGACCCACTACCGCGGGCGGTATTGCCGCTGAGCAAATTTCCACCACTACCGCTGCTAAATCGGAATCCGATGTTTCCATTGTTGGTGGCCGTATTGCGTCTCAGCGTGTTGCCCTCGCTGACACTACTGAAAGAGAAGCCATCCGATTCGTTGCTATCGGCTGCGTTTCCTTGAAGAGTATTGCTGGCGCTACCGCTGCTAAAACGGAATCCGATGTTATCGTTGTCGGTGGCAATATTGCGTTTCAGAAAATTGCCCCCGCTGGCAGAGAACGAGAAGCCATCGAACCCGTTGCCGATGGCCTTATTGCCCCAGAGTGAGTTGTCGCCGCTATCACTGCTGAAAGAGAACGCGTCGCGACCGTTTTCTGTGGCTGTATTACGAGTGAGTGTGTTACTGTCACTATCAACTACAAACACAAAGCCATCGAACTCGTTGCCGCTGGCGGAATTGCCCTTGAGAGTGTTACCGCCGCTATCGCTGCCGAAGAAGAACCCTATGCGACCATTTTCACTTGAAATATTACGATTGAGTGTATTTCCGTTACTACCCTGTTGAAGCAAGAAGCCATCGGACTCATTGCCACTGGCTGAATTACCTCTTAGAGTGTTTCCCCCGCTTGCGCTGCTGAAGAAAAACCCGGTACTGCCATTGCCGGTTGACGTATTACGAGTGAGGGTATTGCCGGTACTGCCGGAACGAAATCCGAAACCGTCGGCCTCGTTGCCGATGGCTGTATTATCCCGGAGTTTGTTGTTGTCTCCCGTCACCAAAAACCCATTACCGGACGGATTCGGGTTGTTATCACCGCTGGCATTTTGTACTTGCAAGCCGCGGATGGTCACGCCGTTGGCATTTACTTCAACGCCGTTTTCTTCGCCGGGATTCAGATCTCCGTCGATTACCGGATTAGAGTTTGCACGGGCCTCACGGATCGTCAAATTGTCCGTATTGACCACGAAGGGCTTGTATGTACCAGCATACACTCTGATCTTGTCGCCCGGCGAGGCAGCATCGACCGCTTCCTGAATCTCGCAATACAAGTTGTCTCCCGCATTAGCACAAGCAGCGGCTCCAATATTCACAGATAGAGCGGTCAGCATCGTTCGTTGATCAAACAACTCGACACCGAGTCGAGACTGGCGCTTGCTTGGTGCAGAACCACAAAAAGAACGGGCGAACAGCGAACGAGCCAATTTGTTGTGCGACATGGACAATCTCCATCGTTCTCGTTGGATGTCTATTTATGTGAAAAGGAAGAATATTGCGCGGGGTCGGACGGATTGTATAACGAATATTGCTCAACA
>CAZNXE010000243.1:0-9060 GCA_964576465.1 uncultured Planctomycetaceae bacterium
TACCAATCACAACCCGACGCGTAAGCGAGGGAACGCAGTGTATTACCGGTTGGTCACTCGCTCACACGTCCCCTTGGTATATTCTCATTCGCCGCACGCCTAAGCTGCAATGCTATTCTCTATTCTGCATTTCCGCCGGAGTTCACCGACGCGGAAACAGAGGAAGATGTGCGCTGGTTGAGCAAGTAGCGCATTAACTGATAAAATTCAGCTTCGCTCACTAAGTCGACCACGTTGCCCGGCATGGGAGAGAGCCCCGAAACGCTTCGCTCGTCGATCGAGTCCAACGTGATGCGGACTTCCTTTCCCTGATTGTCGGCGAGGACCAGGACCTTGCCCTCTTCCCGCAAGGCGAGTCCCGAGATCACGCGACCATCGTCGGTTGAGATTAGCGTACTGCGAAACGCTTGATCGACGTTGCGACTGGGATCAAGAACGTCTTCCAGCAGTCGTTCGAGACCGCGCTGTCCCACGCCATCGAGTTCTGGTCCGACCTTCTTGCCCTCGTCCCCAATGCGGTGGCAGGCCGCACAATGCTTCACAAATATCTGATGACCGGCCGCCGGATCGGTCTCCGCCGCCAGGAATCCTTCGAGGCGCTGGGTGACCAACTTCGCCAGTCGCTCGTCTTCGGGGGGCAAGGTCTCCGTAAGTCTTTCGATCCTCGCATCAAGTCCATCGAGATGAACACTACGTAGCCGATCGACAACGGCCGTTTCGCGAAGGAGCCGTGCGGATGCTTTTCCCGCGGCAATCGCATCGAGCAACCCTTGCGCTCCCTCCTGTCGTGAGGCAAGTGCCGTGGCGATTTCGACGGCCAAACGCTCTGAGGCAGATGGAAGCGCCCGCGCGAGAGTTTCAAGGGCATCTTGCGAACCAATGCTGCCTAACGCACTAGCGGCCTTCTGGCGTATGTCGATTGTTTCGAGGCCGTTCTCCAGAATGCCTGTCAGCAAGGGCACCGCTCTGGCGGCATCGTTCGCGACACACGCATCAATGGCATCGTTGCGCAATCGGGCATTTTCCGGCATGGTTGCGAGAAGCGCGAGTCGATCGTACACCGCCGCTAGCCGCAGTTCGCTGGCGAGCTTAATGCCATGACGCATCTTGATCTTGCTTTTGGATTTCAATAAGCGGTTCGCCAGGTCAACTGCCCATTCAGTCGCGGTCTCGGGAAGCTGGTTCCCGCGAGATTGTGCTGCCCGATGGAGCGTTTCCAAAACTGTTTGCTGAATGTCGACGTCGGCGTTTTGATGAATCTCCGCGTAGCCATAGATCGATGGCACTTGGTCTTCGGAAATATAACGCGCGGTGTGATACAGTAGCCTCTCCAATCCCTCTTCATCAACGTCCGTCGTGGTGAGATACTGCAATAAGTATTCGGCCGCCCGAGGTGTTGGGATTCCCTCGCTGATCTCGGCGATCTTATCCGCGTAGTCACCATCTGATGCAATCAGCGACGCGAGACGGTCGTACGCCTCAGGCATCTTCACGTGATCTCGAACCGCCATCCGCGCGACGTGAATCAAGTGTGTGTCGTCTTTTTTCGTTCGCTGCCACAGCTTTAGCAATGGCTCGACTTGGCGAAGTTCCGGGTGCCGCCCCAAAGCATCGGCCGCGGCGCGCCGCACAAACGCGTCGTCATCCCGGAGATGCCCAAGCACTATGTTCGTAATCCGATCCGACTCGTCCCACTCCTTCCGTTCGGCAAGCGCCTTCATGAGGTGAACTCGAACGAGTCGTTCCGGGTCGGTTGACAGTCGCTCGATCAGATCGTCGCCCAACGCGCCAAGCCGAAAGAGAACCCACAGTCCGTGTGCCCGTTGTGGCGGCGTGCCGGTTTGCACAATGTCGGTCACCGGGTCGATGGCATGGTTGCCAATGCGGTCGACCAATTCATGGGTTGCCATGGTGCGTCGTGCCAAGTTAGCGTTATCGAGCATCTCGATGAGTTGTATGGTCGTGGCCACTGGCAGGTTCGGCAGAGGTTGCAGCGGATGGGCATCATCGTCGGCGCCGGTGTAGACAACACGCCAGATACGGCCACGATGTCGATCGCGACCGGGATGCGTCAGCGGAACCTCGTAGTGGCCAATAATACGGTTATAGAAATCGGCAATGTACAACGCGCCATCGGGCCCCAACTGCAAATCGACCGGCCGAAACCAAGGGTCGTCGCAGCTAAGAAAATCAGGCTCTTCAATGGCCAAGTAGGTCGAACCATGAATATCGAAATGGTCGCGGTTCACGCGACCGGTCACGGGGTTGCCGATGAAGACTGTATCCCGATAGCGACTCGGAAAGTGCTGCGCGGTGTAGTACACAATGCCCGCGATGCCGGTCGATCCGTGCAGGTGCCCGATCATCGATGGTCCATACCCCAGACCGTCGTGCGGTTTACCAAAGCTGGGATACCAAGCTCCCCGAAGCAACATGTAGATTGGCTTCGTGTGACAGTCCGAGGAGAACATATTGCCCAACGGATCCCACGACAATCCAAACGGGTTCACTTGGCCATGCGTCCAATATTCGCAATGCGATCCGTCGACGCGCATGCGCCACGTATTCCCAGAGTTCATCGTGATGGCCTGCCCGTCGGATCCCTGCACGGTCGAGGTGTTGGAGAACCCATGGCAAGCGTAAATCCACCCATCGAGCCAGCGATTCAGTGAATTGCACATTCCGTGTGTGTCGCGGCTTTCGATGGTGCCGTACAGCATCTCGTGTTCGTCATATTCACCATCGCCGTTGGTGTCGCGGCCAATGTTGAGCTGCGGGATCGTGTGGTAGATCACTGCGTTGTGAACCGGCAACAGGCCAATCGGAATGTTTAGCCCGTCGACCACGGTTGTCACCTTGGTGGCACGCCCCCGCTCGTCGAAGTCTTCCAGACGTTGTACCGCGTCTCGTTTCGGGGCATCGGCTTTGGCCGGAAAGGGATACTCGACCGACTGCGTAACGAGCAGCCGCCCTCGATCGTCGAACCGGATATTCATCGGCTTCGCAATGTCTGGCTCACTGGCAACCAGTTGAATCTCAAAGCCTGGCGGAAGATGAAATTGTTGGTGCTGTTCGGCTGCCGTCAGCGGTTCGGTAGGTGCCACAAGGATTACTCCTTGCGCACTGACTGAGACCGTCAAGGTGCCAGCCAGCATCACAATGCTGAAATACAAGACTATCTGTCCGCGGGTCATTTGCCTCTCCTTGTTCGTAAAGTTGTTTCCAGTCTATTTCGCCGCACGAGGGTATTCAACGACGGTCTTCAGACGCTTGACGCTGCGCAGGCGTCGTCGTACGATTCGCGACACTGTACGCCCTGTCGGGGGGGCGTGTATCGAATCGCGGCCAAAGATCCGGGCCTTCCATGGAACCCATCACGTTTCGCTTTCCGACCACAATTCAGTTTGGTGCGGGATCACGTCGTACATTGCGCGATTTTGCCGAGAGCTTTCAGGTGCGGCGACCACTCCTGGTGACCGATGTTGGGTTGCCTGAGACCGAAGCCTACCGCTTGATGGCTCAGGAATTGGACGCGATTTGGTCGGGACAGTGGCAGTCGTTCGCTGGGATTCATCCCAATCCAACGGAACAGGACATTGAGGACGCCTGGGAAGAATACCGTGGACACGGATGCGATGGCATCGTGGGTGTCGGGGGTGGTAGCGGAATCGACGGAGCCAAGGCGCTACGTCTGAAAGTCGCCTATCCCGATCTGCCGCTTTCGGAGATTCCGCTCGATGAGCTTCCTGAGCGGCTTGTACCGTTTTGTGCGGTACCCACCACGGCAGGCACCGGCAGTGAAGTCGGACGTAGCACGGTGATCACCGTTGAAAGCCTTGGGAGAAAGGTCGTCTTCGGCGCGCCGCCGCTGATGCCCGAGTTGGCGATCCTGGACCCTGAGTTGACCGTGGGATTGCCTCCGCATCTAACCGCGGCCACGGGCATGGATGCGATGACACACGCAATCGAGGCATTCGTCTGCCCGATGTACCATCCGATGTGCGACGGAATTGCGCTGGAGGCGATCCGAATGGTTCATGAGTATCTACCACGTGCCGTTGCCGATGGAGCGGATATTGAAGCCCGAGGGCAGATGCTCATGGCAGCGGCGATGGGTGCCGTGGTGTTTCAAAAAAATCTCGGCGCGGCCCATTCGCTCGCACATCCGCTGTCGACGGAGTTCGGCACGCATCATGGGCTTGCCAATGCGATCGTTCTGTCGGCAGTCATTCGCTTCAATGGCGAGGCCGACGCGAAGCTTTATGCTCGCGTGGCAAATGCGATGGGACTGCCTGAGAGTTCCAATGCGGCGGCCCCGGTCGCGGAAGAGATCGACGCCTTGAACCGACAGATTGGAATCACGCAGCGGCTCAGCGACATTGCCATTCCACGCGAGGCCCTACCGAAGCTTGCCGACAAGGCATTCGAGGATGACTGTCATTTAACCAACCCTCGAAAGTGTTCTCGCGACGACCTGCTTCGGCTTTATGAAGAAGTGTGGTAACGTTCTGGGGCCGGCGATTGTTAACCCGAATCATCATCATTTAGGACACCAAGACCTTGTGGCCTGAGACCGAATTTCCTGACAGTCTGTTGATCGATGGTCGTTGGCGCGACGAATGCTCGGCAGGTTCGATGCAGTTGATTGAACCCGCGACAGAACAGCCTTTGTGTTCTGTTCCTGCCGCGGGTACCGCCGAAATCGACGAGGCGTTGCAGGCGGCCGCGACGGCGTTTCGGCAACAGCCCTGGTCTAAGCTCGCGACGAAGCACCGAACCACCACGTTATTGCGAATGGCCGAACTGATTCGAGAACATGTCGAATCGCTCGCCCTGATGGAAGCCCGAAACGTTGGCAAGCCCATCGGCGAGGCCCGCGGCGAAATATTGGCCGGAGCGCGGTGTTTTGAGTATTACGCCGGAGCAATCAGCCGGTTCGTCGGTGAAACGATACCGGTCTCGGATACCGGGTTCAACTTCACGATGCACCAACCACTGGGGGTTGTCGCTTGCATTGTGCCGTGGAACTTTCCCTTTTGCATGGCTTGTTGGAAGGTTGCTCCCGCGTTGGCCACGGGCAACTCAGTCTTGTTGAAGCCAGCCAGTTTGACACCGCTCACGGCGCTGGCCTTGGGGCGCGTGGGAGAGATGGCCGGATTGCCACCGGGAGTTCTTCAGGTCGTGGCCGGGCGTGGTAGTGAAATAGGCGATCACTTCGTATCCCATCCACTCGTTCGCAAGATCGCCTTCACTGGCGAAACCTCGACCGGCACGCGAATCATGAAGCTCGCCGCCGACGACATCAAACGCGTGTCGTTGGAGCTGGGCGGTAAGAGCCCCAACATCATCTTCGCCGATGCGGATGTTAAGGCCGCTGCCGAAGCGGCACCGATGGCGGTCTTCGGCAACACGGGCCAAGATTGCTGCTCACGCAGTCGGGTTTTGGTCGAAGCCAGCGTCTACGATCAATTTGTCGAGACGATGATCGCCGCGACGAAAAAACTGGTCGTGGGAGACCCGCTTCACACCGACACGCAACTCGGACCAATGGTCTCCGAAGGCCAGCGCAACTCCGTTGAAAAATACATCGACCTGGCTCGTCAGGAAGGTGGGAATATTCTCTGCGGCGGCGATCGGCCAGACAGAACCGGATGGTATCTCTCCCCGACCATCGTCGACGGGCTGCCGAACTCCTCGCGAACATGTCAGGAAGAAATCTTCGGGCCCGTGGCCTGCATCATCCCGTTTCATGGCGAAGAAGAAGCCGTGCAGTTGGCGAACGACACCATCTACGGGCTCTCGGGATCGATTTGGACGCGCGATGTCGAACGGGCGTTGCGCGTTGCCCGGGCAGTCGAAGCTGGGGTACTGAGCGTCAACACCAACAGCAGTGTCTATCAAGAAGCCCCCTTTGGCGGGTTCAAGCGAAGTGGCTTCGGTCGCGATCTTGGATTCGAGGCCATGCGGCTGTACACCGAAGTTAAGAATGTCTTCATACGCGTCGGCGAGGTAAACGCATGAGCGATCACGACGAATCCACCGGCTTTCTTCCACCGTGGTTCACTTCCGAACCGATCGATACGGTGCTTGTTGCATTTCCCGACGTTTATGGCCGGCTGATTGGCAAACGTTTCACGCACAACCATTTCATGCGAAGCGTGCTCAAATCTGGCACGCACATGTGCAATTACTTGCTCACCGTCGACATCGACATGAACCCCCTCGAAGGATTCAAGCTGGCGAGCTGGGACCAGGGGTACGGCGACTTCCACGCAGTGCTCGACCTGCGCACGATACGCCGCATGCCCTGGTGCGAAGGGAGTGCGATCATCCTGACCGATCTTCACCATGAAGACGGAAGTGGCAATGTGGCCGAGTCGCCTCGGGCCGTGCTCCGCCGTCAGCTCGATCGACTCACCGACCGCGGCATCTATGCAATGATGGGTTCGGAACTCGAATTCTACCTGTTCCACAACACCTATCCCGAGGCCCAACAGCAAGCATTTCGCAATCTAACGCCCTCGTCCGACTATCTAATCGATTACCACCTTTTGCAAACCGCGCGCGATGAAGACGTCCTGCGGCGGCTGCGAAACGAGTTGGGGGATGCGGGCATTCAAGTTGAAGGCAGCAAGGGCGAATGGGGGAACGGACAATACGAGGTCAACCTGCTCTATTCTCCGGCGCTCGAAATGGCCGATGCGCATACACTTTACAAACACGCGGCAAAAGAAATTGCGGCCCAACAAGAACGGGCCATCACGTTCATGCCCAAATGGGCTGCCGATCAGGCTGGCAGCAGTTTTCATCTCCACACGAGTCTGTGGGGGGAGAAAGAAAGACGCAATCTGTTCTGGGATTCCGAAGCCGGGGAAGCCTCCGAAATGTTTCGACAATTCTTGGGCGGCCTAATGAAGTACGGACGAGATATAACGTATTTCTTTGCCCCTACCATCAATGCTTACAAGCGTTTTCAAGCCGCATCTTGGGCCCCCACGCGAATGGCATGGTCGTTGGACAATCGCACGACCGCCTTTCGCGTGATTGGCGAAGACAGCGGCTTTCGCGTGGAAAACCGTTCTCCAGGCGCGGACGCCAATCCCTATCTTGCCTTCGCCGCGACACTAGCAGCGGGGCTAGCCGGCATCGACGAGAAACTCGACTGCGGGGCAGCCTACGTCGGCAACGCCTATAAAGACGAATCGCTGGAACGATTGCCATCGAGCCTTGAACAAGCCGCGGAGTTGCTCGACCGCAGCGAATTCGCACGGTCTGCCCTAGGAGAACAAGTGGTCGAGTTCTACGTCCACATGGCCCGGCTCGAAGCCCAAGACTACGCCGCCAGCGTTACCGACTGGGAGCGCAAACGATACTTCGAGCGGATTTGATTCTTCGAGAGGTTTCACCGAAGTGATCCCGGTGGCGAACCAATCGTTCTCGGTCTTTACGTGCTCAAATCGTGCCGCCGTTTGGATTGATCCCTCTGGGCTCTGGGATGCCTTCATGGATGATCTTCCACGATTCGCCCATCTCCCGCATGCCGCGGTAGTCGCGCGGGGCATAGGCCAACTGCAGCTGCGGAGTTTGCTGAACCGTGCCGCCTTCAAAGCGTGATTGCATCGAGGCGTCCAGTACACCTGTCACCAATAATGTGCGCTCCACTGGGTAAGGTGACTGGCGCTCGCGAAAATGCGTCTGAATGCTGTGGGACAAGGCCTTGAACAAATTGCGGTTCTGCCATGGTCCGACGTAGAAACGGGTGAAGCGTGGCTTGCTTTCTCCGGCCACCTGACAAGCAAAGTTCCAGCGCGTGCTGCTGCCGCCAACCTTGAGGCATATCGCACGCAGGCCGTCTTGATACGTCAATAAGATGCCGTGCGGCGGGGCAGGATTCACTTCCGGCAACTCGACTAACTGCCGCAACGGCGGTTGTCCCGGCCCAAGCTCCGCCGCCATGGCCGCCTCGGCAACAGGAATCGACCACAATCCCTTTTCAGCGGCCTCCCACAAGGCATCACCCTGCAAGAACTGAACTTCGCGAATGCCCGTTTCTCCCCCCGCCCTTGCTTCGATCATCGACTGCAAAACTTCGAGTCCATGGAAGTCGTACGACTCGACCCCACCCCCATGAATGGAGACGGCCGTTTCTAGCTTGGCGCCCTGGGGCAGCTCCAACACAGGCCACCGTTGGGCCAGCGGAACCGAACTTCCGGCCATCAAGGCGAAGTCCATGCTCTGGGCCGTGTCGTACATCTCTTTCGCGAAGTCCCAGCGATAGGATAGATGCTTGTCGTTGAACACCGGCGCCGTTCGTCCGCTATCGCGAAACACCGACACAATCCCGTCGAAGAACCGCTTTCGCGGATACATGTGTTGGCCCTTCTCGTTGTGCGGGTAGTTCCCGTGTTCGCCAATCGAGAGCACGGCGTCGACCGCCAGCCGGTCACCACCATCGCATAGGGCCCCGGCAATCGTTGGGTAGATGTTCATGCCATATTGCTTCGCCACATCGCGGGCCATGTCACCGTCGGGGAACTGATCAACATACAGGCTGACCACATCCATGCCCGAGACCGTATTCTCTCCATTGAACAGATAGGGTTCGAGAAAGTTTTCCAGAATGACGTGTGCATGGCTGCGATGGGTAAACTCGGTGATCACCGCCGCCACTTTCAGCGGACGGTCTTCAGCCGCAACGCCATGGTGATGCAATAGCCCCGAGAGCCCGAGCCCCGTGAGTGCCGCGGTTCCGGTCTGCAAGAAACGGCGGCGCGAGACGTCGGAATGATGAGATGGTCGAGACATGGGGAGTGTCGTGTTCCCAATGGCTAAATACAAGGTATACGCGGAGGGCCACGGAATCGGTGAGAACCACATTGTAGCACGCCGAATTTGTCGCTGCGAAGTCGGCGAGGAGACAAAGGCGAACCCTGAACGTCTGTGGGGAAATGCCTACGTGGACGGGTGGCCCGGCCGTTCGGCTGGGTCGCGTAGCGACAAGATGCCTCGGGTAAGGTTCTGTGCTGCGAGAGAACCCGGATACCTGGCTTGCGTATTACT
>CAZNXE010000244.1:0-9058 GCA_964576465.1 uncultured Planctomycetaceae bacterium
GTGTTTTCATTTCACGTGCTAGCAAACTTGTGTAGATACCTATGCACGGAGGGAGTGCATGACATTGCCAAGGGCCATTCGTCGGTTTTCTTGGGCATCTCAGTTGGGCTGCTCTTGACGCTGCAAACGATTGGTTGCCCGCGACATTTCAGGAGAGAGATGAACAAGCGGCTTCGCCATTGAGGCGAACGCATCGGTTCACATTCACACACTCAGGAATCCATTTCCATGTCGCCCACAATACAGAAATGGTGCCTTTGGTTTCTTCTTGTCCTGCCATTTGCATGGTCACAAGCGTCAAGCTCAGAAGCCGCCGCCGACCAGCCACCTCTGCTGCGAGTCGGGGCCGCAACGTGCATCATTACGCCTCCCCTGGGAAGCTGGCAGCAGGGCGCGGGTGTGACTCGCAAGGGGGAGCGCATTCGCGATGAACTCGAAGCCAACGCGCTGTACTTGACCGACGGACAAACGCCGCTGCTGCTGATTAGTTGCGATCTTGTTGGGTTGGCTCTCGCGGATGTCCAACCGATTCGCGACGCGATTTCGGCCACATCGGGGATCCCGCCTCGGCAGGTGATCATCACATGCACGCATACTCATTCTGGCCCTTCGCTGATTCGCACCAACTACCACTTTCCCGTGGATGAGGCGTACATTCGGCAACTCAGCCAAAAGCTGGTCGAAGTCGCCGGCGATGCTGTCGCGGCAGCCAGACCCGCGAAAATTGGCTGGGGTAAGGGCACGGCGCAAATCGGCTTTAACCGACGTGTGTGCTGGGCCGATGGCACGCACAGTATGCACGGCGACACGCGCCGTCCCGACTTCGCCGGCATGGAAGGTCCCGACGACCCCGCGCACTTGGCGATCTTCGCCGTTGATTCGAGCGGTAAGCCGATCGCGGTTGCATATCACAACACGTCGCACCCTACGAGTTTCTACGGCGCGGGGCTTTTTTCGGCTGACTATCCCGACGCCACCCGCAAAATCATCCGTCGCGAACTGGGCCGCATTCCCGTGCTCTACCTCAACGGCGCGCAAGGTGACATTGCCATGGCCAACCAGCTCAACCCGCAGCGCGAGGATCGTGAGGCACGGCTCCAACGCATCGGCAAAATGCTGGCCGAAGAAACGCTACGGCTATATCGCAAGGCCGAGTTCCATCCGCGCATCGTTCTGGGGCATGCCTATGTGGATTTGCAGATCGAGGTTCGCCTGCCGAAAGCGAAACAGTTGCAAGACGCCCAAAAGGTTTTAGAGCGTGTTGAAGCCGGGGAGAAAATTGCAGGCAAGGAACTCATCCTCGCCTTCGGGACCATGCAACTTCAAGAACGTTTCGGTAAGCAACCCCTCGACACGGTACCCATTCATGTGGTGCGCATCGGCGAGGTCGCCTTGGTCACGCAACCCTGCGAACTGTATTGCCAATTTGGGCTCGACATCAAACGCCGTAGCCCTGCCCGCTTGACGGCCGTCGTCGGATTAGCCGATGGCTATGGTGGATATTGCCCCACCATCGCCGGCGTCTTGGGCGGCGGCTATTCCGGGCAGCCAATCAGTTGGGCACGCCTGGAACCGCTGGCCGGCTATCGCATGGTGGAAGCCGCTGGCCCGATGCTAAACCGCCTGTGGCGCGGGGAAAAGTAATGCAGCGTGCGTCGAGCCTCAGTGCGGACACACCACGATTTGCCGTTGTCGCCGTAAGTGTTCGTTAGTCGGCGAGCAAGATGGTGCGTCCGCGCTTCGCTTGACGTCACCCTACGTATCTTCTTCTGTAGGGCGGTTGAGGCCGAACTTTTCGGCCGATAGTTTCAGGAACAGCGCGGTGCCGTCGCTGCATGTTGTTCCGTCGTGGCTGAAGAGTCGGCTGCGGGTCGAGACTTTTCGGCCCTGGATGTCTTCGACCCAGGCTTCGCAGGTTGAGATTGAATTAACGGGAACCATGTTGCGAAAGTTGATGGTCAACTTGGCGGCCAACACCATGTTGCCGGCGACCCAAGCGGCGAAGCCCATCGCTTCGTCCATCAGCGCGGAAATACTGCCTCCATGAGCGTGTCCAGGAGGCCCCTGCGAGCCGGGACCGAACCACGCTTTGCACATCAGCCGATGATCCTTGGTGTGGACGAAGTATCGCACCCGAATTCGATCGCCCAACGGATCGCCCGAGACGAACATCGGTTGATATCCGAAGGCGTCGCCGGCAATCAGTTCTTCCCAGCCCGGCTCGGGTTGATATGACTCCAAGGGGCATGGCTCAGGCACGATGTCACTCCATGGGGCTTCGTTGGATGTTCGTCACTTTTCATGACGCGACGTGTTCGCTTCTAGATGTGATCTGCTAATCCTCGCGGTCTAACTTCTTCCGCAGTTCTTTGATAACTTGTGGCGGAATGAATGTGGCCAACTCCTGGTCGCTGGCCAGCGGGGCAATCTGCTTGATTAGCGAACTGGAAACATGCGAGAATTCTTCGTCGGAGGCAAGGAACACCGTTTCGATGTCGGGGTCCAAATGCCGGTTGGCCAACATCATCGTGAATTCGGCGGCGATGTCAGTCAGCGGACGCACTCCGCGGACCATCACCCGCGAGCCACA
Source organism: uncultured Planctomycetaceae bacterium (assembly GCA_964576465.1). GTDB lineage: Bacteria > Planctomycetota > Planctomycetia > Pirellulales > JAEUIK01 > CAZNXE01. The sequence goes on from CAZNXE010000244.1 coordinate 2,591, forward strand.
CTGTCGCACGAACCGAACGGCAAGGCCGACAAACTGCTGAACTTCGACATTGGGCAGATGCGAGGTGGTTTGCTTCGCCAGTTCGACGCGTTCTTCGATCGTGAACATGGTTTTTTTTCCACCATGCACCGCGACCCCCACCGTCAGAAGATCGACCAGCTTGGAGGCCCGTTCAATCACATTCAGGTGACCGAGCGTAATCGGATCAAACGACCCGGTGTAAACGGCCTGTCGTGAATCGCTATTGGTTCCCATGGCAGCTCACCTATTCGAAAGAACACTTCCCGAACGCAGCACAATATCGTGTCGATTGAACAGGCTTCGCTTGCCCAAGCAAGCACGGCCATCGAGGACAGGAGCTTCATCATTGTCCCGGCGCTCGCCGATTGCAAACGATCCATCGAGACTTCGCCCTGTCGGACATCAGACGAGTTGACTTGGCAGCCCTACAATCGGCACTACCCGGCGTTGGTGCTCCTTTGAATCAATTCGATGAGCCGCTTGATGTCTTCGTCGTTGTTGTAGGCGTGCAGGCTGGCACGTAGGTGTCCGCCACGAACGCTGAGGACAATGCCTTGCCCCAAGCCTTGTTGCCGAAGTTTCGTAGGATTGCGGTCCGGCACTTCGAAGGCGACGATGCCCGACTTGCGATCATCGCTGCGATCGCTGTGAATCACGGCGCCGATGTCTGCGAGCTGGTCGCATAGCTGGTCAGTGATCTCGATCACGCGTCGCGAAATCTGATTGGTGCCGTATTGCGAGAGCAGCTCGACGCTTGCTCCCAAGGCCAGCAGGCCAACCATGTTGTACGATCCACCTTCGTATCGAGCGGCCGTTGGCTTGAGATTCAACTCGATCTTGGAATAGTCGCCCGACGATTCAACGCTATTCCATCCCACGCCCAACGGGATCAGTCGCTCGATGTGTTCACGTCGAACAAACAACACACCAGCCCCCTCAGGGCCCAGCAGCCACTTATGTCCGTCGGCGGCCAGAAAATCGACCGGCGTGCGGCTCACGTCTAGTGGAAAGACGCCCAGCCCTTGGATCGCGTCGAGAAACAGCAGGGCCCCACGTTGATGCGCCAACGCGCAAACCGCATCAACATCGTTGCGCCACCCGGAGGCATAGCCGACCCAACTGATGGTGACGATTCGGGTCTTTTCGTCACATGCCGCGGCAACCGCATCAAGATCGACACGTCCGTTGCGCGGCGACACACGTCGCGTCTCGACGCCCAGCCGTGCAAGGTTCATCCAGGGGAACTGGTTGGATGGAAACTCATCGTCGAGCGTCACGACATTATCGCCCGGCTGCCAAGGATATCCTTCGGCCACGAGCCCGATTCCCTCGGTGGTATTGCGAACCAGGGCAATCTCGTCGGTGTCAGCTCCGATTAGTTTGGCCAAGTCACCACGGAGTTGCTCGACCCGACCTCGCCATTGTGGCCACACCGTGTCTCCGCAAGTTGCGGCTTCTTCAGCCCAGCAGGCGATGGTTTCTCGCGTGATCTCGGGCAGCGGTGCAACAGCCGCATGATCGAAGTAGGCCCAGTTTCGAGCGACCGGCATTTTGCTTCGGAGGTCTTCCCACCAGGGAGTCGATGTTGCAGTATCCATCGTCATGATGCGATGTTTTCCGGTAAAAGTGACCCGTAATCATCAATTTTGGGCAGCTCGTTGGCGTTCTGCGATGCTGCGGTGCCGCCAAGAATGTAGTAGCCACCGGGAAGCGTAGCGCTTCGGAATCGAGCCGCCAAGGGGCCGGTTAGACCACTTTTCGCGATTGCGACGCGGAGGGCACTGCTGCCCAAGTTGACCTGAACGCTGGGGAGGCCCTAAATTGCCGACTTGTGCCAAAGGGAACTATACTGAATAACTTCGGAACAGAAATAGAGAGCAGAGGTGCTGGAAGCTTGATGTCAAGGGTGTTAACGATATCTGGATTCGTTGTTGCGGTGCTAGTCCTATTAGTCTTCGGACTGGACTTGGCGCTCGGGATCCCGTTCCGCAAGGCCAGCATGGTAATGGACATCGGCTTCGTGCTCTGTGGCATCGGCCTTGGCTATCTGAGTTGGATGACGATTCGCCAGCAAGTTTGACGATTCATCGTTCACCCCCCTGCCCTTGTCCCGCTCAACCTTTGGGGGCCAATTCCGGCCCGTGCCCTTCAGGGCCTGCTGCTTGATTGCGGCGGATTGCTTCCCCGAGACCTTGTGTGGTGTGAACATTTGCCTCCACGGTCGGTGGGTGGCCCAGTTCCCGAAGTGTCTCCGACGTGATGGGGCTGATGCTGGCCAATTGGGTTTTTCGCAAATCTTCTCCGAACATCGCCACCAACGATCGAGCGATGGCCGAACTGGTGACGGTGACCCAGTCGATTTCACCAGCCGCCAGCCGCTGAGCGACATGCTCTCGAGGCTGCTCCACATCCCGGCTTTGGTAGACCACGATTTCACGAACCTCACCACCTGCTTCGGTAAGCCGCTTCGCCATCACGTCCCGTCCGCGACTCGCTCGGGCCAAGAGATACCGATCACCCTTGGCTGCCACTAGAGCTTCAGCAAGCGCCTCACCGCGATGTTCATCAGGCTGAAGATCGGCTCTTAGATGGAATTCGGCGAGGGCTTTCGCCGTGCCTGGCCCCACGACTGCCAAGCGAACGGAGGCCAAAGCTCGCATGTCATGGCCCTGCTCAAGAAGCCGGCTTAGCAAGTGCTGGACGCCGTTGCTGCTGGAAAACACTAGCCAGTCATACTGGTCCAGCTCACCCAGCGTGCGGTCAATCTCGGTGAAGTCGTCGACCGGAGCGATCTCGATTGCCGGTTGCACGACGAGTTCGGCACCCAGTTGCTCTAGATCGAAACAAAACGGGTCGGCCAAATCGCGCGGCCGCGTAACCATAACGCGAACACCCGCCAGAGGCCTGTCAAACGACCGGGTCACCCCAATCTCTTCTGCCGCCACCTCGCCGACAATTGCGATCACCGGTGGTCGGATCTTGTCGGTTGTCTTCTTCTGATCGAGCACGTCCTCGACTTCGGCCAGTGTGCAGCGATAAACGAGCTGGTTCGGCCATGAGCAGCGGCGGACCAAGGCAACGGGGGTTTGCGGCGACTTCCCCCCTGCGATGAGCCCTCGCGACCAAGTTCGTACGGTGGTGACGCCCATATAAAACACCAGCGTTCCGGGAAAGTTGGCCAATTGGCCATAATCCAGGGGCTCGGTCTCCTTGTCCCAAGCTTCGTGTCCGGTGACCAGTGCGACGGCGGAGGAGAGAACGCGATGCGTGAGTGGAATGCCGGCGTAGCTGCCCGCTGCCAGCGAAGCGGTGATTCCCGGCACGATCGAGTAGCCGATTTGCGCGTCTTCCAGGGCTTCGGTTTCCTCACCGATGCGAGCAAAAATACTGGGATCGCCCCCCTTGAGTCGAACCACCTTCTTGCCGGCCCGTGCGTGGCTGATCATCAGGCGATTGATCTCATCTTGCGGGACAATTGCACCACGTCCGTGGCGTCCCAACGAGATAAGTTCTGTGTGTTCGCGGCAATGTTCCAGAATCTGGGGGTTCACCAGGGCGTCGTAGAGCACAACCTCCGCCTGGCGGAGGCACGCATATCCTCGCATCGTAATCAATGACGGATCGCCCGGACCTGCACCTACCAGGTAAACGTGACCGAGGGTATCCTCTGGTAGCGGTTTCATGGGGGCGGTTCTTCGTGAAAGGTATCGGTCGTCTGCTTGTGGTTGGGATTGAGTCGCCGCGGAATGAATCGGCCACCAAGGTCGAGTCAGACAGACCTGACGACGAACTTGCCGGTCGATGGTTCGCTTCCTAAATACCGCGTGCCGCTGCGGTTAAGGTTTTGCAGCCTACACGGCGTGTGTGTAGAGTGATACTGTTAAAGATAAGGGGCAACCGTCCGGAAGGGCAAACGTTGTCTCAGGAAAATCCGACGGGTTTGGAGCAGAAGACGGGCCGTTCATGGCAGAAAAAAAACCACCGCGGGAGCCCATTTCCGCCAAGAAACGCCAACAGCTTCAGAAGTGCTTTCAGCACGCCAGCGGCATCGCGTCCAAAGGCGACTTTGACTACGCCACGCAGTTGTTCACCACCTGTGTTGTCGGCGATCCGGGAAACCTGATCTACGCGCAAAACTTCGTCGGAAATCTGCAAAAAAAATACAACAACAACAAGAAGGGCAGTCGTTTCGCCGGGGTCAAGGGTGCCACTGCCAAGGCAGGCGTAAAACGTGCCCAAATCCAAAAAGACTGGCCAGGGCTCATCAAGGCGGGCCTGGGCATGTTGGAGCTGAATCCTTGGGATGGCTCAACATTGATCGCCATGGCCAAGGCTTGCGAAGAGCTTGAATACGACGAATGCGAGCTGTTGTATCTGCGTACCGCGCTAGACGCCAACATGAAGGACGCCGAGCTGAATCGTCGCTGCGGGCGTGTGTTGGCCAGGCAAGAACAGTTCGATCAGGCAATCATCTGTTGGACCCGAGTCCAACAATCCCTTCCCGACGACGAGGAAGCCAAGAAGGCAATCGGTGACCTGACCGTCAACAAGACAATTCATCAGGGTGGTTATGAAGCTGCTGAGTCAGCCAAGGACGTTCGCAATTTCACGGGCGACGATGACGGACCGGGACTGCGACGAACACCAGAAGAACAGCTCGAAAAGGCAATCGGCAAGGATCCTGACGACACATCAAACTACCTTGAATTGGCTGATCTGCACCTAGGTAAGGAGCGATTTGACGAGGCTGAAAAGGTATTGCGTCGCGCCTTGGAGGTCTCCGGCGAAAATGTCGATATCCGCGAGCGGCTTGAAGATGTCGAACTCCGCGTGCTACGTGAGAAGACCTCCACTGCCGAACGGGCGCTGAAGGAAGATGCGAACGACGCGAATAAGAAGAAATTCGCGCAACTTCGCCTGAAGCTCAACCACAAGGAAATGGAGGTCTACCGCAATCGTGCGTTGCGATTCCCCACGAATCTTGGCTTTCGTTACGAGCTGGGCATACGGTTGAAACGGGCCCAAAAGTACAACGAAGCCATCAAGGAGCTACAAGAAGCGCGGGGAGATCCCCGCCGAAAAGGCGAAGTGCTGCTTGCGTTGGGCGAGTGTTTCCAACAAATAAAGCAGTACAAACTGGCCCTGAGCAACTATCAGGAAGCAGTCGAATCGCTTTCAGAACGCGAAATGGAGCAAAAAAAGCTGGCCATTTACCGGGTTGCCAGGCTTGCTTGGGGGCTAAAAGACGTCGATACGGCCGAAAAATACGCCACGGACTTGGCCGGCTACGATTTTAGCTATCGCGATATCCCAGAGCTGCTGGACAAAATCCGCGCTTTTCGCGAGAATGCTTAGCTTGGCATATCGGCCAGAGCCAATGCCACGGAACCACTTACATCGTTTTCAGTGATTTGAAAGAAACTACTCGACGAATGCCAAATTCGAACAGCTCAAAGAAAAGTCTCCGTCAAAACGTCACTCGCCGCGACCGCAACCGTGCCGTGCGGTCGGCCATGCGTAACCAAATCAAGAAAGTCCGTGAGGCGATCACCGGCGGCGATGCGGACGAAGCTGCAACACAACTTCGCTTGGCGGCGAAGCAGCTCGATCAGGCGGGAGCCCGCATGGCCATTCATCCGAATGCCGCTGCCCGGACGAAGTCGCGCCTTTCCAAGCAGATTCGCGAACTCAAGTCGGCGAGCTAGCAGCCCCTGCACCGATGGCGGGTGGGTTGACTAGAACCGGTGTCGACCAGAGTACACTTTTTTGTAGGGTGGGTAGTTCTGGCGCATGGATGCGTGGCCATTGCACACGCTCAATTCGCCAGCAGCTTTACCCACCTTGTTTGGGCTTGTTTCGCCGACAGAACCTTCCACCCGATTCTATGCCGACGCGGCCTGACACTGATGATGACCGGCTTGTTGTCGCATCCGTCTAGAACACGATCGACTTAGCGTCGAATACAGGTCCCTCGACGCAGGTGCGGCGATAGTCCCACTGGCCATCGGCATCGCGAACTTTAGCAACACAGCTAAAGCAGATGCCCATCCCGCAGGCCATGGGGGTTTCGAGCGAAACTTCGCACGGCGTGTTGAACTTCCCGGCCACTTCGGCGACCGCTTCCAGCATGGGCTCAGGCCCACAAGTTACGATGCGAACATCGTCTTGGTCGTTCGTAAGAATCTCGGACAGAATCTCAGTTACCAGTCCATGGTGACCGGCTGAGCCATCGTCGGTGCTCAAACGAACATCGACTCCGAGATCGTGAAAATCGTCAACGCCGGCAAAAAGTTCTGCCCTTCGCGCTCCGTAGCAAAGTGTGACGCGGTCTATTTTCGCCGCTGCACGAGCGGGCTCTCCAAAGGAGTTCTTTCCCAGGGCCTCAGCCGCCAGGGCGAGAAACGGGGTTTGCCCAATGCCTCCCGCGACCATCACCAAGTGGCTGCC
>CAZNXE010000245.1:0-9036 GCA_964576465.1 uncultured Planctomycetaceae bacterium
GATTCAATAGACGTTAGGGGATTTGGCCAGAACGATCGTCTGTGGGATCTCTCGTGCGAGAACTAAAGCGGCCCGATCTTATCGATGAAAGTCCAGCTATTCTCGATAGATTCGACGGAATCTCGCACGTGCTTTCTCGGTGATCGTGGTGATCCGAAATGGATGCTCTTCTTGATCTTGGTTACAAGTCGACTAGGATTGGACCGCAAAATGGGGCAAAATAAGCAGCGGCGTCATGCGCGGTGCGATGTCGAAGGCATCCATCGCCACACGATACACCGCGGCATGAACCTTGAACGACGGCTGATGGCTGTTCGTTCAGTATGAATAACGCAACACGGGAGACCCGCTTTCGATGTCACCTACGACAGGCACGATGGAACAGTCTGAAGCTCTGAAACGGATGAACGCCGCGGCCGAGGAAGGACTGTTGAGCCCTGGGGCGGTCAAGAATATTGAAGCCTGGCTTACCGAACCGCGGTATGCCGAGTACGCACCTTTGGTGGCCGAACATTTGGCCGCTGAACGGTGGCAAGATCTCGACGACGTTTTCTGGACCGTGATCCCGTTTGGTACCGGCGGTCGTCGTGGGAAGATGTACCCGATAGGTTCCAACGCGATCAACGATCGCACGATCGGCGAAAGCGCGCAGGGCCTGGCCGACTATGTCCTCTCGCTACACGAAGGTTCCGATCCGCCGCGATGTGCGATCGCGTACGATACGCGGCATCGCTCGCGACACTTCGCCGAGTTGTGTTCCACGATCATGGTCGCGGCCGGTTTCAAGATTTACTTTCTCGACGGCGTTCGCAGCACGCCAGAGCTTTCGTTGTTGGTTCGCGAAAAGAACTGTTCATGCGGCATTATGGTTACCGCCAGTCACAACCCACCGAGTGACAACGCCGTGAAGGCCTATTGGTCAACCGGTGGGCAGTTGCTCCCACCGCACGACAAGGGTGTCATCGACCGGGTGATGAGCGTCGAGACAATCAACCAGGTTGATTTTCGCGAGGCAAAGGCCAAAGGAGCCATCGAATACTGCGAAGAAGAACTCGATGCCATCTATATCGATCACCTCAAGCAACAGGCCTTCGACGGCCCTCGCGATCTCAAGATTCTCTATTCGCCCATGCACGGAGTCGGCGCTACGTCGATCTGCCCAGCCTTAGCGGCAATCGGCTTCAACGATGTTGAAGTCTTCGGGCCACACTCACAGCCGGACGGCGATTTCCCGAACGTGCCCAACCACGTGGCCAACCCTGAGAACCCCGCGACGTTCGACACGATGATCGAGCAAGCCTCCCAAGACGGTCACGAGTTGATCTTGTCGACCGATCCCGACGCCGACCGGCTAGGCTGCGCGGCACGCCTTACGGCCGACGGGCCATGGCGAACGATGACCGGAAACCAAATCGGGGCCTTGATGACCGAGTATGTGCTTGCCCAGCGGAAGGCCGCTGGCACGCTAACTCCCGAGCACTACATCATCAAGACGCTCGTTACCACCGAGTTGATTCGCCGCATTGCCGACCAGTATGGCGTGCGGACCTACGGTAATCTGCAAGTCGGCTTCAAGTACATCGGCGGCCTGATGGACGAACTGGGGCCAGAGAAGTTTGTGCTGGGGACCGAAGAATCGCACGGGTATCTGGCCGGTTCGTATGCCCGAGATAAAGACGCCGGAGTGGCTGCGGTGTTGCTCGCCTGCTTGGCGGCACAATGCAAGGCCGAGGGCCAAACGCTGCACGAGAAACTGGACACGCTGTTCTGGCAGTTTGGCTGTCACTACGAGCAACTCACCACCACCACCATGCCCGGTGCCGAAGGCATGACGCGCATGACGAAGCTGATGAAGACCCTGCAAGAGAACCCTCCCTGGCAATTGGGACCTCTCGCGGTCAAGCAAGTTCGCGACTACGATCAGCTCGTGATCCGTCAAAGCGACGGCTCGACCAAACCGCTAGAAGCACCCCAGGGAAACCTGCTGATCTTCGATCTGGAAGCCGAAGGAAACTACGTCGCTGTCCGGCCCTCGGGCACCGAGCCAAAAGTAAAGTTCTACTGCTTCGCCTACGAACCAGCCGAGCAGATCGCGAACCTAGAAGACACCAAGGCCGAATTGGTCGAAAGGATTGAAGCCGTCGCCAGCGCCCTGGAGGCAGTCGCCCAAGCGATCGAGTAGCGGGGCCGGTGGTGATTGATCCGCCACCACAGCCATGTTAAGTGAAGCACGAACGCACAGTTTCTCTCCCACAATTGACTCGATCCTCTTCGGCGTGATATTCTTCAATAAAGGAGGTGCCGATGTCACATCAGCTTTCGCCAGATCTAGAACAGCGGATCAATGCACAGATCGAAAACGGTGCATTCGCAACGAAAGAGGAAGTACTCCGCGAAGCGATGGACACCCTTGAAAAGCGTCAATGCGGATTGACTGAAGTTCAGCAAATGATCCAGGAGGCGGATGACGATATTGCCGCCGGACGAGTCGGTCCCTTCGACGCCGAGCAGACCAAGCGCGCTGTTCGTGAACGTTTGAATCAACATGGCATCGCCGATTGATGTCCAGTGCAAGGCGCACCGAAGCGGCAGAACGCGACCTCCGAGAGATCGCGTTTCAAGTCGCCTTCACCGATAATCGCCCTCTTACTGCGGACCGGATTATCGACGAACTCATTGAACAAGCCGATACGCTGGCGCGTCTGTCCGAATCATCCGTGATCGACGTATTTTATTCCCGCGGACTGCTAGGCAGTTCATCCCGCCGCGGGTAGGTTAAGAGCCTGGCCTGGGGTTTCGACTCTTTCTTGGTCACCTGCAACGCATTTGGTCTACTGCGGGAGCTATTGCATATGCTTGGTCAACTTCGTTTATCTTGGTTCTCGATCGTTTGGCTGATCGCGGCAATGCTGGCATGTGCTGACGGTCGAGCACAAGACAAGCAGTCCGAGGGTATCGTGGAATTCGATGCCCAGGTTCGCCCCGAAGGAATTGTGGCATTCACCGAGGGCCCTGCTTGGCACCCTAGTGGAAATGTCTATTTCAGCGACATTTTCAACAACCGCATCATGCGTCGCGATCCACAGGAGGTGATGCACGTCTACCGCACACCGTCGGGCCGATCCAATGGCCTGCTGTTCGATCGTCAGGGACGCTTGATGGCTTGCGAAGGTGCCGACGAGGGGGGAAATCGCCGTGTGACGCGCATGGAACCCGACGGCACGATCACGGTTCTGGCCGCAGCCTATGAAGGCAAGCAACTGAATTCGCCGAACGACTTGGCGATTGATAGCAAAGATCGCGTCTATTTCACCGACCCACGGTATGGCGATCGCGATGACATGGAGCAACTCGACGCCGAAGGAAAGCCGATCGAAGGCGTCTATCGCATTGACCCCGCTGGCCGTATCGAGCGCATCATCGCCCATGAAGTTCAGCGCCCCAACGGGATCGCCGTATCGGCCGACGATCAATGGCTGTTCGTGATCGACAACAACAATGGCACGGTCGATGGCAACCGAAAGCTATGGCGGTTCAACTTGACAGCGCAAGGGACGATCGAAGCCGACAGCCGCAAGCTGCTGCACGATTTTGGTCGCGGACGCGGCGGCGACGGCATGGCCATCGATATCAAAGGTCGCCTGTATGTGGCCGCGGGCTTCAATGTGCCCAATTTGCCTTTGGAGACCACCGACAACCCGGCAGGCATTTATGTCTTCACCCCCGAGGGTGAGCAGGTTGGATTTATTCCCGTGCTGGAAGATATGGTCACCAATTGCACGTTTGGTGGGGCCGATCTAAAGACGCTGTTCATCGCCGCGGGCCACAAACTGTGGAGTGTCCGCGTGACCACGCCCGGAAAATTGGCTTGGCCTCCGGCCGAGTAATCGGAACGAATGTTCCCATCAGGGCGTCCCGTTCGGTCCTTTTCAGAACCCGAATGGAAGTCCCCGCTGGCCCAACATGGTGGCCAGTCTCTTGGTCCACGGGCTTCTGGCCACGAAAATTCGTGAAAGACCAAGAATTCTTGTCCAATTTGAGGTCTGTGCAACATATGCCATAGAGAAACCGTTCCAGACATTCCATTCTGGGTGGAAGGAAGTAAGAACATCAGAAACGACCGTGATGAAAATACGTCGCGAAGTCCGGCCGCAAGGGTTGCGGAAGGTTCGCAGCGGGCGGAGTTCGTGCGGCTCTTTTCACGGGAATCGTCCGTTCTTTATGCCTATATCCGAACGCTCTTGCCGAATCGTGCTGATGCGGAAGACATTTTCCAAGAAACGAGTCTCGTGGCATGGGAGAAGTTCGATGATTTTGGGCCCGACTCGAAATTTCGCTCCTGGCTATGCCAAATTGCATTGAACAAGGTGCGAAATCTTCGACGACGCAAACATCGCACGGCTGTGGAATTCAGCGACAATTTTCTTTCGGCGGCGGTTGCGACCCGCGATACGCATCACGATGCCCTCGAGGCTCGCGCGAAGGCATTGGAAGCGTGCATAGAAAAGTTACGTGAATCCGATCGCGATTTGCTTCAGCGCCGCTACGACTCGAGCGTCTCGATAGCCGAGTTGGCCCAACAGGTTGGCAAATCGGTTGACGCCGCCTATCGAGCACTCAGCCGGATTCGTTATGGGCTGTTTGAATGTATCAATCGCGCCCTCGAACCGAGGGGCGAAGCATGATTCACAGCCCTGTTCCCGATGAAGAACTGCGTGGCTTGTTGGATGCGTTTGCCGAGGGACGATTGTCTGTTGGCAACATGTCACGCCTCGAGGAAATGGCACGACAAGATGCCAACGTCTTACGAACGTTTGTCCAATACATCGACATGTGCGCGCGGTTGGAATGGGACTTTTCCCCTCACTCGCTCGGCGACCTGTTGGCAGAACAGGAAACTAGACCCCGGGTTGATGTTCCACCCTTGGCAGAGCCATCACCAGGAGAGCAAGACGGTTTCCCAGAATCCAATCTCAAGACACCCGTCTTGGGGAATGAAACCTCCGGCACGACTTCGTGGTTAGGCAAGTCGACGCTTGATTCGGCGCAACTCAATCGTTGGCTCGAAAAAGCACCCGTTGTCATGTTTAGTGTTCTGCTGGTGGTTTTTGGATGTCTCCTGGGATTACGGCTTGGCCGTGAGGCACCAGAGAAAGGAACTGCCACGGTTCAGCCCGCTCCAGTTCCAAAATACGTTGCCACCCTGTACGCAACCTTTGATGCCAGTTGGCAAGACAGTTCTATTCCGACCGAACCGGGCTCTCGGTTGCCGCTGGGCACGTTGCGTTTGCGCGAAGGGTTAGTCGAGATTCTCTTCGACAGCGGCGCGAAAGTTGTCTTGGAAGGTCCCGCGTTGCTGAAGCTACAATCGCCAGATGCGGCGATGCTTGAACAGGGCAAGTTAGTGGCCCACGTACCTCCCTCCGCGATCGGATTTACGGTTTCCACTCCCAACGCCGTGGTGGTTGATCTTGGGACAAGTTTTGGGCTTCTCGCTGAAGGCTCTCACGGTACCGAAGTCCATGTTTTGGAAGGCCGCGTCGAGTTTTCGCCGCGCATTGATTCTTTGGAGGCGACTCACAAAACGATACAGCTCTCCGCCGGTCAGGGAAGCCGGTTGGAATCACGAGGTTCCGGCGCTGGCACTTCGTTTCAGTTTCGCGACGTTGAAAAGGACAAAGATTTTTTTGCCCGGTCTTTACCCTCCGTCGATCCCTATTTGCGAATCCCAGTTGATTTGACGTTCGGCCCCGATGGCCACCTTTACGTTACCTCAGCCCACCCTCATGCCAGCGTCCTGAAATACAACGGGACCACGGGATCGTTGCTTGATCTGTTTGTTACGACAGGTCCCCCCGCGCCTCAAGGCTTGGTGTTTGGACCCGACGGACACCTCTATACCAGCCACGGACCAACACACAACGTGATTCGCTACGACGGCGATTCTGGAAAACGAATCGACGAGTTTGTTCCCGCCGGCAGTGGTGGTCTCATGGAACCACGGGGGCTTTTGTTTGGCCCGGACGGCAACCTTTATGTAGCAAGCGATGGCACGCACAGCGTTCTTCGTTACGACGGTCGAACAGGAGCGTTCATGGATGCCTTTGTTCCCGCCGGTAGCGGTGGCCTAGATGGAGTAGAAGGCCTCTGCTTTGCTCCGAACGGTGACCTTTATGTTTGCTCAGTGAATAACAATACGGTGCTGCGCTTCGATGGGAAAAGTGGCGGTGTTGTCGAGACATTCGCTCCTGAAACAACTGTGCCATATCCCGTGGGCATTGCCGCCAGCCCAACGGGAGTGCTTTTTGTTACCAGCATGAACACGCATCGCGTGTTGCGTTTTGACTCCGCAACGGGCGAATTCTTGGGGAAGTGTGATCTGGCGAGACGAGCGAACCCTCGAAGACCCCACCGCATCACGTTTGGCCCTGACGGAAATATTTATGTCGTTAGTCATGATAGCGAAGACGTACTGCGCTACGACGGAACAACTGGCGAATGGATTGACTCCTTTCTGTCCTCAAGGCGTGGCGTACGGCGCCGTGCCCCTTAATCGTTCTTGAATGAAAAGGTTGCTACTGATGTCTCACAATCCACGACGTTTCGCACCAGGTATTTGGTTGGCCGGTTTCGCCATTGTCGCTACCACGATGTTTCTTGTTCCACGCACCGCATCGGCTGCCATCATCGGCGAATGGAGTTTCGACACCGACTTCTCGGACACGAGCGGAAATGGCAATAACCTAAGCACCGCTGGCACGGGGTCCATCAACATTGTGCCAGGGCTGTTTGGCAATGCGGTGGAATTCGACGGATCCAGTTTTCTTTGGAGTGGTGCCGCGACGATGGTCGCAGACCAAACCCAATTTTCCATGGGCGCCTGGTTCAAGGCCGCCGGCAGTCAAGGTTCGGATGCCTTGATTATGGGAAGTCTATTTCCGGAATTCAATCGGGGATAACGTACCACAATGGAGCGACGCTTTATGGCTATGTGAACAATGGCGCCAACAACGCGAATGCTCCACTGGCCAATGATGAACAATGGCACTTTGTCGCGCAGACATTCGATGGGACTACCATTCGCCTTTACCTGGATGGATCACTCGTTGCATCGACCGCCAGTACCGCGACAAGCACCGGCAGCAATAGTGAGTTTTCGTTCGGAGGAAGATCCATTCTGACCAATACGTTTGTTGGGCAGATTGATGAAGCATTCTTTCGAGACGACGTGCTTTCCGATTCACAGATTGCCCAGTTAGCGGTCGTCCCCGAACCAAGCACGTTGGTGTTGGCTCTTTGGGCCGCAGTGGCATTGGTGTCGTTTCGTCGCCACAGGAGTAGGTGATCTAGTAGAATGCGGCTTCCCGATCACGGTGCGACAAATCTCGCAATACGGCGATCGCGAAAGCGGCGTGGTTGAAAAGTCGGAGAAACCTATCGAACAACCGAGGGCCACGGAAGGCCACCAAAACAGAAAGTTGCCGCAGAGATATTGGGCCGTCCTTGCGACTGCCCGGCCATGCACGTGATCGATCTGGAGGGTACCCGGAATGTTTTCGATTAGCCAATCCGCGGGGCGTACACCGTGCGGAGCAGTGACCCGACGTGAATTGCTGCGTGTGGGCGGGCTTAGCACGCTGGGGATTGGATTGCCGCAGATATTAGGGTCGAGGGGTGCCGCTTTGGCCAAACCTCTCACGGGCGACGAGCGATCGTGCATCCTCGTTTTTCTGTTCGGCGGCCCCAGTCATATCGATGTCTGGGACATGAAGCCCGAGGCGCCGCTGGAGATTCGCGGCGAGTTTCGTCCGATCGACACGACCGTTCCCGGCATCCAACTCTGCGAGCATCTGCCGATGCTGGCACGGCAGGCCAAGCGGTTCACACTCATCCGCTCCATGCACCATGACGACCGGGTGCATGGCAGTGCGGCGCACGAGATGTACACGGGCCATCCGCCCGCACGACCGGGGACAACCGATGAGATGTCGCCAGACGACTGGCCGTTTGTCGGCTCGATGACAATGAAATATGCCCGGCCGATCTCGGCGCTGCCCCAAGCCATCACGTTGCCACGGTATTCAAAGTTCGTCGACCAAGCGATGCGTATCGCGGGCCAGTCCGGCGGCATCTTGGGACAGAACTACGACCCGTTCGTGATTGCCGACGACCCCAGCGACGAGAATTTTCGCATCGATTGGTTGACCCAGTTGGAGGCGATGACGTCGCTGCGGCTCAGCGGTCGCCAACGCCTTGTTGAACAAGTCGACACGGTTGCCAAGCGGCTTGAACTGACTGGAATGACCGAACGCAAAGACGCGCTTTACCAGCAAGCCTTCTCCATGCTGACGGCTCCCGAAGTTCGTCGTGCATTCGAGATGTCTCGTGAGCCCGAGGCGGTTCGCGATCGCTATGGCCGCGGTACGTTTGGACAGAGCCTGTTGTTGGCCCGTCGCCTAATCGAATCGGGTACGCGAATGGTAACGGTCAACTGGCCCGTGGACACGCAGGACGTGAAGTCGCCGTTTTGGGACACGCATACCGACAACTTTCCGTCGCTCAAGAATCGGCTCCTCCCGCCATTGGACACAGGCCTTTCGGCGCTGTTAGAGGATCTCGACCAGCGGGGACTGCTAGATCGCACGATGGTCGTGGTCACCGGAGAGTTCGGGCGCACGCCGAGAGTTGGTATCGTCTCGCAGAATGCGGCGACCGACGCCACCGGGCGCGACCATTGGCCTCATGCCTTCACTGCGTTGGTCGCCGGTGGACCCGTCGCCGGTGGTTGTGTCTATGGCTCATCGACGCCCGACGGAGGCTACGTGGCCAGCCAGCCAGTGGGCCCCGCCGATTTGACAGCGACGATGCTGACGCACTTGGGCGTCGATCCGCAAACCGAGTTCCACGACCCAGTAGGCCGGCCGTTGCGTCTCTGCTACGGGCGCCCGATCGAGGGCCTGCGGGGCTAGTGTATTGTCACAAGGCGAGCGGCGAATGAGAATATACCAACCCGACGCGTGAGCGAGGGACCGACCG
>CAZNXE010000246.1:0-8955 GCA_964576465.1 uncultured Planctomycetaceae bacterium
TGACGGAAAGGATGGTCGTGCCAATCGAAACGGCCGTTTGTATCGTCGATCGGGTGGCCTCTCCTTTCTCCCGTTCCAAGGTTGCTTGAGCCGACCCAATGCGATCCTGGAGCCGTGTGAGTCGGGGACTGATCTTCTCTCGCAACCGGGCCACTTTCCGGTCCCGCTCTGCGTGTGCCAAGTCAGACAGGCGAATGCGGAAATCTCGTTCGCTTTCGCCAGGCCGGGATATCTCCTTCAGCGCCGCGCTTTTCAGTAACTCGTAACGACGCTTGCGATAGAGATGCCCGGCTAGCGACTTGCTCCACACAGGGTATCGCTTCGCCGATGCAGCGGGAGAGGGCAGCTTCGCGAACACCGTATTGTCGTCGGCCTGTCGGTTCCATTTGAGTTCTCCTTCGCTGTAAATCGTCGCCGTGGACCAATCAATCGTCCGCACGTCATCCGCAAGTGGCACCAATAAAGTGATCCGCTCGTCGGCTTCCAGCCCTCGACGCGTATCGACGAAGTGGATCGCTGCCGAACCCAGCAGGTGTGGTCGATAACAACGCTGCTCGCCGTCGATCCCTTCGTCATCGTGCAAGAACACCTGTTCAATCTCAGGCGGTAAGACGGGACGCCGCTCTTCTTCGCTGCCGGGCTCTGTCGCCGCGGCACTTCCTCCGGCGGACGTTGATGCTTCCGTCGAAGCAGACGATGCACTCGCCGCCCCTTCCTCAGACTCCGCATCGGACGATTCTTCCGACGACGCTTTCTTCCGGTCGGCCATCAGCTTTCGTATCTGATCGCGAGTTAAGGGGCCACGGAGGTACGAAAGTGCCCAACGCGTGTGAAACACCACGGGCTCATTTTCGTGAACGTTGTGCATCAGGAAGACACGCTTGCCCAAGGCTGCCAGCGTCTGCTCCATGGCACCGCGATCGAAACGCTCGCCGGTGCTGTTGGCCCCGCCTTCCAATCCGTCTAGCACTCGAGCCTTGTCGCGTTCGGTTTGCAATCGACCCAGGAACCAGGTGCCGATATTCGAGAGGCCCTTGTAATCCAAGTCGACAGGATTCTGCGTTGCCAACACCACACCCACGCCAAACGCCCGAGCTTGTTTGAGCAGCGTAAGCAGCGGCTTTTTCGATGCTGGCTCGGCGACCGGCGGCATATATCCGTGAATCTCGTCCATGTACACAATCGCCCTCAGGCTGGTCGTACCGGGCCGCGATCGCATCCAGCCGATGGTCTCGTTCAGCAACAGCGAAACGAAGAACATTCGCTCGGCATCCGAGAGATGGGCGATCGACAGGATCGAGATGCGAGGTCGTCCTTCGGCCGTATACAACAGCCGATCGATGTCCAGTGGGTCACCTTTCAACCAACTAGAAAAGCCTGGCGCCGCCAGCAGGTTGTTCAGCGACATGGCCAGCTCGAACCGCTCTTTCTCGGGATAAAACGAGTCGAGATCGAGCACGCCGATCCGATCGACTGGCGGCTGCTGTACGAGACGAATCAAATCGCCAAGATCCAGATTGCGACCTTGCCGCCACTGATTATCCAGAATCGTCGACAGCAAAATGTGCTCCCGAGAGCGGATCGGGTCGGCCGAGATTCCCAACAGGGCCAGCAAACTAGATGAGGTTGTGCTGATACGGTCGCGCATTAAATCGGTATCGTCGAGCATCTCCGGAGTCGGCGCGTTGAACGACGCGAGCACCGAGAGCGGCAAACCTGCGTCACTTCCTGGTGTGTACACCGAGACGTCGACCGCCTCGCGCAAGGCCTTAATTCGGTCGATTGACATGCCCCATTGCTGGAGACCCTCGCGCCACTTGGTCGCTTCATGCGTGGCCAACTCATCAAGGGTCATTCCCGCTCGGGCGGCCGCGTCGGCTTCGAGCCAAGGAAGCAAATCGCTGGCTTCCATCTTCGGAAAGGTCAACAACAGATTCGAGAGATCGCCCTTGGGATCGATCACCAGGGCCGGAATCCCGTCGATGGCGGCTTCTTCCAATAGCGAGATGCAGAGGCCGGTTTTTCCGCTGCCGGTCATGCCGACACATAGCGCGTGGGTCGTCAGATCCTTGGAGTCGTACAACACCAAATCGTCACGCATGGTGCGCGTCGCCAGATCGTATCCGCGTCCCAGATAGAACGCCCCCAGTTTTTCATACTGCTCAGCTGAAATGGGATCCATCGCGTGTCCGTTGCTATCGACCGAAAGTCCAGTTGCCATGTGCAGGTATCAACCCAGCGTAACCCGCCGCAGGATATACGGAAAGCTCGCCCCACCTGGGTTGTGTCAGGTGCGAGCCCCGAGACGCAGACCGGCCCTAGAAAACTTTACGAATTAATTCGTTGACATAGCCCTCGCGACAGGTATGATCTACGAAAGAATTCGTCAATCAGTGAACAACGGCCCGGTGGGGCAGCCGGGCTTTGAATCAAGAGGATGCATCTCGTGGCTCGACCGAAAACCGGACGTCCGACCGACCAGGAACTCCAAGTGCTGAAGATTCTCTGGGATCGAGGGCCCAGCACGGTGCGTGAAGTCTGGGAAGTGATTTCTGAATATCGAACCGTAGGGCTGACGTCGGTACTGAAGATTATGCAGATCATGCGTGACAAGAAACTCTTGGTCTCCGACGACAGCAATCGTCCCCAGGTGTTTCGTCCCGTGCGGCGGCAGGCCACCGTGTTGAAACACCTTGCTCGCGATTTAATCGATCGGGCGTTCGACGGTTCGACGCATAATCTCCTGCTGCATGCAATCGACCCAAGATCGGCCACGCCAGAAGAAATGGATGCGCTGCGTGAGTTGCTGGATGAAATCGAAGGAGATCAATCATGACCCTTTCAACAACGCTACTAAACGACCCGATGATCACGCAGTTGGCGACGGTCCTCCTGCACTTCGTATGGCAAGGTTGCTTATTTGCACTGGCGGCAATGTTGGCCATGTGGGTGTTGCGAAACGCGGTGCCGCAGTTCCGCTACTTAATGCTGTTATCGCTGTTCGCCCTCATGGCGGCATCGCCAATCATCACGTTTTTCGTCATCCCAGATTATCCTTCGATCGGCCGACACGAACCCATCGTGGTGCATCTGGCCGACGAGGGACGTCGATTCATCGCTCCGCCAGAACTGGACTTCCGCGAGAAAGAACCGCTCGCCGCCGCGGCACCCTCCCCAAAGGTTGCCCCCACGCCGCCGCCATCGATTGATCCGGGCCAAGTGAGTATCGCCCGATTTGAACTACTACAAGCGGACCGCGCCCCCTGGCGATCGTGGGTCGTCGTTGCTTGGGGCGCGGGGGTCGTACTTCTTTTGATTCGGTTGCTGTACGGTCTTGCCGCGGCCGAATGGCTGAAGCGTCGTGGGGTGCGACCTCTTGATGAAGCCAGCCAAACGATTTTCAAGCGGCTTTGCCGGCAGTTGGGCATCTGGCAAAGCGTGCCTGTTTTTGAATCGCTCTACGTCAAAGTACCGACGCTGGTGGGCTACTTCAAACCGGTAATTCTGATGCCAACCAGTGCGTTGCTCGGACTCACTCCACAACAGTTCGAGGCAATCCTGGCCCACGAGTTGGCCCATATCGCGCGGCGCGACTATTTGGCCAACCTGTTGCAGTGCGTCGTTGAAACATTGCTCTTCTATCACCCGGCCGTGTGGTGGATTTCTCACCGCATTCGCCAAGAACGCGAACTCTGCTGCGACGACGTGGCCACCGCGATGTGTACCGATCGTCGCGACTATGCCAAGGCGATTTGTATCGTTGCCCACTCGCGAGGCGAGTCCCCGGCATTGGTCCTCACCGCCACCGGCTCGCCCCTGGTGCGTCGCATTCGCCGGCTCCTCGAACGAGAACCGAAGAAGCCTCGTCGCAATAGCGGATGGATCGCGGTCTCACTCCTAGCATCCGCCGTCTTGCTTCTCGGGCTCGGCCTGCAAGTGACCGTGGCGGGCGCCGATGATGCGCCAAGCACGATGGAACTGCACATGGATGCGGGAATCGTCGATATCGAGATGTTCGATCCCCGCGTGAAAATTGAGTTCGATAGCGACACCGGTGTGCTAAGCATTCTCGGAGCCGGGCCCAACGAAGTTCGCATTAAATTGGGACCGAAACAGTTTCCGACCGATCCAGGCGCATCGAATGACTGGCTAACCATCACCCGCGCCAACAAGCCGGTGGTGCGTTTCCGCCTCCGCTCAATCTCCGAGGAGAGTGACGAGGCAGCCGCTCGCGACAGAGTTGACGTCACCCCTTTGACAAGCACTGACCCTGGAAGCGACGTTCCCCCTATAACGGGTACATTCGACCCTGGAGGCAGGGATCCTCAGCAGGTATTAGACGAAGGTATCGCGCTGTTAAAGAAAGAGATCGCCGGCGCCAAGACACGAAAGAAAACTCTTGAAGCCGCATTGAAAGAAAATCCTTTCGACATCGAGTTGCGCAAACAGCTCCACGAAGTGGAGCATGAAGTAGAGACCCTTCAGGTCCGCCTGTCGCGAGCTAAATCCGTTCGCTTCCCAAGAGCGGAAAAAGACATCGCATTGCGAAAACTCGCGTTCTTCAAGAAGGGTGGATCGGTCCCCAGCCTGGCCTTCCTCCCCGACGGCAAACGCGTGATCACCGGCGGCGACGCTGGCGACACTCGCCTGCTGCTGTGGAACATCGAAGAAAACGAGGCGGAACGTTATTTTCCGGTCGGCACATCCTGTTTCTTCGTCGCCGCAAGTCCAGACGGAAGGTACATCGCCAATGCCGGTTTCGGATCTCACGGACAGGTCATGCTGTGGGATGTGAGCAAATGGGAAGTTATTCGCAAATTCAAGCATGGAACCTTGGTAACCTGTCTGGCATTCTCTCCAGATGGTCGTCAACTTGTTTCCGGCGGCACCGACTCGACACTCTGCGTTTGGAATGTTGCCGACGGCAGTGAGTTACTTCGCTTTGAAGGCCACGAAAAATGGGTATCGAGCGTTGTCGTTACTCCCGATGGCCGAAGTGTTCTCTCTGGCAGCAATGATCGCACGGCCCGCGTTTGGAACATTGAGACCGGGGAGGAACTCTTCGCGGTCTCTCATCCTGCTCCCGTGTGGAGCGTGGCAGTGTCTCCCGACGGTCGTTACTTCGCCACGGGCACCGGAGGTGAACCGGATGGCCCGATGTGGATGCTCAACATTAAGCAATCGGACGACAACCGCATTCGTTACTGGGGTATGTGGGCAGGCAAATTGCGAAGAGAGATGACTGGTCATACCCATGTCATCAAGAGCCTGGCATTCACGCCAGATACGCAGCGGCTCCTCTCCGGCAGCTTCGATGGATCGCTACGGCTATGGAATGTTAAGAACGGCAGCGAAATCACCCGTATACAAGGCGAGGGTTGGGTCACGTCCGTGGACATCTCACCCGATGGCCACCGGGTGATCACCGGCGGGGGCGTTCGGAAAAGGGAAGGGGGAGGCTTCCGCTATTACTCCAAGGAGTGGCTGCAACTCTATCAATTGGATTGATGTGAACCCCCTTACCAGCGGCAACCTTGAGGATGTCGCCGAACGGTTCTATCAATTGTATCGATTGTAAGGTGCGGGCTTGAGAACCCCGCTTCGAGATGCGTACTCGCCAAAGTCCGATGTTGATGCCTCGTATGGGGTCTCCCGGTGCGAAGGAACAACGTTCTTGCCACGGCGATCACGTCTTATTCAGAGGAGGATTCGCTACAATCGATCCAATCGTGTGCCGTGGCGTCGTCAACTCCGGTGTGCCGAGAAATATCTCGCTAAACTACCCATTTCTACTGATCCATTTTCTTGACGCCTGCCCCATCTCTAAACATAATCGATGGTTCAGAGGTCCGGCGCTTCGCGTCCATTTTACGACGCAAGTTCTGCTCGCTCTGAAGGGAAACGGCCTCGTTCGAGGTCTGCATGGTTCGGTGCAAGGACGACCGTCGGGCGTTCTGTTTGCTTTCAGCAGAACATCGCGGCGAACTGAACCACAGACATTCGTCGCTGGCCTCCCGGGATACGGAACGTGTTGCAGGCAACTGTCTTGTTGCGCATTTGGAACATTCGCAGTAAGAGGTATTGATCGTGATTGAGTCTTCTCTGTTCGAGCGTGGCTTAAGGCTGCGCGCACGTCGATCGAATTTTGCATCCCGTTTTCGACGCCTTCGTCGGTTGGAGGGAAGTTCGCATCGATCGCTTCACAGCGAACCGCTCGAGCAACGGCAGATGCTGTCGGCCGCGCCCATCGCACAAAGCGACCTGGCCACGACCCTGCTGAACACGACGATTCCGGTCAACGTGTTGGCCAATGACCTCGACCCCGGCGGCTTTCTCGACCCCACGTCGGTTGCCCTGGTCAGCGGCCCAAGCAACGGCTCGGCAATCATCAACCCAATCAATGGGCAGATTGTCTAC
The DNA here is from genome assembly GCA_964576465.1 of uncultured Planctomycetaceae bacterium. Taxonomy (GTDB): domain Bacteria; phylum Planctomycetota; class Planctomycetia; order Pirellulales; family JAEUIK01; genus CAZNXE01. Next base: position 6,418 of record CAZNXE010000246.1, read on the forward strand.
ACTCCGAATAGTGGGTTCACGGGCCAAGACACACTTCTCTATACGGTCCGCGGCAATTCTGGCAACTTGTCGAACGTAGCCAGTTTGAACATCGATGTGCTGGCTGGTTCGGTGGCGCCCATCGCCCAGGACGATCTGACCGGTACGCTGGAAGACACGCCCCTGATTATCGACATTCTCGCCAACGACCTGGCATTCGGTTCGCCCCTGGCCCCGTCGACCGTCGAGATTACGACTGCGCCGACCAGTGGTTCGCTGGTGGTCAACCCGGTCACCGGTGTGGTGACTTACAATCCGAACGCGAACACCTCGGGATCCGATGGTTTTCAGTATCGCGTACGTAACACCGCTGGCCAGGTGTCGAACATCGCCACGGTAGGCATTGGCATCGTGCCGGTCATCGATCCCCCGTTGACGTTCAACGATGTGGCCGTGGTGCCTGAAGACTTCGTGGGTTTTCCGATCAATATCCTTGGCAACGATACGGCCATCGACGGTACGATTGATCCTTCGACACAGACAATCGTCAACGGTCCGACCAACGGCATCGTGCAGATCCTTGGCACGACGGTAACCTACACACCGAATCCAAATTTCAACGGTGCCGATTCGTTCACCTACATCGTGGCCCAAAGCGACGGGGTCTTTTCGCTGCCCGCCACGGTCAATATTTTTGTTGTCCCCGACAATGATGCCCCGGTGGCGAACAATGACCAGGGTCAGTTGTTCGAGGACACGCAAAGCGTCTTCAACGTGCTGGCCAACGATACGGATCTTGACGGGCAGATTAACCCCACCACCGTTTCGATTGTCACGGGCCCGACCAATGGCGTGGCGGCAGTCGATCCAGTCAGCGGAGCCATCTTCTACACACCATTTGCTGGGTTCTTCGGCAACGACTCGCTGACCTACTTTGTGCGAGACAACGAAGGCGTGGCCTCGAACACCGCGACGCTGTCGATCGAAGTGCTTGAAGTGAACGATTTGCCCGTGGCGGCCGACGATTTTGCGATCACCTTTGAAGATGGTGGTCCGTTGGCCATCAATATCTTGGGCAACGATTTCGATCCTAACGGCACGATCGACCCCACCTCGGTCGCGCTACTTAGCACAACGGCCAATGGCTCGCTCTCCATCAACCCGGTAACTGGCGTGGCCACCTATACGCCCAACATCAACTTCAACGGAATCGACGGCTTTTCGTACCGTGTGCAAGACAACGACGGCGGCTTCTCGAATGTGGCCAACGTGTCGATCACCGTAATAAGCGTGAATGACCCGCCGGTGCTGTTCAACGACACCATCATCACGCCGGTCAATGTACCGGTCGTCATTGCCACCTCCTCGTTGGGCTTCGACGTGGACGGGTTCCTCGACTTCAACACGATTTCGATCGTGCAAGACGTCACCAACGGTACGTTAATCGTCAACAACACCAATGGCGACCTAACGTATGTTCCGAACCCCGGCTTTAGCGGGCTCGACGAATTCACCTTCCGCGTGCGCGACAATGAAGGTGCCCTGTCGAACCTCGCCAGCATCAGCATTCGTGTCGGCGACGGAGTAACCATCGGCGGCACCGTCTACGTCGATCTGAACGATAACGGCTTCCGCGACCCTGGCGAAGCTGGTATCCCCAACGTGCAGATCACCATCGACAAGGTCGACGGGCCGGTCACGTTCACGGAAGTCTTGTTCACCAACGCCAACGGCGACTACTTCCTCGACGCATCGTCCAACTTCAGCCCGTTGCCCGCCGGGGTGTACACCATCACCGAAACGCATCCCATCCAATTCATTGATGGGAAAGATACTCCGGGCTTCCCGCCACCTTCGGGGCCCGTAACCAACGATCAATTCTCACTGATCACCATTCCCTCGGGCACCAATGCCACGGGGTATAACTTTGGAGAACGTGGGCTGGCGCTGGAGTTCTTCAGCGCGGCACTTTCCGGGCGGTTCTTTGCCAGCACGGTGACACCGCAAGGGTTCGATGTGATGGGCGGCTCGCCGTCGAACATCAACTTGGCCACCGGCAATGTATGGTTCGCGTTGAACAACGGTTGGGATGGCACGCTCGATCTTTCGGCAACCTATAACCCGGCACTCGGGCCGGTGTCGTTGCGATTGCTGGATGCCAACTTTAATCAGGTTCAAGCTTCCGCGGCGAACACGGGACTCGAGTTCATCTACGCCGCGAACGCCTTGGGCACACCCTACATCATTGAACTGGCGGGCACGAACCCTAGTGTGAACCTCAGCGCCTTGAACACGGTGCCACCGGTCGCAACGCCACCGGCTGACATCGAAGACAGTATTGGTGCGAACAACGCCGACACGGCCACCTTCTTCTTGCGATATTCCAACGACACGGGAGTCGCCGACGCGGCGCCGTTTAACTACGGGGCCGGGCAAGCGAATTGGGTTCCCTTGGCCGGCGACTGGAACGGCGACGGCATCGATACGGCCGGCGTTTACAACCCGACAACCGCGACGTTCTATCTACGCAATTCGAACAATGCGGGAGTGGCTGACGCC
>CAZNXE010000247.1:0-8884 GCA_964576465.1 uncultured Planctomycetaceae bacterium
GGATGATCGGCCAGTTGATGGCCGGTTGGTATGCACGCGGACGTTCGCTGGAAAGGGTGTTGGCCATCGTGCTAGCAGCCAACGTGCCGTTTCTGATCTGGATGTCGCAGGCCACTGGATGGTCGCGCATCGTGTCCGCAGGCCTGCTGTCGTTGGTGCTCTTCATGCACCAGCCGGTGTACAACAGCTTGGTGGCCAAATACATTCCTCACCACCGCCGCAGCGTCGGCTACGGCTTCAGCAACGTGCTAACATTTGGCTTCGGCAGCTTTGGCGCCGGCTCAATGGGCTTCCTAATCGAGCAATATGGCAACTCTTCCGCTTATCTGGCTCTGGCTCTTTTCGCGGCGGCGGGCACCACCCTGGCCTTCTCTCTAGACTGGCAGCAACGCCTCAAGTCGTGATTTCACGGACACTTGCGACGCTTTTCCAAAGAACGATTCGCCTTGTGACATCCGCCGCCCACCGATAGAATTCTCCGCCTGATTGCGACCCTCTTCTTCCAGATGCAGGGTCGCACGATGGAACGACTTGATCGACGCAGTTGGCCCCTCAAGGACGAGTGGATGTCGTCGCAACGCAGCCCAAAGAATCGACGCGCACCGCTATCGGTGCCTATTGAGTATCTCACACGATGGGTGTTGCATTCGCCGCACACGGTGCTGGCAATGGCCGCCATCGTGAGCGTGTTTTCGGTCTACCTCTCCATGACACGTTTGGGGTATCGCACCAGCCGGCAAGATCTGCTGAACCCCAACAGCGAGTACAGCCAGCTATGGCTCGAATACATCCGCGAGTTTGGCGACGATGACGACGCCGTGGTCGTTGTCGAAGGTCCCAGTCGCGAAGTACTGGTGCCGGTACTCGAAGAGCTGACCGAAGTGCTGGACAAGCACGACCAACTCTTTCATTCGGTGTTGCACGAGGTCGATCTCGACAACATCCGCGCCAAGGGCCTGCATTACCTGGAACCGGAACAACTCGCCGCGGTCGAAGGATTCTTGCACGAATTGCAGCCGGTGCTTGGGGGCGACTGGTCGCGGCTCAACTTGGGCAACATGACCGCCGACCTCTGCGTGCGGATGCGGGCTCTGGCCGAGCATCCCGACACACCACACGCCGCGACGATCATGGCCGATGCGCGCCGATTCTCTGAGAGCATCTTGGCGGCTCTTTCTGAAAAGCGGATGTACCAGTCGCCCTGGAACTCCATGCCGCAGTCGTTGTCCGTCTTAAGCGACCTGCGGACCAACTATCTGTTGATGAACGAGGGACGGCTGGGAATCGTGCTCCTGCGTTTGGCGGACGATTCCCACGACAGTTTTGTCCCAGGGACCGAAGCGGTTGATGCGCTCCGCAAACTCACCGCACAGATGACAGCCCGACACCCCGATGTAACGATCGGGTTGACCGGATTGCCCATCATGGAAAACGACGAGATGCGAGCCGGTCAGAAGTCGATGACCTGGGCCAGCGTGCTCTCGCTGGTCGGGGTGTCCTGTTTATTCGTGGCTGGCTTCGGCGGCATTCGACATGCCATGCTTGCTAGTTTCGTGTTGCTCATCGCCATGGTGTGGTCGTTTGGCTAGGTCACGTTGTCGGTGGGGCATCTGAATATCATCAGCGTTGCGTTCACCGTCACGCTGATCGGGATCGGGATCGACTACGGAATCCACTACATCGCCCGCTACATGCAGCTCCGCGGGGAATCGCGTTCGTGCGACGATGCGATTCTTCAAGCCGCCTCGGCAGTCGGTCCGGCGATCGCCACGGGAGCCATTACGACCTCGATCGCTTTCTTCGCCTCGGGGTTGACGAAGTTTACTGGTGTGGCCGAGATGGGGATCATCGCCGGAGGCGGCATTCTGCTGTGCGCCGTGGCCACATTGACCGTGTTGCCCGCCATGGTCGCCATCGTCGATCGCGGGCGATTTGGCTGGAACCGCAGTGAGCCGGTCCCGGTTCATCGTTGGATCACGCCGGTCTTGCGTTTTCCAAAGATCGTCCTCGGCGGAGGCTTGGTGTTCACGCTGATCATCTCCTTGGGCATCACGCAATTGTGGTACGACCACAACCTGCTAAATCTTCAAGCCGAAGGGCTTGAGAGTGTCGAACTCGAACATAAGCTTCTGGAAGATTGCAATCAAAGCGTCTGGTTTGCCCTTTCGATTGCCGACAGCCGCGAGGAACTACTGCAACGCAAGCAGCAGTTTCTACAGCTTGCAACGGTGGACCGGTGCGAAGAAATCGTCTCGTTGTTGCCTGCGAAGGACAACGTGAAGTCCCCGACGATTGCTCGCATTCGGCAGCAGCTTGACAATTTGCCTGAACGCCCTCCCCTGCTGGGAGTCGATCGTCCAGAACACCTGGGGCTCGTGCTCTCCGAGGCACAAACGCTGTGTGCCAATTTTCCCGCTGCGGCGGAAACTGCCAGCAACCTTGCGCAAGTTCGAGATTATCTGCGACGGCTGCCGCTGTCGGAATGTTATTCGGCTCTTTCCCACTACCAACAGCAACTCGCCGGCGACCTACTGAGCCGCATGCACGTTCTCCAATCGATGGCCAACCCAGAACCTCCGCGGTTGGAGGACTTGCCCGCCAGCTTGGTCGACCGCTTTGTCGGCGAACACGGCAAGCATTTGCTCAAGATCTATGGACGGGGCGATATCTGGGACATGGATGCCTTGTCCGGCTTTGTGGACGACGTCCGCTCGATTGATCCCCGGGCCACGGGAAACCCATTGCAGGCATACGAAGCGTCGCAAGAGATGGTGGGAAGCTACCGTCAGGCGGCGATTTATGCGGCGATCATTATTCTCACGGTGCTGTTTCTCGATTTCCGCAGCATTCCATTGGCACTGCTTGCCGCGGCACCCATCGCCCTGGGCACCGCGCAAATGTTCGGTCTGTTGGGATTGCTATCGATTCCGCTGAACCCCGCGAACCTGATTGCCTTGCCGCTGATCTTGGGCATTGGCGTCGATTACGGCGTGCATCTCGTCCATGAATTCCGCGAACAGACGGGTCGCTATCGCCTTTCGCCCTCCACTGCCCTGGCATTGATGGTCGACGCGCTGACGACCATTGTGGGCTTCGGGGCACTGATGATCGCCAGCCACCAGGGACTACAGAGTCTCGGTCGTATCCTGACGATCGGCGTGACGTGTTGCCTGTTCACCACGATTCTGATGTTGCCGGCACTGTTCACGTTGATGACCCGAAACCGTGAAGATGTGCCGGAAGCGTCGAACTTGGAAGATGAGAAGCCGATCGATTCTCATCGAGCGGACATCCGCGTTGATCGGATCCCCCCCAGCAACGACCCGTCGCACGAAGGTCCACGGAAAGCAGATGTGGATCGACGGACAGTGCCCCACGCCAAGATCCGTCACCGTCGCCGACCGCTGGTTGATTAGCCATGTTTCGCGTCGAAAACCGCTAGGAAAGGGCGATTCGCAGGAGCGACACTAGCCTGGATGATTCATGAAGATCGTCGCGAGGGGCACTAAGTCGAGTCAGATGCAAGGAAAAGGATGACTTGGCAGCGCAGCGTATTGGTGAATACGTGAGTCAAGACAAGTCGTCCTTTGACGAAGCAGCTGGCCGACTTAGAGTTCCGCAGCAGATCGCTCATGAATCATCCAGGCTAGCATTCTGTCCGCAAAACCTTGCGACCCCAGCCGCCTAGCCCAGCGGATCAATCACGTATAGAATCATTGGCCTGAAGACTCTCGATGTGGCGCCACCGACATGGTGGGTCAGCGAGACAAGTATTTCATCGAACAACCAACAGCACGAGAAGACGGTCATGGCGAAGCCACATCGAAAAATAAAGAAGGCAAATCACGGACGTCGCCCGGCAAGTAGCAAAGCCCGCAAGCTGAAGCGGAAGGATATCCGCACCTAAGGCGAACGGCGAATGTGAATATCCCAACCTGATGCGTCAGCGAGGGATCAACCGGTCATACCCTGCGTTCCCTCGCTTACGCGTCGGGTTGCGATTGGTACGTTCTTATTTGTCGCTCGCCTAAGAACGTGTTTTGAACCCCATTTCAAATCACGTACTTACGGAATACAGGTTGGGCAGTGGGTTTTCCCGTTGCCGGCCAATCAGCGTCTGGCTTTGCAGTCTTGTAACCTTTTTCGACGAACACCTTCGAGATTCGATCGTTCTTGGTGACGGTGACGTACCGCTCTGCGTTGATGAGCGGCGGACCAGCGATAAGATTTCGAGCCACCCTTGGTAACTGCTGCCAGCGAGAAGGAGTCCGCTTTGGCCGATCGCGAACCCATCCTTGATCCGTCGTCTATCGATTTCGACACGGTGATCGCCGACATGGAGGAAATCCGTCGGTGCATCCCTCATCGCTTCGAGATGGAGCAGTTGACGGCGATTCTGATCGCTGACTTGGAAAGCCGAATTTGTGTCGGCTACAAGGATGTCACGTCGTCCGAATTTTGGGTCTCCGGACACATGCCCGGCATGCCGCTGATGCCTGGGGTGATCATGTGTGAGGCTGCCGCGCAGTTGGCAGCCTATCTGGTCGGCAAGCACAAGTGGTTTGGAGACAGTGTCCTTGGTTTTGCAGGCCTGAACGACGTCCATTTTCGCGGCACGGTTCAACCCGGCGACCGGCTACTGTTGATGATCAAGCAGTTGCGATTCCGTCCAAAAGCGATGATCACGTGTAAGTTTCAAGGCTTCGTCGATGGCGAGATGGTGTTCGATGGCAAGCTCAAAGCCGTTCCGCTTCCCAAAGATCGACTCGTACAAGACGACGCGGCCACTGCGTGAAGTTGAATCGGTTGGTGTCCCGGAGCTATCTTTCCTGGGACGAGCGTTTTGTGGGGCCCAGAAGGATCGCCCGTCGATCCCCGGACCGCGATTCTGAATTTCACGCGGTCGTTGCTTCCCGTTTCAGTTCCCCTCTCACGCTTCGAATGCTATGGGTCGCCGCTCGCTTCGCAGAGTTGATCCCAAGTTGGATCTATCTCGATATTTCAAGGTGCTCGACGAAATGCCGGAGTCTTGGAATCCGGTGGAGTTGTTCCAGCGCGCCGCACCGCTTGAGATCGATGTTGGATGCGGCAAGGGGATGTTCATCGCCTCGGCCGCTGAAGAGCATCCGGATCGCAACTTTCTCGGCGTTGAAAAAGCCAAGCGGTACGCCCATTTCTCAGCCGCTAGGGCCGCCAAGCGAAATCTTGACAATGTTGCCGTAGTTTCCGGCGACGCCCAGCGGCTATTCGCGGAGGTGCTGCAAAGCGAGCGCGTGGCAGCCGTGCATGTCTACTTTCCCGACCCTTGGTGGAAGGCCCGACATAAGAAGCGCCGCGTGCTCAACGAAGCCTTCGTGCGAAATATCGAGCGCGTACTCGCGCCCGACGGACGGTTTCACTTCTGGACCGACGTTCAGGAGTACTTCGACGCCACGTGCGAGTTGGTCGCCCAGGTGACCCAACTGCAGGGGCCCATGGAGATTGCCCCCCGGGAAGCACAGCATGACCTCGATTATCAGACGCACTTCGAGCGTCGCACCCGACTGAGCGAGCAACCGGTCTATCGCAGCGAATTCCGCAAACCCCGGTAGCAACTGCGACAATGTGCCTGCTTTGAACGGCCCGTGCGTTGTTCAACCCCATAGCAACGACGATATACTGGGGTTGGCAACAAAACGATCTCATTCAGCGAGAGTTCGCATGGATCCCACGTTTATCGATCGCGCCTTGGGCAGTGGTATCCCGTACATCACCTATGCCGTCCCGGTGTTTTTTCTGCTGATTGGCGTCGAAATCGTCGTCGGTATCGTCGCCCGGCGTCGCTTGTATCGCGTGAACGACTCGATCAACGACCTCAGTTGCGGTGTCTTGCAGCAGGTCATCGGCGTGTTCATGAAAGGAACGATGTTCCTGGGCTATTTAGCCATCTACGACTATTACCATGTGCTCGACGTCGCGTCGTTTTCCGCCGGGGGAAAGTGGATTGCGGCGATCTTGTTCTTCTTGGGGGTCGATCTGGCCTACTACTGGTTTCACCGGATGGCTCACGAGTGGAACGCACCCTGGGCCACGCATATCGTGCATCATCAAAGTGAGGAATACAATCTGGCGGTCGCCCTGCGTCAAGGCACGTTTCAGGGAGTGTTTTCGTGGGTATTCTACACACCGCTGCTGGTGATTGGATGTCCTCCCCTGTGGCTTGCGGCCATGATGTCGTTCGATACGCTGTACCAGTTCTGGATTCATACCCGCGCGATCGACCGTCTTGGACCGCTGGAGATGGTGTTCAACACCCCCTCGCATCACCGCGTACACCATGCGCGAAATCCCAAGTATCTCGACAAGAACTATGCCGGCACGCTCATCATTTGGGACAAAATGTTTGGCACCTTCATTGCCGAAGCAGAGGAGCCGGTCTACGGATTAACCAAGCCATTGAATAGCTGGAACCCGTTGTGGGCCAACTGGCACGTGTGGCAAGAACTGTTTCGCGATGCCTATCTGGCACCCAAGTGGATTGACAAGGTCAAGATCTGGTTCATGCCGCCGGGTTGGCGTCCCGACGGGCTGACGCCCAACCCCCATGGACCGCAAGTAACCCGCGACACGGTCATCCAATACGACACGGTGATTCCCAAGGGCCTCACCGCACTGGTTGGCGTGCAGTTTGTGTCGACGTTGCTCGTGGCGATCTATTTCCTCAACGACTATCGCCATCTAAGCGGTGGCATGCTGACCGCGATTGCCGTGTGGATTGTATGGTCGTTCACCAACATCGGTAGCATCTACGAGCGGCGACGCTGGGCGTTGGTCAGTGAAACGGCACGGCTCTGCGCGTCGGTCGCGGGCTGTGTCGCATGGAGCACCGGGTTGATCGAGGTGGCAACGCTCGCCGATTCCAAAACGCTAGCGCCGTTCATCGGCGCCGCTTTTGTGATGCTTGCCGGTTGGCTGTGGATGTACCGATGCGAATTCACGGGTGTGAAAACCTATCACCACGGTCTCGCTCCGGGGCTAATCAAGCCAGCGGAATCTCCCGCGGAGTTGGCTTCGACAGCGCCCGTTACCGTGAACGAGTCGGTTCCTTCCTAGCTTTAGGCGTGCAGCAGATAAGAACGTACCAATCACAACCCGACGCGTAAGCGAGGGAACGCAGTGTAGTACCGGTTGGTCCCTCGCTCACGCGTCCCCTTGGTATATTCTCATTCGCCGCTCGCCTTAACACCGATGGCTACCCGATAACCAATTCTCGACGGAATGCCACCTCTCTCAACACTTTTCGATTGCCGATCCTGTCTTGATGACCAGCAACGCCAATCCATCGCCTGAACGTATTGCCGATCCGTCGATCGAGCGCACGAAAATCAACCTGGGCTGGCTGTTGAGGTTGCGCTGGGCCGCCGCCTGTGGACAAGCACTTACGATTGCGGTAGCGGTCTTGTGGTACGCGACCGATCTCCCGTTCTATGAATTGTCGTCGATCATTGCCGTGGAGTTCGTGCCCAACGCCGCCTTTGCGTTCTGGTTCTACCGGCAACTGCGACGCGACACATGGCAGCGCAATCACGTGTGGGGCGAACGGCTGTTGGGCGCGGTCATGTTGCTGGACATCCTGCTGCTAAGCGGCTTACTTTACTTGGCCGGCGGTGCGGACAACCCCTTCAGCATCTTTTATCTGGTCAATCTCTCGTTGGGTGCGGTCGTTCTGCGGCCCTATTGGACTCTGCTGCTGGCCACCGCTTCGGCGATCTGCTTCACCCTGGTCGTCATCTACAGCCATCCGTTGGACGCACTGGACGAAGTGCTGCCGATCCCGATTGCGATGGGCGCCGAGGGCGCGTCACTAAGCGTCAAAGTGCAAGGGCTATGGGTCAGCCTCGTTAGCGCATCGATGTTCATCGTCTATTTCATTACCCGGGTGACCACGGCTTTGGGACGTCGCGAAGAAGAGTTGAGTTTGGCCCAATCGCGTCGGGCTCAAACGGAAAAGCTGGAAGCACTGGCGACCCTGGCAGCCGGAGCCGCGCATGAACTGGCGTCGCCGCTGTCAACCATCGCCGTGGTCGCACGGGAACTTGAAGTCGATCTCCAACGCGAAGCCGCCAGCGAATCCGCGGTGCTGGATGCACAATTGATACGCCGGGAAGTCACGCGATGTCGTGGCATCCTAGATTTGATGGCCACGCATGCGGGCGAAAGTGCTGGCGAGGAGATGGTCGAACGGACCGTCGAACAACTGATTGAGCAGATGCTGGAAGGAATGCCCGACGCCACGGGGGTTCAAACCGAAATGGTCGGCGATTCCCGCTGGTCGCGGCTTGTGGTCCCGCGACACGCATTGCTTCAATCGCTACGAGGGCTGGTGCGCAATGGCCTGGATGCGTCACCCCCGCAAGAGCATGTGGAGCTTCGCACCTCCCGCTATCGAGCACAATTGAAAATCGAGATCCGCGACCGTGGTACCGGCATGTCGCCAGAAGTGTTGGATCGGGCAGGAGAGCCGTTCTTCACCACCAAGGAGCCCGGTCAGGGCATGGGGTTGGGTCTGTTTCTGGCCAGAAAAGTTATTGAACGGCTTGAAGGTTCGCTGGAGCTAGTCTCACACCCGGGAAAAGGTACGACGGCGATCGTTACGTTGCCCCTGCTTGCCGGCAACAAGGATCAAACCGCTACATAGCCAGACGTATTGGGAATCCCCGGCTCACTCTCTGGCCCCTTCGCGTGGGAAGCGATATTCTGAACCGACGATTACATTCCTTATGTTTCTTAGGCGTGCGGCAGATAAGAACGTACCAATCACAACCCGACGCGTAAGCGAGGGAACGCAGTGTATTATCGGTTGGTCCCTCGCTCACGCGTCCCCTTGGTATATTCTCATTCGCCG
>CAZNXE010000248.1:0-8842 GCA_964576465.1 uncultured Planctomycetaceae bacterium
TTCTTCTTCGTGACGCACGAGCAGGCCTACAAGGAGTTCGTGCAGCAGTTCGAGCCGCTCGGCCGCATCTGGCAAATCGATCTTGTTGGGCACCAACAACGTGCCGGTGTAAGAAAGCCCGACATCGTTTTCGTCTAGATACGACTTTGAAGCCAAACGTGTCTTCGTTTCTTTCAGCCGGTCGAGAAGTTCTTGCAGTTGCTCGACCCCATCGTCGCTTCCCAGGTCGACCAGCAGCACGGCCATCTCGGCACCGCGAATCAGACCGTGGAGCGATGATTCAAAGAAATCGGCTGTGATGGGCGGGGTGTCGATGAGCTGAACCATCACATCTTCCCACGGCATCATGCCGGGAAGTGGCTTTTGCGTCGTGAATGGATACTCGGCCACCTCGGGTTGCGCACGAGTCAGGTGGCTCAACAGGCTGCTCTTCCCCGCGTTGGGGCCTCCCAACAACACGGCTGTTCCGGCCCCTTGCCGAGGTATGCGAAAGCTGGGGCCTCGCTTGCCGCTTTTCTGCTCCGCTTGTTCGTCTTTCTTTGCCCGGCTGATCTTTTGCTTCAGCTCGGATTCAAGTTTTTCGCTGGCCTTATGTTTCGGCAACTCGCGGAGCATCACCTCCAGGCAGCGGAGTTCCTCGGCAGCGCCTTGTGCTCGCCGGTACTCTTCAGCGGCCTTGTGATACTGCTGTGTTAAGTTCGCTGCCATGGTTCGGACGACGATTCTATCGAGGGGAACGGTGGTCACGCGACGTGCTTCAGAGGCGAAGACAGCCTGCACGGGTCGCGCACCGAGTGTACGCCGTGGCAAAGGTGCCATGCAACGGCTCGTCTCACCGGCAGGCGACAATCGCTCAATCGGCAAACAAAAAAGGCCGCTGACCGGTGTGTACCGGCCAACGGCCTATCAATTTGATTGCGGAGATTCGTTTAGGACCAAACCTCTGGTGAGCTTAGCGGCGTGATGAACGCCATCCCTCGGGGCTCACCGTCTGGTAGGCGGCGGGCAATCGAACCGGAACGGCCGGAGCCATCGCCGCGGAGGGCGAATATACCGTGGTGTACGAGGCGGTCACCGTGCGAACGGGAAGCGACGTCGTGCGCGAGTCGGGGTCGATCAATCGCGGGGCGGGGTTTGGGTACGCGGGCGCCTGGGTGTTGCTCGTATTCAAGTCTTGAATCGGCCGACTCAGCGTGGCACCCGACGCCGGGGGACTTGCATACGTCTGTGGCGTCGCTGGCGTGCTACTTGCCGCCGGGGGCGACAACGCTGGCGGCTGCGAAGCCGGACCGCTGTCGAACGTTTGCGGTGCCGATTGTGGAGTCGTAATGGGTGATGGACTGGTCGGTCCGGGATACGACGTCGCAGGCGGCGGAGTCGTATACGACGGCGTGGTGTAGGTTGTCGACGGTGCGCAAGAACTGCAAGATGACGACGGCGCACCGAAGGCAGGAGCCGGGTAATTCACGGTCGATCCGCACGTTCCCGTCGGGCACGACAAGCGGTACGTCGTGTAGGGAACGCGACGCACTTGTCGCATGTAAGTAGTTACCGGACGGTAGGTCGTTGTGGGACAGCCCGTGCAAGGGTCGCAACTGGTAGATGGGCGATACGCGGTGACCGGCACATTGCACACCTGAGTGCGATATGCGGTCACGGGAACGTAGTTGCATACCTGCGGAGGACAGACCGGAGCAGGGCAGCAGTTCACCGCGGGAGCCGGTGGCAGGTAGGTGGTGCGCGGGGCGCAACAACGACTGAACCAGTGAAAGATGGCGTGGCTCTCAGACGGAGTGGCCAGAAAACCTCCGGCAACCATTCCGACAATAAGAAGCTTCTTCATTGAAAAACCGATCATCTGTGAATTCTCCGCGAACACGAGGTCGTAAGGTCCTCTATCCGTTAAACTGCCGAACCGAGCAGGTGTCAAGTAAACACTGCCAGCATTCGGTCGTTTGGTTGTTCATTCTGTTTGTACGAGTTGTGCCGACTGCGCAAATCTTATGCGTCAGGTCAAGTTGGCACTGCCAGCGATACCAGCACAGGCAACGTATCGCTTTCTAAGGGCATCAACGCGATACAACCCTTGCCGAAACGTAGGTTACGAATCGAGAGCGTGCATAACGAAAAAAAGATCGCTCGAATCACCATCGCTGAGCGGGGTGTCACAGGATTGCTGGCGTAGAGCAGCAGAGTAGCGTGTGTGCTATTGGTCCGCGCGGCGCGACTCGTACAAATCGTACAACGTGAACAACGTCTCCCGGAGATTTCCATCATGACGGGCGAAGGCTCTCGTCACGTCCGTGTCGCTGATGGTCTTGTCACCTGGAGGAAGCATTGCGTGGACAAGTCGACAGGCCAACTCGGCGTCGACGCTCGTGCGAATCAGCGTTGGCAGTCCAAGCTCCTGGTGAGAGGTGACCAGCAATCCCCACTCCTTTCGCCGGCAATGTTGCTGTAAACGTGTACGGTTCCACCAGGAGAGTTGCTCGTAACCGTCAACGACAATCACCACGTCCTTGGAATCCTTCGGCGGAACGGGCGTTTTGGGCAGGCGACGCTGTCGGTCGTGCAGCTCGTAATGAACCACCGAGCGTCCGCTGCGCTGTATCGCGGGAATGAACGTTGCCAACAGTGCCGACTTGCCGGTGCCGTGCGGACCGACAATCGCACCACGCCAATCGTGATGGGCAAGCCGGGCAAGAAGTGCTTCGGGGTCGAGCCCCATTGGAAAAACGTAAGCGATCGCTCCCGGTCGCACGTTGCGCGTGGAGAAAGGATTTTCGCCTGGCGACGGTTTCCGGAGAGAGGTCATGGAAGCACGGCAAGGGCAGGCGGAATCTGGCCAACCCGAAAGATCGCCTCGTCGACGACTTCCTTCCCGTGCGGAAGGAACAGCCTCACTCTTGCACACCAGCGAATTTTTACGATCACGCCATCATAGCTCAAAGGGCTATTGGGAAGCTTGGTGCTGAAGCGACCAGGACGAAACGGATTGATGTAGTCGCCGTCGTCTGCCGAAAGGCGATAGAAATGGTGGACTTGCAGGTCCTCATCGCCTTTGCCTTCGGTGTACCACAGCACCGAAACTTCCATCGCGCGAATGTCCCATCGATTCACGACATCCAGGCGGAATTCGCCTGTCAGCGTGTCGCCAGGATTGTATTCTCGGCGGCTGTTGTGCAAGTGCAGCGTTACGCGGGGCTCGATCATTCGGCTGCCTCCTTGCGCAAAGCAGGATAGATGTGAACGGGAAACTGGCGTTTGAAGGCCGGCAAGCCTTCTGCTTTTCCGCGGACGACGAGTTGCCAATGAACTTCGTTGTGCATTGTCTTGAACGAATGCATCGCATCGGCGGGGATCGAAAGCGAGAGCTGCTCTTCCAACGGTGTGCTCTGATTCACTTGCACCTTCTCGCGACGCAGCAACGATTGCCAATAGACGCGTTTTCTCGCCGTACGGGTGTTCGTGCCCTGTCGATAAATGGCAATCTCCTCGCAGCACAACGACATTTCGATCCATCGCAAGTGCAAGCGGCCCGTTTGCGAAAGGAACAGATCGTACTGGCAGCCTGGATACAGCGGATGCGATTCGATCTCGACAAGGGTCAAACCTGCCTGCATGTTGATCAGGAGTTGCCGCAGAAAATAGCTCAGCGTGGCTGCGCTCACCAGGAGCCATGATCCGGCGAACACGGTCAACAGCCAATCGGGATCGTTCGCGACGTGCGTTTGAATGGCCATGTTGATAAACAGCACGGTCATCGCCATGACGACCACGAAGACGGCCCCCGTGATGATCATCCGCCAAGTCGTCGAGCGTTCGATCGGCAAGCGATACTTCAGTCGCACCCCAGGACTGTTCGTCAGGTCGGTCGCCACGGGGACTGCCGGATAGGCATCGTCCTGATAGTCCGATTCCGACTCGAACAATTCGAGCTGCGACGCTCGTTGCGACAACACGGCCCTTCGTTCGGCCGATTTGCCCCAGGTCATACTGATGTAACCAACCCTGCCACCGCCGATCACGATGAACGAAACGGGCAACAACAACAACACCCACGTGGTCCAATCGAAGCCATGGACGAGGATCGCCTGATCGGGGAACCTCGGATCGAACCAGCAGGGATACGCTCGACCGACGACAAATTCGTCCAGTGTCCGTTGTTGCGATGTTGATTTCGCGGCATACCCTCGACCCTGGTGGAACTCGGGGTCATAGGTCCAAATGCTGTAGTCGCGATCGCCGATCTTGTACTCGATTTGAATTTCAGGACGGCGCTGATCGGGATCACTTGGATCTTGCCCTAGCCGTACATCACGTACGACGCACTTCGTACGTTCGTAGTTGTGAATGACTCGCCACTCTGGCAAGAACTGAAAAAAGATCACCGCGACCAGAAAGACGATGCCCACCACAAGCAGGGAGGCAAAGAGTACGGACTGTCCCAGTGCGGCGATTTGCGGCGAACCGGTCTGCCGATTCCGACGTTTCTTCACCAATAATCGGAACCGACGTGCCACGGGAACTACTCACTCTCAGTCGTTTGCACCGCAGGGCCAAGAATCAATCGATGTCAGCCGCGGAGCATCGAAGGCAATGCATGCTGGTTATTGTTGTTTTGTCCAGTAATCTAGACAAGCTCATTGAGACGCGACGGACCGTCGTCTAGGTGTCTTGAAAGCCGGTCGATCGGACGCCCCACGATTTTGCTGAGCCGAATCGGCGCGGCTGCCAGCCCCTGTCGTGGAGCCATGGTGGTGGCGACGATATAATCACCGCACGATTACCCGGACCGACCGATTCGCCTACGCTAGCAATTCCTTTGCCGGTTAACCCGTTCCAACGCCAGCAACTTCACCGCTCTCCGAGGGCCGCACAAGTAATGCGATCTCGCCATTGTAGCTTAGCCGTCGTCGCTGTGTTGATGCTATGGTTGTCGACCGCAGCCGCATCGAAATCCGACGATCTTGCATGGCCCGGTTGGCGGGGTGCCGATCGTCAGGGGGTTGCCTCGGGCGCCCAACTTCCCAAGCGGTGGCCCAGCGAGCCACCTGCACCACGATGGAAGCAAAACGTCGGAACGGGCTGGTCGTCACCGGTCGTAGCCGCGGGATTGGTCTTCGTGACCGACCGCGTCGACAGCACCGAACGCGTCTTGGCGTTCAACGCCGACACAGGCAATATTCGTTGGCGAAAAACTAATCCCGTCGACTTCGATCCTCATCCGGTCGGGCGTCGTCACGGGAATGGACCCAAAGCCACGGCCTTCTTTCACGAAGGCAAGCTGTACACGCTCGGCATCGCCGGGTGGCTGCAATGTCTCGATGCGCGCGACGGCAGCTTGATTTGGAAAGTGGTGCTTCCCGATCGCTTCGGAAGACACGTCACGCTGGCAGATCAAAAAGCGTACGTGAACGGCACGCAAGAAGTGATTGTGCCAATCGGCTCTGGCCGGGGCGCGCCGGTGCCGCTGTTCGGATACACCGGTTCACCCCTGATTGCGGAGGGAAAACTCATCTGCGCGGTGGGTGGCGAAACCGGTGGTACGATCATGGCGTTCGACGCGAATTCCGGCCGCGTCGTTTGGAAGAGCCTTCACGAAAACGTGTCATACTCATCGCCCGTGGTCGCGACCATTGCCGGGCAACCGCAAGTGGTTGTGATGACGGGGCCCCGGGTCGTGGGTCTCGATCTCCAAGACGGGCATCTTTTGTGGAGTCATCCGTTTCAGATTCAATATGACGAAAGCGTAAGCACGCCGGTGATTGACGGTGACATGGTGTTGGTCACCGGCGACGGACGACCGCTGACGGCGCTGAGGATCCGCCGCGACGGATCGCAATTCACCAAAGAGGTCGCGTGGACGAACGATCTTTTGTCGAGCTACCTCTCGTCGCTCATCATCCACGACGATCATGTTTACGGCATGAACGATGGCGGCGAATTCGCCTGTCTGCGTCTTTCCGACGGTCACGACGTTTGGATCGATGGCGACCACGGTTTTTACTGCACACCCCTGCGCGCAGGCGATCAAATCCTTGCCCTAAATGAACAGGGGGTTCTCGCCGTCTTGTCCGCCTCTCCCAGCGCGTATCGCTTACTCGGCGAGATTACGCTATCCACCGCGCAAACATGGACATCGCCCGCCGTCGTTGGGAGCCGGATCTACATCCGAACCGCCGACGACGTGCGGTGCTTCGACTTTGGGCGATGACCAACGACGCAATCGAACAAGACAACGCGACGAGGCTCACATCTTGGGGCTCACGATAGCCAATCGCTAGGCAGTCGCGGCGGCAAGGCGTTGTTGCTTTTGGCGGTAGAAGCCGATTCCTTCGAGTGCCTTGTAGACTTCTTCCATGGTCTTTTCGCCGAAGTTTGAAATGCTCAACAGATCCTCTCTGGAACTGTGCAGCAATTCTTCGACCGTGAAGATGCCTTTTTCTTCCAGGCAATTGGTCGTCCGCACCGAGAGCCCGATTTCCGCGGTGCTCATGTCGAGGCGACCTGAAAGTGATTGGGCGTCGTTGTAAATCGTGTTCAGCGGAATGCGTGTCATGGAATCCCTCCCGTTCGTGTGATCCAACAAATCCTTTGTTCGACGTCGACCGTTACCAACTGCATCGACGGCCACACTATACCAAGTCGGTCGATAATATTTCAACCATTTTCTTGAAAAGCTTAGTCGGAATTACGACTCTTTCCAATCTTTCCAATCGCATGGCGGACAATTGTTCACCGCTTTGATACAGGATTATGCTGGCAGTGATAGCAGGACAGGAGGCACACCGGGCGTGGCGTCATTAGCGGCGCACGAAAGATCACCCTTGGTCATAGAGCGCCGCGATCACCCCATGAACTCGGCTTGATGAATTGAACTCCGCACGTCTCCTTGACACCGTTGGAACGCACGATCAAGCGTTCGTATCGAGTAAACACTGTGAATACGGCGTCCGCGAATCAACCCTTCGACGCTTGCGGGATGACCCCTATACTACAGGTTTACCGTACACCGCACGCTCCGATCTTCCACCACGACTGGCCAATACGGTTGTCCACCTTGTTCCACAATTTGACATCAGCCCAGCGCGAGGCGGTCGAACACATCGACGGTCCGCTGTTGATTCTCGCTGGTCCTGGCAGCGGGAAGACGCGTGTCGTCACGCATCGCATCGGGCACATGATCGAACAAGGGATCGAAGCCCGGAACATTCTCGCGCTGACCT
The DNA here is from genome assembly GCA_964576465.1 of uncultured Planctomycetaceae bacterium. Classification (GTDB taxonomy): domain Bacteria; phylum Planctomycetota; class Planctomycetia; order Pirellulales; family JAEUIK01; genus CAZNXE01. The sequence goes on from CAZNXE010000248.1 coordinate 7,230, forward strand.
TTACCAACAAAGCGGCAGACGAGATGAAGAGCCGTGTCGAGGCGCTCGGCGACGGCGAGCCTGTGTGGATTAGCACCTTCCACCGGTTTTGCGCCCGACTGCTGCGCCGCCATGCCAATCTTGTTGGGCTCGAACCTGGCTATTCAATCTACGACTCCTCCGACAGCAAGCTGGCGCTCAAACGGGCAATCATCGATCGTGACATCGAATTATCACACCTGAAGCCCGAGCGAGTGGCGTACGAAATAAGCTGGGCTAAGAACAACTTGATCACTGCCGAGAACTACCAGCCGAGGCGAGGCAGTGAACTCGGCACGATCGTTTCGGTTGCGTATCCGGCGTACCAACAAGTCTTGCGAAGGGCGAACGCCGTCGACTTTGACGACCTGCTGCTGTACGTCGCGTTGCTGCTGCGAGAAAATGAGCACCTTCGGGCGGAACTTGACGAGCGCTATCGCTATGTGATGGTCGACGAATATCAAGACACGAATCTCGCGCAATACGCAATCGCTCGGGCCCTTTCGATTGATGCCCCGAACTTGGCCGTGACCGGAGATCCAGACCAATCGATCTACGGCTGGCGGGGCGCGAACCTGTCGAATATCTTGGAGTTCGAGTCTGACTATCCTAGCGTGCGTGTTGTGTTCTTGGAGCAGAACTATCGCAGCACGAAGTCAATTCTGCGTACCGCATCGCAGCTCATTGCACACAACCGAAAACGCAAACCCAAGAGCCTGCATACCGAAAACGCCGAAGGTCGCCCCGTCTCGATGACGACCTACGCCACATATCGACGCGAGGCCGAGGCGATCGCCCAGCGGATTGCCCAAGAGGTTTCTCTCGGAAACCGGCGGCTGCGAGAATTCGCCGTGTTCTATCGCACCAACGCACTGAGTCGCGAGATCGAACATGCGCTTCGCGGCGAGGGGGTCGAATATCAAATGATCAACGGCCAGGCCTTTTATCAACGCAAGGAAATCAAAGACGTTCTGGCCTACCTCACCTTGCTGCATAACCCAAGCGACGATCAAGCCCTGCTGCGGATCATCAATACACCAACCCGCGCGATCGGTAAGAAGACGATCGAGGCCATACGCAAGTTTGCGAACCGGCGAGGATTGACGATCTTTGAGGCGGCACGTCAAAGTGGGCTGATCGAGTCATTGGCCAAGCGATCAACCCTGGCGGTCGCGCGGTTCGTGTCGATGATCGATCGCCTCTCGTTGCTTATCGTCGATCCGGTGGAACAGGTTTTGGGGCACGTGCTCGACGAATCTGGATACCGCCGATTGCTGGCTGATTCCGACGACGCAGACGATCAGGAGCGATTGTCCAACGTTCAAGAACTATTGACGGCTGCGCGTGAGTTCGACGAAGATCATCCGGGCGAAGGCCAGTTGGAGGAATTTCTCGAAGGCGTTTGTCTGGTGAACGACACCGATGCCTGGGAGGTCGGCCAAGATCAAGTAACACTGATGACGCTGCACGGCTCGAAGGGGCTCGAATTCCCCGTCGTGTTTGTCGTGGCGCTCGAACAGGGAATCTTGCCGCACAGCCGTAGTAGTGACGATCCGGACCAACTCGAAGAGGAGCGGCGGCTGCTCTTCGTGGGC
>CAZNXE010000249.1:0-8733 GCA_964576465.1 uncultured Planctomycetaceae bacterium
CAACAGCGGCGTAACTTTTCCGCCCCGCCAGTGTCCGAAAGTGGTGGGCTATCGCACGAACGCATTGGTGCGTTGCTGCAACTGAAATGGGCTGAGGTCGACATCGAGGGAAGATAGGTTAACATCCGGGCGGAAACCCGCAAAGGTAGGCGAGCCGATAGTTTGTTCCGGCTGCACGCCGACACCGTGGCGATCCTTTCTCAGATTCGCTTGCCTCAACGCGACCTCGTCTTTCCGTGGGACCGGGCCCAGAACTATTTGTGGAAGGTCTACGGCAAGATTCGCAAGAAGGCAGGCTTGCCGGCGGGTCGTCGCGATAGCTTTCATCGGCTCCGTCGTAGCGTTGCCAGCCACATGGAGGCTGCCGGAGGCAATGCCACCGACCAGCTACGTCATTCAGGTCGACGTGTGACCGAAGCGTATCTCGACCCCCGGATCGTCGTGAAGCAACAAGCAATCGACTTCTTGTTTCGGCCCGATGTGGACGACGAAGAGAAAGGGGATAGCAATTGAACGGCTCCGACCAAACGCTTTCCGAATTCATCGATCACTATCAAGCCCAGAAGAACAACGGCCTGAAGTATGTGCATTCACAGCGCCGTACAGTGGGCCTGTTAGAGACTTGGTATCACCAACGCCGCAAACGAAGGTTGACGCTCGACATGTTGAGCGAAGATCTCGTCAACGAGTGGTTGCTCGAACTCAACGAGCAAACTCCAAAGTCCGCGATCACGTTGCGTCGCTATCGCAACGAGGTGTTCACGCTGTGGCGTGGAGCATGCTGGGCAAGATTCGTTGAACACGAACCGCCGCAGATGGTGACACCCGCCGTGAATCGGCGCGTCCCGGTGGCTTGGTCGCGGGCGGAATATCAACGTCTGCTCACCGCAGCCCGGGAAGTCAAGCGATGGTATTCCGAAACTGGAATCAGGCGAGCGGACTTCTGGGTAGCTGCGATCCGCGTGGCACGCGATGCCCGGCTGTGGCTCGATGATCTGCTCGTCATCCGGTTCGACGACATCGACCGCAACGGACGATTGTTGATCGCTCAAGACGAACGCGATCGAAGGCAGCCACAACCCTTGCTCCCGGTAACCCTCAAGGCCATCGAAGTAATCCGATTTCCTGAGCGAGACCGGCTGTTTCCGTGGCCGTGGAGGCACAAGACGTTCCTCGACACATTTCGCACCATCGTTGTGAAAGCAGGCATAGAGGACGAATCTCAATCCGCCATGAACGAAAAGGCCGCTGCGTCCCATGAGGAGGACGATACGGTCGACATCAAGCGCAACTCCCCCGGGTGTCGCCACCGGGCACCTCGGTCACCGCTCACGGGAACTCGCATAACGACACTACCTTGACCCGCGGATCGTTAGCAAACAGACCAACGTACGCACCCGTCAACGGCCAATCGATCCCCAAGCACGAAAACCGGAAAAGTTGCCCCGGCCCCTTACCTTCCCGAAGCAAAACAGACCCTTTCATAACACGAGGAGAAACCACCATGCACGAAATCAAGGTGTCTGTCGTCAAGTTTGGCGATCGTCGGTATCTCCAAATGCAGTATCGAGACCCCTTCACCGAGCGCAAGGTGACACGCTCAACGGGGCAGACTGGAAAGCGACTGGCTGAACGTGAAGCTGCGAAGTGGGAGCAAGAGCTACGCGAGGGCGATACCAACCGCCCGGTAGAACAACGTGGGAGAAATTCCGGGACCGTTATTCAACCGAATGCCTCACGGCGCTTGCCGACTCCACGGCCAGCAAGGCCGAGACCGTGCTCGATCTCTTCGAGGCCAGTTGCAACCCCCAACGTCTGCGGGACGTCTCGGCTGCGCGTATCAGTCATTGGCAGACCAAGCTCCGCGAGCGTGAGTTGTCGGAGCACACGATTCGCAGCTACATGGCCCATCTCAGAGCGGCGCTTAACTGGGCGGTCAAGATCGGTCTCGTGGCAGCCGTTCCCAAGGTCGAGCTTCCGAAGCGGTCGCGCAACAAACGCATGATGCGCGGTCGACCGATTACCGGCGAGGAGTTCGAGCGGATGCTCGACAAGATCGCATCCGTCGTGGGGCCTTTAGGGGCTCCATCATGGCAGTTTTTGCTCAATGGGCTTTGGTGGTCGGGACTGAGGGTCGGCGAGTCTCTAAACCTGTGGTGGGACCGCATGGACCGTTTGTGCGTGGACATGACGGGGGATCGGCCGGTGATCTTCATTCCGGCGGACATGGAGAAGGGCAACCGTGACCGACTGCTAGCGATGGCTCCCGAATTTGCGGAGTTGCTCGCCACCGTCCCCGAGAGTGAGCGTGTCGGGCGTGTGTTCGTTCCCGCTGCCCGCGGCAGTGAAGGAGGCGAAGCATCGCTTGATGTCGTCAAGCGATCGATAGGCGAAATCGGTAAGGCCGCTGGGGTGAAGGTCTCCGATGAAAACGTTCGATCGAAGGGGCGGCCAAAGTACGCCACCGCGCACGACTTTCGCCGCAGCTTCGGTTTCCGATGGTCGCAACGTGTGATGCCGGCGACTCTCAGGGAGCTAATGAGGCACGAGAGCATTGAGACCACGATGCAGTTCTACGTCGGACACAACGCCCAAGCGACCGCAGATGTACTGTGGCAGGCCCATGAGTTGGCGAACGGTAACACTTTTGGTAACAGTCGCCATTTTTCAGCGAAGAACCCGACGAAAGAATCGACGTAAGCCATTGCCATAAAACAAGATGCGAGAGGGGGGACTCGAACCCCCATGGGTTTCCCCACTGGATCCTAAATCCAGCGCGTCTGCCAATTCCGCCACTCTCGCGGTGAGGTGCAACCGTTGTGGGAGCGGTTGCCGCTTTGTTTGGGCCCAGCGCTATTCGCCGGGGTTTCCTCACGGTGTCCAGATTCTAGCAAGTGAGCGATCACCTCAACAATGCTGCCGGCTTAAGAAGATTTGCCAACGTGAAAATCCGGGGTCGATCACCAAGGCTTGGCAAGCGGACCAGCCGCCGAAGGGCTTCTGAACAGCCGAAAATTTCGTTGCCGGCTGCCGCTCTTCTGTTCAGGGAATTGTCGACGTGCTAGGTTCGTTTGATTGTGTACGGAAAAGTGCTGATTGACGAGGGAGTACAGGCAGATGACTGAGAAAATCACGAAGACAGATGAGCAATGGCACGGCGAACTGACTCCGGAACAGTATGAGATCGCCCGTCGCAAGGGAACTGAGGCGGCGTTCACGGGCGAATTCAACGACAATAAGCGGTCTGGAACATATTTCTGCGTTTGTTGCGGCCAAGAGGTGTTCAACTCGAAGGACAAGTTCGATTCCGGGTCGGGCTGGCCAAGTTTCACAGCTCCGGCGAGTGCCCAACACATTGAAACGCAGGCAGACAAGAGTCACGGCATGCAGCGCGTTGAAGTGCTGTGCGGGCGCTGCGATGCCCATTTGGGACACCTCTTCGACGACGGTCCGAAGCCAACGGGTTTGCGGTACTGCATCAATTCCGCATCGCTCGACTTCAAGGAATGCGAGTAAGGCAAATACTCACCACGCCCGAGCACGCTTGAATTCTCGACAGATCTGAAATGCTTCGGCGGCATGCACGCCGGCTTGAGCGCCACGGGTGGTGGCTTGTCGATCCAACAGTTCGGTCAGTGACGCGAAATTCAGATCGTCTGCTCGCGCTAGTTGGCTGTTATGACAAGCCAACATACGGCTTTTTATCTCGAAATGATCGGTAATGTCGACGAAGAATCCTGGCTTGAAATCGGCCATATTCACCGTGTCCATCCACCATAAAGCTGGGGGTTTCGTGAGCAGCGAACCGTTGGACTCCTGGCCCGGCGACGCGGCAAACCAAGTGGCGACTTCCGCGATGGCTGACGCCGCACGGTGATCTGGGTGGTAGTCGCGTGGACAATGCGCAAGAACCAATGTGACATCAAACTCACGGTAAATCTCGACCACCTTCCGTCGCTCGGATTGACCATCAGTTAACGTGCCGTCGTCGAACCCAATCCAAAACAAGGAGGCTCCCAACAGTGTTGCCGCCGCCTCCGCTTCGCGGCGACGCACTGCTGAGAGATTTTGAACCTTTTCAGATGGCTGCCCCTTATCGCCGCGACACATGACAACCACGCCAACCGCGGCACCATCGCCGAGCGCCCGAGCCAACGTGCCGGCGCAGAGCAACTCGGCATCGTCGGGATGTGCGACGACAGCCAGCACGCGTTCACCTGCAAAGCTCAGTTTCGGCATGAAGAGCCATTCCTATCGTTGGGCCGCGAAAAATACGAACATCGTTTTCACGACCAGAATAATCAGATCGTCTTGCCTGTGGTGCCGCGACCTCAACGCAGGCATATCTCGGGTTCTTGTGCCACGTAGCTGGTAACCGTCAACACGGCATCGTTGTGAGTACGCAGCAGCGATGCGGGACACGCAGTTGACAATGGCCCGTGAAGCGCGCGACGGACCACGCACGATTGCCACGGACGGTTGCAATAAAACCGCAGCGCTCGAGCGCCGAGAATCTCTCGCATCCCGATCGTTACGGCACGACGGGGCACGACAGCGATCTCACCACCGACGGTCACCGAATTGATCGTTCGCGTCTCGCATGAAAGGGATAGAACTCGCGTCGGGCGAGCAGCAAACTCCTCCACCGTACACACATCGTCAGCTTCTGGCGGCTCATTGAAGGCCATGTGCCCGTTGATTCCAATGCCTCCAAAGCAGGCATCAACGCCTCCGTTCTCTTCAATCCAGCACGTGAGTTTTGACGGGTCCCTTGGGTCCGGCACGATGCGATTCTCTGGCTCCGGTGCCAGTGAAGCATCTAGCCGATTGTAGAACAACCGGTTCAGGTAGCCACGGAAACTGAGCGGGTGGCCTTCGTCAATCCAGCGGTCGTCATCCGTGAGATACTCATCCATTGCAATGAACGTTACGTCACGAAGCGAAATCTGTTGTTGATTGATCGCCTCGGCAAGCAATGGGTATTGATCCACGGGACCGACGGGCACAATGAGCACCGCGCGTTGACGCTGCTTGAGTGTTTCTTTGATCGTCGTCAGCATCGTCGCGGCCATATCTTGAGCCACGTTTTCTGCGTCACCAACTTCTTGAACGATGACCGCTTGGTCGGCGCCCAACTCTTGTCGGGAAACTCGAAGATACGCTGGCCAGGTTTCGCTCATGGTTTGGTGCTCAAAGCGCGACAGATGTTCCCGATTGAATGGACTCTTCAGCCGCCAGACACATCGCGACCGACCAACGTCCGTCGAAGCCGGTTGCCGCGAGTGATCCCTTGCCACGCACCGCGGAAACGATCATTGCGATCTGGTCCTCTAGCTCAAAGACTTCGCCCGTGATTCGATCGATGGCAATCTCCTGGACCGACTGACCATCGAAGTGCTTGAGCCAGAATCTTGGATGAAGCGTCCGATCCTTGGCACCACTCCAACTGGCCCACAAGGCTCCCTTGGTGCCGGTGAGTTTGACTGTTTGATGATGCTCGAATCCACCGAGTGTTTGCGTGACGACCGCGTACGCATCGCCGGGGAAACGTACTGTTGCGGTAAAGTTGTCGAGCAACTCAGGGCGACCGCTTTGCAACGAACTACCACGCGCGTAGACCGACACCGGATCGCCCAGCGTGGCTAAGTACCAACGAGCAAGATCGAAGAAGTGAATCGGTTCCTCAAGCACCCAACTGCCAACTCGTCGCACATCGTAGCGCCAGTTTTGCGAACCTTGACGGTACGGATTTCGGAATAGTTCGATCAACGCATACTTCGGATCACCAATCGCACCGTCGTCGACCAGTTCCTTGACTTTGCTCCACAGCGAAGAGAGCCGCAGTTCGTGTCCGACAGCCAAGAGCCGCTTTCTCATGCCGGCCAACTCAACTAGGCGATCGCAGTCCGACACCGTAAGGGCCATCGGCTTTTCAAGCAGCAGATGCTTGCCGGCTTCGAGCGCGGCCATTGCTGCTTCGGTATGCAGATCGCTCGGGAGGACAATATCCACAACATCGATATCATCCCGCACGACCAATTCGCGAAAATCGGCATGCACGTGGCACCCAGGGTGGGCGGTCTTCGCCGCTTCACGCGACGCGTCGCTTCGCGCGGATACGGCCACGAGCCTTGCGCCCTCGGTCGCTTCGATCGCTTGAGCGTGATGACTGCCCCATGCGCCGTATCCAATCAATCCAAAGCGAACATCTTCCACCGCGTCACTCCCGCAAAAACTCGCAAACGTGACCATCGTGTCAGAATCGATTCGACTTCGCAACGTCCCCAAGGCACAATGTCGGGCACGAGCGCGGACAACCCGCGCATGATTCATTCGTTTGAGGTGAGGTCTTGGCGATGGATATGTATCTGGACAGTGCGAAGACGGACGAGATTCGGTACGCACTTGAGCACTGGGACATTGATGGCCTGACCACGAACCCGAGGCATATCCAGGCTTCTGGCCAGCCGCTCGATCGAGTGATTGACGAGATTGCCGAACTCTTCGCCGGAACCGACAAGCCTGTTAGTGTCGAAGTGAACCCCCGGCTTACCGACGTGAATGAAATCGTCGAAGCCGGACGAACGTTGGCCAGTCGCTCGCCCAATTTTGTAATCAAAGTCGGAGCTAGCGAAGCGGGCTTTCAGGCCATTCGCGAACTAACACGAGAAGGCATCTCGACGAACGCCACGCTGGTGTTTCATGTCGCCCAGGCATGGCACGCGGCACGTTGCGGTGCGACCTATGTGAGCCCGTTTGTGGGCTGGAAGGAGAGCCATGGTGATAATGCTGAGGCCTTGATTGGCGAAATCTTCATGATGCTGCAAATGCACGGATATCCCACTCGCATCATCGCCGCCGCAATGCGTAACTCCCGACAGATTGCCGTCGCCGCACAAGATGGAGCGCATTGTGCGACTGCGGGAATGGACGTGTGGCGGGAGAGTTTCCGCAGCCCCTACACCGACATGGGACACGAACTGTTCGGCGCGGCGTGGGATTCAACGGACAAGAGTTGAGACAAAGCCTGATGCCGAACGATCATTCTTTATCAGACCGCCCATCCCCGTGGTACGCCGACGTCACCGGTTATCAGTGGCTCGTACTCGTCATCGCCTCGTTGGGCTGGATCTTCGATGTCTACGAAGGCCAGATCTTCGTGGCGTGCATGACCGAGGCCATGCCGGAACTCGTTCCCGAGGGAACTGCCGCTGAACAGATTGACTTCTACAACAAGGTCATTTTTGCGGCATTCTTAGTCGGCGGCGCGTTGGGCGGCGTATTTTTTGGTGTTTTGAGCGACCGCATCGGTCGTGTTCGCACGCTCAGCTACACCATTCTCATGTACTCGGCGTTCACCTGCCTTTCGGCGTTGGCCAACACGTGGTGGCAGATGGCAGCCTTGCGGTTTCTGGTCGCCATCGGTGTCGGCGGTGAATGGGCCGTGGCAAGCGCCATGGTCGCCGAGGTGTTTCCGCAGCGAGCCAGGGCGTGGTCGCTGGCGATTTTTCATGGTTCGAGCGTCTTGGGAACCTACTTGGCGATTGCGGCAGGAGTGTTCATTGTTGGCAATCCCAATGTTGGCTGGCGATGGGGCTTCGCCATCGGGGTGCTTCCGGCGCTGTTGATCTTCTGGATACGCCGCAGCCTGCGGGAACCAGAAAGCTGGCAAGCTGCTCAAGCCAAGAGTGCACGATCGACCGATGCTGAAATGGGCCGGATCAGCGCGCTGTTTCGACCGCCAGAACTTCGTCATATGCTCGTCGGCGTGGGCTTGGCGACCATTGGGCTGGCAACCTTTTGGGGTGTACACGTGTACGGAAAGAACCTCATGCGTGATGCGCGCCGCGCCGAACTTGTTGCACAATTGCCGGCTGGTGTTACGTCGGGTGAAATGCAACAGTCCTTGGAAGCAAACTCCTCGTCGCTGAAGAACTGGGAGATGCTCGGTATGTTCCTGGTCACCACCGGTGGCGGAATTGGGCTGGTTTCGTTCGGACCAATCTGTGAGGCGATTGGCCGTCGGGGAGCCTTCCTGTTTTTTCACATCGGTGGCATCGTAAGCGCGTTGCTCTTATTTCAGTCCCTGACAGAAGGTTCGACGATCGTCCTGATCGGTGTGTTGCCCGTGTTTGGATTCCTCACGTTGGGCATGCATGCCGGCTACGCCGTCTATTTTCCAGAGCTGTTTCCCACGAAGCTGCGCGGGACGGGAGCCGGATTCTGCTTCAACTTTGGCCGCATCCTGGCCGCGCCAATCTTGGTGATCGTTGGCTGGCTGCAAATAGACCAAGGCTATTCGGTCGCCGATGCCGCCTCGCTGCTCAGCCTGCTATTCATCCTGGGCGCAGCGCTGCTCTTAGCTGCACCAGAAACCCGGGGGCAACAGCTTCCGGAATAGAAGCGAACGTTATTCGCGACGTACGCCGCTGGGCCGTTTCTTCGGTTCGCGCACCGGATACACCAAGCTCCAGGCCTTGGGAATGTCCTTCTGAAAGACATCGATTTGTTCGCGAAGCCGAACGACGATTTCAGGATGCGCCGTCGCGACATTGTTCTGCTCGCCGGGATCCGTGCGAAGATCGTATAGCTCGGGCTCCTTAAACTGACGGCGACGATGTCCCACATGCAGTTTCCAATCTCCATCGCGTGTGGCAGTGACGTTGTCCGTCTGAACCCAATAGAAGGGCGATTCTCGCTCGAAATCACCTTCGCCACTCAGCACTGGCCAGA
>CAZNXE010000250.1:0-2248 GCA_964576465.1 uncultured Planctomycetaceae bacterium
CGCAACGATTGGTAGCGGGTTGCCGCGACTGAAATCACAGTCCCGGTTGATGCAGTTGATCCTCAAATCAGTCGGGTAGTCCGGGTTTGGAACCAGCGAGAATGACGCAGATTTGAACTTGGTGCCGCACCAGGGACATTCTTCCAGCGGGATTGGTGACGGTTTACGGTCGTCGTTCTTGAAAGCTATTGTCTTGCCGCGAGCCGTATCGCGTTGTTTGTCACCTTTGCTGCCCATGTAATTGGGTGTCGCTGCACGTCCAACCCACAATGCGATTTCGAACGGCCAGTCGCCTAGTTTCTCGGCGTCTTTCTGGCGTTCAAGTTCGAGAGCGCAGATCAGCGCAGCAGCTCGACTAAGCTGGTCCAGAGTCAATAGCCGTAGCGTGTACCGCATCAACACTGTTAGTCCAGCCGATTCGATACCAGGATTTCGCAATCGCCGAAGGACAAGAGTAAATGCCGCCAACCCCAAATAGGCCTCGGTCTTACCACCGCCAGTCGGAAAGAACAGCAGATCGACGACATCACGATCATCGTGCGTAGGCTGGACGATACCCTGTAAGTTCATCAGCACGAACGCGAGCTGAAACGGTCGCCACTGCGGATCGGGAATTCCCATCCGTTTGACTGCCTGGGATTGCATCGCCCGGTTGGCGATCCGAAACGCATCCAGGACGACTGGGTCGGATAGCAGTTCAATCCCTTGCTGAATGCGGTTTGCAGCAACATCGGCTCTGTGTAGCAACTCCGTGGCGATCACTTTTCGTCGCTCGGGCGATGTTGGCACACTGGCGCGTTGCTGTTCAATCCAAACGCGATATTGCTCAACGAACGGAATCAACTTCTGTTTCGCATCGTCACCATCGGACAAGAGCGACAGCGCCCCCATGTGCAGTTCGACGCTGTCGAGCTGCGATGGAGCGACTCGCTCGACTTCCGCCTCGGGTATCCAACTTGTTTTGACCAGCGAACATTGACCGTCGTTGACCACTGCCTCGGTTGCGATGCTGTGTCCAACGGCGAATTCATAGGAGTCTCGGTATTGCAAGTCTGCGACACGAACATCCCAATCATCGCTTTCAAGGCTGCGTAAATCAGGCCGTGGAAAGAATGGCTTATCGGATGTGATTTCCAGGCCGACCTGAAACGCAAATGCTTCGTCACGGGTATCGTCTGGAGCAGGCTGTCGTCGATTCACGAGGAACAGCGATACGCTTCGGGTGCCCTTGGGAATGCCACCTTCTTTGGCTTTGCCCATGATGGTTCGCATCGACACGGCGATAAACAGTCCACGGCTGTTTGGAACCGCGATGTCGTCTCGATAAAAGTCTCTCTTCGGCAACTCGACAGTCAGACGTTCTTCGCGTGGCGATCGTTTCCACAGATACTTGGGATCGTCCGGGTCCGGTTCCTGAAAGAAGTAGTCACCCCAACGCACGATCAAATCGATTTTGGTCGCTTGTGCGTCAACCAGCAGGCTTGCGCCGACTGACGACGGCATGTACGCCCGGCGTGCCGCTGGTTTCTCCGGTTCGTTGGCGTCATCCGTTCCGCCGGTTTCTCCGGCCTCTTCCAATTCGTCGTCGCCGTCGGCATCCGTCTTCTGTGGCTCGCCAGCCCCGGTTGGCACGAGGAACCCTGTCAGGTACCACCGTGAGGGTGACTGATTAAGAATCTCTTCTTCATTGCCACACTCAGGGCTTGGGCCAACCAGGTCCAGTCGCAGCGAATCGACGAGTCGACTCCGAATTTGGGCAGAATCTGTGGTGGTCGGTGGCTCGTTCATTGGTCACCTGTCTCCTTCGGTGTGGCGTCATCCGTGAGCCGAAGTCCGTCGGCGCGGGCCAGTTGTTCACGGGCGAGTTGAATTGACTCGTGAAGTTTCTGTTCCAACAATTCTCTGGGCGGCAACTCGGTCAGGTACTGTGCAACGCGAGTACCGCTCTCTTCGAGTCGAAGTAGCTCGACGTGTTCGGTCGATTTGTCGGCACATAGAATCAAGCCGAGCGGCGGCTCTTCGCCTGGCTGGACGTCGTGCTTTTCCAGCCAACGCAGGTAGAGTTCCATTTGCCCCTTATCCCCCGCCTGGAACTTGCCCAGCTTCAGGTCGATGGCGACCAGACACCGCAGCCGACGATGGTAGAACAACAGGTCGAGGTAGTAATCCTCGTTGTCGATCGTGATGCGTTTCTGTCTGGCGACGAAGGCAAAGTCGCTGCCGAGTTCCAGAATGAACGCTTGCAATT
>CAZNXE010000250.1:2258-8721 GCA_964576465.1 uncultured Planctomycetaceae bacterium
GAATGGCATCCTCGATATCCTTTTCGACGTGGTGGCCACTGAGCCCCAGAAAGTCCAGAAAATACGGATCGCGAAACACCATGTCGGGCGTCAAACGGTCTTCGTCGCGGAGCGTGGAAATATCCTGTTCGATCAGGTCCGCCGATTTCTTGCTGACCGCCGTCCGCTCGAACAGCAAGTGTCCGATCTTGTGGCGCAGAGTGCGAACGCTCCAGCGTTCGACTCGACACATTTCCGCGTAAAAGTCGCGTTTCAAGCTATCGTCAACGGAAAGAATCTCGACGAAATGACTCCAGCTCAATTGTGCCGACAGCGCCGACACAATTTCAGAATCCTCAAAATACTCGGTAAACTGGATCATTCGAAAGAGATTTCGCCGTCCGAATCCTCGTCCGAACTCCTCCGTCAATTGTGCAGACAGCGCCGACACAATTTCCTTCCCGTACGCGGCACGGTCATTTTTCAACACGTCCACTCGAATTCGCCGCCCGATATGCCAGTACATGCCAACCAACGCCGAATTGACAGCCCGCGCCGTCTGCTGCCGAGCCTCTTCAATCAGATGGCGAATATCACCCAACAACGCAGAGTCGCTGATTTGCGATACCTTGCCAGAGGCGAGGTCGGTTACTGGTTTCTTTTTTCGTTTGGCCATCAGGACGCCCCCGCAGAATAGCAGCCTGAAACGCATGCCGATGTCAAGCGCCATCGTCCAAGTCCCGCAATCGCGAGCATGCACCTCCGCGTCAGACGAATTCCAGTAGTTGAGGGCATCAGTGTCCTTTTCGGAGATGCAGCGTTCGAGCAGCTCCATCGATTTCTGTGTTTTTGGTTGCAGGTGTCAGAACAGTTCCGTTTGCGGATTGTCAGTTTGCGCTTTCTTTGTAGCGAGTTTGGTCTTCGGTTTGTAGTTTTTCTTTTCTTTGTCAGCGAGCTTGCCTGCGAGGAGTTCTTCCTGGTGGCGTTGTTCGTTGAGTTCGAGCAGGCGGGCGAGGACTTCGTCGCGGAACTCGTCGGGCCAGCGGAGACGCCAGGGCTTTTTCTTTTTGGACTTCCGGCCTGAACCTGAAGAGGGGCCGCTCTCGTTTTCGTCGTCTTCTTCCTCGTAGTCGAGCAGGAACTCGCAGCGGGCGGTTTGGGCGAGGTCGTCCCAGCCGTAAGCCTCCAGCACCACTCGATCCATCGCCGCGTGAAGGTCGCGAAGCTGTACGATCTCCGACGACTTCTCGTGCGGATCGTGGAAGCGGTTGTAGGTCTTCGTCAGGCCAAGCCCGCTGTCCTCCATAATCCTCGCTCGTGTTCGCCAATACGATTCAGCCGCTGTCGAAATCGCGATACCTTGCTCTCCCGAAAGTGGACGTGGAAACGGGTCGAAGCAGTCAGTTGGGGTATATCTCACATCATCCTTTAGCGACGAAGCGAATAACCTCGTCCAAATGTCGTGAACACGGGATTGAAGTACACCAAACAACTCGTGTGAATCGGAAGCGAAGACAACGACAGCCTCGGAAACAATGACTGTGGGACTCAAGAATGTGAACGCTAAATGGTTGCCTACACGAGACAGGACGATCATTCTTTCAAGGTGGCGTACCGCAGTCCGCATCTCTTGGCGACGTCGCCAAAAAATCCAAAATGGCCACTCTCGCAGTTCTTTCGCCTTGGTTGCCCGTTCTGATTTGACCTTTCTTTCGACGATGTCGAATAGCTCTGGATACGATCTTGCATCGTCTTCCGACATTTCATCGAAGGCAATCACCCATCGCGTGTGGGCGTGACGCGCGTCTTCGTTGATGTCTTCACCACTCATATACGGAATGACCAATTCCGCCGAACGAGAATCATTGGCCAAAACTCGATTCATTTCCTCGATGGAAGTTGCGTCCGCATCATCGTCATCGAATAAAAACCCTTGTCCTTTGATGTCGCAGCCGATGTAACTTATGTCCGCATTCGCATCCAACACACTCGGATCTTCGTGCCCACCCGTATGCACCAGAAAGGCTGTAATCTTTTCGACAGTCCGGCTGTTGAGAACTCGTGGCCCATTGAATTGGCCTCGTAGTACACTCACCACGCTAACGATAACGGCGGCCACTCCGGGCCAACGCACTCGCTGACGAGCGGCAAAGATGTCACCGCCGTTCAGCCCAATCCAACGGAGACCCGTGCGGCGGGTGTCCCCCTGAGCAATAGTGTTTGTAGCAATCAGCGAGAAGGCTCCGGTTGACCGAAGCAAGGAGAATGCGCGGCGATAAAAGTGAGAAACGATGTCTGCGTTTCCGCTCGATTCGACGTGTAACTGCTTCAGCCAGTTTGCAAAGACCTTTCCGAGAGCCCCCGAGATCTTCTTGCCCCCGATGAAAGGCGGATTGCCGATAAACGCATCGAACCCTCCATTCGATCGACTGAAAACTTCGGGGAACTCGATCGCCCAATGGAACGCTGGGACTGGATGCTCACCGCATTGCAACTCCGCGGCGGCCGTGGCGATCGGTCCGCGTTTGTTGACATCGTGACCGCTGGCGTACCAGTCGGAGACGCTCGCAAAAAGTTCCTCGCAGCGGGCTTCGCGCTCCTTCTTCTTTGATCCGGCAAAGAATGCACTCACGCAGGCATCGCCGGTCATGCGGACGACGTTCAGGGCCTCGTCGGCCACGGCCAGCCGCTGTTCCTGATCGCGGTACGGCACATCTTCGCGGGCGTTGAGAATCTTGGCGCGGGCTTCGGTGGCTCGGTCTAGCCGCTTCTGAATCAGGTCTTCACCAAATTGCTTCTGCTTCTTCGGTTCCCAGTGGAAGCCGATAATCTGGCGGCGGGTGAGGCCGACCAGCGAATCGCCGTGACGAAGCGAATGGTCGAGGAACGTGAAGGCATGATCTTTGGCGAGCGTCACCAGCCACAGCGACAGCTTGGCCAGATCGACCGCCATGTCGTTCTTGTCGACGCCGTAGAGACATCGCTGCGCGATCAGACGCCGGGCGTAAAGCACTTCGTCTTCGTCGGGAGGAATGTCGGTTGGCACGGCATCATGGGCGTACCACGATTTGATCAATTCATCGCCCAGTTGACGGCAGACCTCGACCAAAAACGCACCGCTGCCCATCGCCGGATCGCAGATTTTCAGGTCGAGGAGTTGCGACGGATGCGGAGTGCCGATTTCGCGAGCCTCCTTCGCAGCTTCAACGGCTTTCTCCGAGAGGCGGATACGGGCTGCCAACTCGCCCTGGGTGTAACGTCGTTTGTCTTCACGAGACGGCTCGTACACGGTCGGCAAGTCGGCCTCGGGATCAGCCAACTGTTTCAGAATCGGCTCCAACGTTGTGCGAACAATTGGCTCGGTCAGTGAGCGAGGTGTGTAGTGCGAACCGCTGCGCCGTCGTTCGTCCGATGGCTGAAAGACCATCGCTCCCGCGGGCACGATGTTTGGTGTCACATGCGCGGCGACCTTTTTTCCGAAAGCCGCCAGAAGTTCATCCACCGAAGCGGCTGCTTTCATCGCTTTCGCGTCTGCGGTGCCGAGCTTCTGGTCGGTCCATTCCTTCAACTGTTTTGCCCGGTCCGCCGGCTTGGAGTCCAACAAGGCTTCCAGGTTGATGGTCGCTGGTGCCCCGTGCGATTTCGTGGCTTTGATCGCAATCGAACGCCCTTGGGCAACTTCCAGCTCGAACCCCATAATCGCCTCATAGACGCTGCCGATTTGCTCGACGTCCAGTGTGCGATAGCTGAGACGTTCACCGTCCAGAATCAGCAAGTCCTCAAGGACTCGGTAGATGACACCATCGGGAATCCGGGGAATGGGAGCCTGCGACCGGCTCGCTTCATTTCGTCCCTCAAGAAACGGGTAGCGGTCAGGATCAAATAAGTAGCCCTTGCGGGGCGGGATTCTGAACTCTCGATGTTGCCCGCCTTCATACACGATACGAAACAACGTGAGCAGTTGTGCCCAGGCACCATAGCGCTGGTCCATCGTGTCGGGGAAACGCCCCGCATCAGCTCGTAGTCGCTCGAACAGTCCCGAGATTGAGTAGTGATTCGTGTAAACCGAATCGGTTGAGAGCAGCCCTCGGTCTTCGGCGTACAGCACGAATACCATCCGCATGAGCACGTTGAGCAAACCGTGGTAAACGTGCTGTGGATCGTCGATGAGGATCTGCTTCAACAACTCACCGTTGCGGTCATCGTTTGCGGTCTGGAATCCGCGAAGCAACTCGAACAAAGCCGCCATGACCTGTTCGGCCAGCTTTGTGGAGACGGCACTCTGGTATTTTCGGCTACTGGCGAGAATTGCGGGCAGCAACTGCTGCTTTTCGAGACTGAATAGCCGCTCCTCGCAGAGCAACATGTGCATGGCGGCAAAGATCGGACGTCCTGCAACCGTTGCCATCTGCTGGACATCGAACGTTATGTAGCCACTGGTTTCACCGCGAGGCGCATAGACGAGTCGGATAGACGAGTCGGATGATCATCCCGTTTGAGATGAGGCCGATGGGGACTTCCGTCTCTCTGAGCAATCGTTCGAACTTGGCGTGAGGCGATGCCAGCCAACGACGATTGTCGGTCTCCTCAACTTCGTCGAGCGAATGGCCGGGCGTCGAGTCTTTGACGAGCATCATCCAGGGTTTGCCGTCTTCATCCGCCGCAGGCACAACGTATGTTGGCCGAAGCGTCTCGTTGTATTCAGGCAGGACGACTTCCAAACCGTCGAATTCTTTCGGCAGCGCATCGATCGGGACATTTCGCAGATCAGAATCCCGCCAGCCAAAGACCTTCGTTACGAAGTCGCGAGTGCTTTGAACAGACGCATTGGAATCGTCATTGTCTTTTGAGAGAACTTCACAGAATCGCTGGTGCTCGGGCACGATGTTCTTGTTGACATGACATTGAGCAGCCAGCAGCGCTGGTGTCGAGACAACAAGACCAACCGGCTGGATGTAACCGAGCCATTCCTGGTGATTTCGTTCTTCAAATGACTTTGCCATTGATTACCCCGTCACCGGCCAGAGATAAACCAGTCCGATCGGTTCGATCCGTGTGGCTTTGACTGTGTACAGCTCGCGAATTCGGTTCGGTTCGGTCTTGAGTTCTCCCTTCAGCATTTCGAGTCGCTTCGTCCAGTAACGCTTGTTGGAATCGAATTGACGTTTTTCCTCTTCGAGTTCAAGTTCGTCACCATCAAAACGAAGGCGAAGTTGCCCCCACTCCTTCTTCTCAGCAGCCTTGCGCGTGCTGGTAATGTGCTTCTTCTGTCGCTCCAGAATGTCAACCATTGCTAGGGCCTCTAACTCCGCGCGTTCGGAAAGCTTTTTCATGGCATCGGCTGCGAACTCTTCGCCACGATGCTGCAAATGGTCGAGCAACTCGCTGACGTCTTGAGCGGATGCATCTTGCAGACGCTGGCTGACCTCGCTCTCGATCTCCCGTCCCATCGATTTCTGGAATGCCTCGTCAAGCAAGGTAAGCGTTTTGGCTTCTGCGTCACGGGCATAGGGCGACAACGGTACGGAGCGGTCTTGGGGATCTCGCCAGCGGGCCGTTACCGTGATGACTTCTTCGTGCAGTCTCGCAGCACCGGGGCCATAGAGCGCCAATCTCCCTAACAGGATAACGCGGGGGATTGCGTCTTTCGTCTGAGCCAGACACGCTCGCGAAAGATCGTCAAAGACGAAACCCTGAGAAATGAATCGACCGAGAAGGCGTTGCACGACCCGATGTTCCAGGTGTAAATGAACAACTTCGTCGCTCATCGTCCCGGGGTCTTCAAAGACGACCGGTCGAATCGGTGACTCACTCCGCCATTCCCACGGCTTCTGACCTCGCTGTCGAGGTGCGCGCAGCGTGTCTATCGTGTCCGCCCAATCGGCCTCACGCTCATCCAACGCAGGGAAGGTGCAGCGCTGCGGACCTTTTGGTTGATCTTTTCCGGAAACCGGCGATAGCGACTCGGCACCCAGGATGTTCAGAGAAGAAGAAATCGCCATGCGAAAAAGTTCTTCGTTAAGCCCGATGCTCTTGCGTGATGAATCAAGAATGTTACGTAGCCGGTCAATCTGGGCTCGCAGATCGTCCTGACGTTCACGGCTGGCGTCCAACTCGTCTTCCATCAACTGGCGTTCATCCGCATCGATATTGGTTTCATCAATGTCACGTTCAAGGCTGTCGATGTTTTGACGACGAATTCCGCCCGCCATCTTCTTGTCGAGTCGGGCGTCAATCACTTGCGATAAACTGCCCAACTCTGCACGAATCGTCTTGGTCTTCTCAACCAGTTTTTTGAGGACTCGATCCTCGGGACGTTGCTTGTAGTAGAAGTAGTGGCAAAACACTTCTTCCGCCGGTTGCAGCTTTCGATCAATTCGCCCGTTCCGCTGTTCCATCCGGCTGGGATTCCAGGGAACGTCAAAGTGAACTGAACTACTACCGGCTGAAGCCGGTAGGTTGAAGAAAGGGTTGGGAGCCAACG
>CAZNXE010000251.1:0-8678 GCA_964576465.1 uncultured Planctomycetaceae bacterium
CGGTCTCGTGATCGAAGCAGTTCTTCAACGGACTGTTAAGACGCACGGGTCGCAGCGGTTTTCGTGAATCGGCAACCGCTGGCGCAGTGCCTCGACGTCGCATGCGGCTTGTATCGGATATCCGATAGCCCCCATGCATGTTATGACCAGCCATACCCCGTTTTCCCTCAGCGCCGATACAACGGTACGACGATTGGTGAGAGTGAGCGCCGCCATGGATTGGCTTGCGTCACTGTCACATGTCGCGGTTGTATGGATCACGGAAGATGAATCGTTCGATTACCGCGCGTTGGACTACCGCTGTTGCACCTTGGTTGGTGTTGCTTGTCGTTGGGGGAAGCTCACCCCACGGCATCGACTCCGTGCCGCAATGCGAAGCGCACGAGCCCCTGGCAATTGTGCACTGCCAAGCAATCGAACCGCTTGTCGCAGCTCCGACGGGACAACGTCTAGCGATGTTCGGACCGCCGCCGGCCGCTCGACCCGCCATTTCGACCATGCCCGTCGACTCTCAGTTGTTCGATGAGGCCCCGATTCTGCCGGGACCGCATGCCTATGCCCGTGTCGAGTCTCCGGCTGAAGACACCGCGACTGATTCCGACGTCGCGGCGGCACTCGCGACAGTCGAAGACGTTTGGGGACAGATCATCTTGGGCGAGTCGGTCTCGGATAGCGATTCAATTTGGGAAGACGGCGCCGGCGATCAAGTTCACGCTCCAATTCCCAACATCAATCGGCCACGGCACGACAATTGGGTTGACCCTGAGTTGAGTTTCGACGGTCAAGCAGACGCTCAATCCAGCGGATCAAGCCAACGTCCGTCAAATTCGCTTTCGCTTGCGTCGATTCCCGAGATACGAGGGCGGGCACCGTGGCTCGCCCGCGATGCGTCGTTGCCAGGTCCCCATGGTTTTGAGCAACAACGCGAAGATCCGACAACCAGCCAAGCGGCTGCCGCCCCAAACGTGCCACGGGCGAACGAAGGAAATGATGCGTATCGCGAACCGCCAACGGTACCACTTCCGTCGAGGGAGAGCGTAGCCCCGATCGCCCGCGACGATGTTCCACTTGTGTCACCGTTGCCGGACGTGGCAGCGGTGGTCAAAGAAGAGACGGTCCCTTCAACACAGCCACGACTCGATGGATCGCGTCGGCCGCGCGGTCCCGAGCTTGAAATTGTTGCGAACAACGCCGATATCCACTCACAACGGGGATTTGAACTGGCTGGAAAGCGAGCCTATTTCACCGCACGAACGGAATTCATTCGCTCACTTCGCATGCTCTCCGAAGCCTTGGACGTTCACCACGGAACGCAATCCTACGGCCAGGCGTTGGCTGCCGGACTGCTGGCTCTCGAAGAGGCCGACGAATTTGTGCCGCGGGGCGACCACTTGGAAGCCGAAATCGACGTCCCGATGCTCGTTAGTGGCCATAGCACTCCGGTACTGAAAGATAGAGACGATCTGTCAATCAGTTCGCTCGAAGCGCGACAGCAATATTACACTTTCGCTCAGCAGAAACTCGCCCAGTCAATTGGAAACGAAGTCGCCGGTTCGATGGCCCTCTATGGGCTCGGCAAGCTGTACACCGTGCTTGGCGAACAACGCAATGCCGCACTTCAAGCAGCCGAATCGAAAGCGGTCGTGTTTCATCAGGCGGCGCTGTTGGCTGTTCCGCAGAATGCACTTGCGGCCAATGAAATGGGTGTGCTGATGGCCCGATATGGTCGTCTCGAGGCGGCCCGAGAATTACTGTTGCACAGCCTCCGCGTCTCGCCCCTGCCCGCGACTTGGCATAACTTGTCGGTGGTGCATGCCCGCATGGGTGAGCACGATCTGGCACAGTTGGCCCGCGAAGAGCACGTCAGCGCGGTCCAACTCGCGCAGTCACGGCGCGCCCAGGGTGCAGCGGGCAATGCACCGTCCACGTCGCCAGTCCAATGGGTTCCGCCGGAAGCGTTGGCACGCTCCTCGGGTCGCGAAAACTTGGCTCGCGTTCCGGCGGGAGTTCACCATGCCCAGCAGAACGCACCGCCGACACCGACGAATGCACAACAGGCCCCTGAAGCCGATTCGAGTTGGTGGTCGCGGTGGCCCCTGAAACAACGCAAGTAACGTCGTTCAACCCCGAACCTCTAATCCATGCGACGCGCCATGACACGATGGATGTTGATTGTGATCGTCACCGCGGTGACTGCCTTGGGCAGCACGGTGGTATTGGTATCTCCCGGCGATGTCGAAGTTCATTCGCGCGCCGTGGCGGCCCCACCTTCGCCGGAAATCTCCGAAGCGCCGCCGGCGACCCCACGTGCGACGATCATCTACGATCCACAGTTGCAGCCTTGCCAGGCTTTGGGGCCCGCGGCGCCCTATTGCGTGTGGGGAATCGATGGATCGACGACCGGTGGCTGCGGTGAGTTGAATTGGCAACAGGCCCGTTCGATGTTCTGGCAGTCGTACGCCCAAGGTGAATACGTGGGCCATTTCCGGACGCAACATGTGGGCGAGTATCGTCTGCGGGTCGACGATCTTCTGGAAGTGGTGTTCCGCAACACGCGCATCGAAACAGCCAAGCCCTACGAATTAAACGTTGGCGATGAAGTCCGCGTCGAGTCGTTCACCGACCCTTCGCTGAATCGCGACTTGGTCGTGCAGCCCGACGGCTCGCTTACATTGCGACTGCTTGGACAGGTTCGCGCGACGCGCAGGAACGTGATTCAGCTTCGCGAGGAGATCGAGGAGAAATATACAAGATTCTATCCCGACCCCGCGATTACGGTCATTCCACTCAAGGTGAATACGAAGCTGCTCGACATTCTTGCCACCGTGGACAGCCGGCAGGGGTTCAACGGTGGCCAATTCCGGCAAGCCCGTGTGACGCCTGAAGGCTCGATCGCGCTGCCCGCGATTGGATCGGTGCCGTCGCAAGGAATGACGCTCGAAGAACTGAAAATCGAGCTCGATCAACGCTATGCACAAATCGTTGAAGGGTTGGAAGTTACGCCCATTCTGGTC
This sequence comes from uncultured Planctomycetaceae bacterium, assembly GCA_964576465.1. Taxonomy (GTDB): domain Bacteria; phylum Planctomycetota; class Planctomycetia; order Pirellulales; family JAEUIK01; genus CAZNXE01. The sequence goes on from CAZNXE010000251.1 coordinate 3,015, forward strand.
CAACGAGCGCCTCGATTTGTGTATGTGCTCGGTGAAGTGGCCGAACCGGGACGGTTTATCCTTGAAGGCCCCACAACCGCGATGCAGGCCATCGCCTTGGCTGGCGGTTGGAATGTGGGTGGCAATCTGCGGCAGGTGATCGTGTTCCGCCGTGGCGATGACTGGCGACTGATGGCCACGATGCTCGATCTGCGTGGCGCTCTGTACGGCAAGCGTCCGACACCCGCCGACGAGATCTGGCTGAACGATTCCGACATCGTGGTCGTGCCCAAGATGCCGATTCAGGTGATCGATGAAGCGATCGAGTTAGTGTTCCAGCGAGGCATCTACGGCGTTCTGCCAATGCAGGGAGTCAGCCTAAACTTCGCCAAGCTCGGAACGCTGTAGAGCGGAACCATGTTGTCCGTGGCATGGGCGATTAGTCGCGAAGACTCGCTTTTTGCGATTCATACTCCGCGCGCCAGGGGCGGCTGATGCGAAGGCAGCCGAAGGCCATGCCGGCTGAGAGGAGTGCAACCGCCGCACACCATCCGCTGGTGAGCAGGGTCGCGGGCGCCAGCCCCAACGGCAGGCTCTCTTTCGTAATCGCCAGAGACGCCGCCAGCCCGAGCAGATGCATGACGGATGTCAGACCGAAGATCAGCGAGCCCATCCACACGGTGCTCCAGTCGGGCAGTGTCACGACACACAGGATGTAGAGCGATTGAATCGCGACCAACGTGATCACGATCCAGACCCATGCAGGCGTGCCACTGGAGCCAAGGTGCTTCATCGCAGGTACCGCGACGAACAGTGTCATTGCAGCTTCAGCAGATGCCAAAAGGTAAACCCTCCGCACGCCGTTTCGATCGAGACGATAGCTGCTGGAGTCCGGGGAATCTTTGCTCTCTCCTGAGGAAATCTTCACTTTGGGTTGCCGCACGGCAGGCTTCGGCACTGGCTTGGGTCGGGGTGAAGGAGCTTTCGCCGCAGGTGATGCTGCTGGCGGCGAACTCTCTTGGGCGACAAACTTGGCGGGTTTCAAGGGCTCGACAAGATCGGTCGATGTCCCTTCTTCTTTGATGGGGGTTGCCACTCCAGCGGTGGCTTGTCGAGCGGGCTTGCCTTCGAATCGAACCTCAGCCCAGCCGGTTTGATTGTCTAGAACGGGAGCATTCGCCGGAACATCATCGGCCAGGGGAACAACCACCCGTTGGTTGCAAAGAGAACATCGCCCACGCTTACCGGCCCGTTCATCGGGAACGCTTAGTCGATGACCCTTGGGACAGATAAACCGAATCGCCATGTCGCGCCGTTTCGAGGAAGGCTCTGATCCGGAGTAATGCGCAGAGGACAGAAGATCAGAATCAGTTTCGTTGGGCCGCCCCTGGTCGTCAAGCGACGGGCAATTTGATCGCCTGTGGAGCGAGAATCATCGCTCGTGGCGGGCAGTCGATGGCCGGCAGGCTAGAAACCATATGCCGCACACGAATCGGAGGATGGAGCAAGGTCTCGCTATTCGGCGGAGTAGACCCGTGTGCTCTCTTCCTTGGTGACCGGGCTTTCCATGTCGTCGGTCAGCAGTTGCACACGGAGACGGGCATCACCGGCTTGCAATGCACGTACCTTGACGCGATAGGTTACATCGGCCTTGGGGGCAAGTTGTGGCAGCGGGTCGAATAGCACGCGTTGATTGTCTGCCGGCTGATCGATGATATGACGCGTGGGGCCTTCCGCCGAGATGGCTTGCAGGTGCCGTGGCAACAGCGCAACCAGTCGCACATTTGTCGCGGCCTTGGAACCTTGATTCAACACGCGGATTTCATAACTGGTTTCGCCGTTCACTTCGATCGGATCTTCGACGTCGACCAATTGGAACAAGATCGCCGCCACGCCTTCCACAACGACGTCTTGCAAGCTCTCATCGCTCAATCCATCCGAAGTGTTCCCCTCGACGCGAAGGCTTTGATTGCCCGGTTCGATGGCCAGTGCGGTTAGCGAAACCGTACCGATTTCCCCTGGCGGGAGTTCTTCCAGCAACCAGTGAATGGTGCCAGCTTGTTCGTCGAACTCGCCAAAATTGTCGGCCTCGACGAATTTCATTCCCCCGGGAAGATACGCGACCAGTTCGATATCTTTGGCCGGCGCCGTTCCGGGATTACCGACGGGTACGTTATATGTGGCTTTCTTTTCGAGATAGCGGTGCTTCGGACCTTCGATTGCCACGGTGAGTGCTGGTGCAATAATTTCCGTTTCCCAAACACCTTCGGCCTGCGCTTGACCTTCTCCCTGTACGGAAATGACGCTGCGTATGCGGCCTGCCTGCGTGGCGGTCAGCGTTAGTTCAAGTGTCCGTGTCTGCTCGGGTTCGAGGGTCCCGATTTCGTATTCGAGTGAGTTCCCAGCGGGATGTTCCAGACCTTGCGGCAAGTTGCTCGCCAAATAGACCCCCGTGGCCGCGCCGGTTCCTGTGTTGGTCAACTCGATCACAACGACTGTCGATTCGTTGATGTTGATTTGCTGAGGTCCCGTGACGCTGACAACCAACTCTGGCCGCGTGGCGACCGTGCGTGCCGATGCGGCGGCGCTGAGCAACACCACGGCCACACTTCCAATCTCGCCTTCGACCAAGGGGAGCAATTCCACTTCAAGATGGACCTCAGCGCCAGGCTCCATGGCTCCCAGCGACCACACAAGTTCGCCTTGCGGAGTACGTTGAGCGGGAGGCGATGTGCCGAGAAGTTGCGTGCCCTTGGGAATCTCGTCACGCACCTCAACCTGTTCGACCGTTGCCGAGCCATTGTTTCGTACGTCGATTTGGAATGTGGCCGGCTTGCCAACTTGAATTTCCGACGGCGCGGTTTTTTCTATGGTGATGCTCGATGCTTGCGGGCCTTCAAGATCGTTGGGGCCAGGGACTCCGGTTCCTTCGCCGGTGGCCGTGGCAGCCGCTGGGGCACCGACGGGCAAGTTCGCGCCGGCCTGCGTGGCGAAGTTACCGGCGGTGGCTTCTGCTGGTGGTGTGGTAGCCATGTCCTGCGGAGCCAAACCAGCCGGGGTGTTTACTTCAAAGGCGTTGTCGCTCGCCGGTTGCACGGGAACCGCAAGGGCATCGGTTGCCTCAAGGGGGAGACCTGCGGGCGGTTGGATTGAGTCGCTCAAGGGCGGGCCGCCGAAGGCCTGTCCCGGCGGAAGATCGTCCATCGCCGGTTCTTGGTAAATGTCGGCCGCGGCAGCAGGCGCCGGTTCGGCACGCTCAGGTGCCAACGTGGGCGTCGGTTCTTCGGTGTATTGCGCGAAGCGAACGGGTGCCTGAGGGCCTTGCGCTGTTTCTCCGAGTGCTTCCTGGGCCGTTGGAAAAGAATCGTCTACTTCCGCGGCAGTAATGTATCCGCTTGGCATTTCCCGCGGCTGGGTTTCGACTTCGGTCAGCGTTTGCGGTGCCACGGTATCCGTCACTGGCAGGGTCGATTCGGTGACCGTGGGTGTGCGAAACGGATTGCTCGCTTGATCGGGCGCTGTTGTGTCTGCCGCGGAGGCCGAAGGGATGGGCTCCAACGACTGCTCGGTCAATTCAACCTTATGTTCTTTCGCGGTGTCCGAATCATCAGTCGCGCGAAAGGCACGTTGTGCTTGGGCAATCGTAATGAAGCCCAACACGACGACTCCGGCCAGAACTGAGACCCGAATCAAAATGCGTTTCATGGGAGGCACTCGTAGGAAAAACAGCAAATAGTTGGTAGTCGCAACGATCGGATATCAACTCGAGCGCGGCCAAACAACCGCACACAAAGCGATGATCCAGCGGACCCCAAACGGCAAAGCCGGCACCGATCGGGCCAGCTAATTACCAAAATGCCATGTCTGGCGGAAGATCAGTTGACGATTCGAAAGCAATCGCACCACCGCTGGCAAGCATCAACAGCACGGGGCCTTGTGCGACTCTTCAAAGCAGATCACCGGTTATCGGTGCGATTCCGTCAACGATACTTGCGTTACACGAAGACGCAGACGCCATCCGAACACACCGACGAAGCCGAGAGCTGCCAGTGCGAACGACGATGGTTCAGGAACGGGAACCAGCAAGAATGCGGATTGGCTGCCCTCCGGCAAGCCGGCGGCAATTCCTTGCCCACTGATGTAGCCCAGGCCGTTGGCCATCAATCCCTCCTCGAGGTCCGCCCAGCCGTTGTCCGCTAGTCCGCCATCGACCAAATTGGCAAGATCCCACAGGCCATCGTCGGGTGACCAGTAGAAGGGACGGAAACCGACGAAGCTCATGCCGTCGTACAGGGCATAGACTCCCAGTGTAAGGCCATCTTCTCCGAGAAATCGCACGCCACTGGAGGAAAATCCGTCGTCGCGGACGGAGAGTCGCAGCGGAACCGTGCCCAGTTCGGAGTCATATACCCAGGCGTCTCCCCCGAGGTTCGTGCTGCCGTCGAAACGGGCGGCTGACCCGCTTGCCTGTCCGGCTTCATTCATCAACTCGACGGAGTTGTATTGAAGTCCGTCGTCGCGGGTGTATTCAGAACCGGTGAGACCGATATTGATCGTGGTTGTCCCGTCGTACAGCCACGCGGTGCGTCCCGACTCTGGGCCGCCTTCGAAGCGATCGGAGTACCCGATGACCTGACCGGCCTCGTTGAGATCGACCCCTCGGCTGAATTGATAGCCATCGTCACGGGTGTGTTCGAGATCGGTAAGGCCGATGTTGAGGGTGGTTGCACCATCGTACAGCCATGCGGTACGACCCATGTCCGTAGTGCCGGCGTAACGATTGGAGTATCCGCTTACCAGGCCGGCCTCGTTGAGCCGATCGGGATTGCTGAATTGATAGGCGTTGCTGTTCGTATGTTCCGGATCGGTCAGACCGATGTTCAGGGTGCTGGAGCCATCATACAGCCAGGCGGTTTGGCCGTTACTCGTGCTGCCGTCGTAACGGCGGGATCGCCCCACGACCTGACCAGCTTCGTTAAGCCAAGCGGTACTGCTGAATCGATAACCGTCATCGCGAGTGTGCTCGGCTCCCGTCAGTGAGATGTCGACCGTTGTGGAACCGTTGTAGAGCCAGGCTGAACGGCCAAGATCGCTACTGCCGCCATAGCGTTCCGCGTACCCGGTGACTTGCCCGGCCTCATTGAGTTGAGAGGGGTCACTATTCCGATGACCATCGTCACGGGTGTGTTCGGCACTGGTCAGTCCAATATTAAACGTAGTTGAACCGTCATACAGCCAAGCGGTTTGGCCGACGTAAGTGCTGTCGGGATTGCGCGACGCGGTCCCGATGACCTGACCGCTCTTGTTGAGACCATCGGGATTGCTGGACTGAAAGCCGCTGTTGGATGTGTGTTCGGCATCGGTCAGTCCGACGTTTAGCGTCGAGTTACCGTCGTATAGCCACGCGGTTCTGCCTCCGTTGATAAGTCCGTTAAACCGCGAGGAGTACCCGATGACCTGCCCGGAATCGTCGAGCAGACTGGGTTAGCTGAACTGAAAGCCGTCGTATCGGGTGTGTACTGAATCGGTCAGTCCAATGTTCTGCGTTGACGAGCCATCGTAGAGCCAGGCAACCCGGGCCAGACCCGCGTCGTTGTCATAACGCAGCGAATATCCGCTGATCTGTCCGACTTCGTTCATCGACCGGACCTCACTGATTTGAAAACCATCGTCGTGGGTGTATTC
>CAZNXE010000252.1:0-8618 GCA_964576465.1 uncultured Planctomycetaceae bacterium
CGCGGCAAAGATCGAACTCCTTGGAATTCCCAACGAGGTCACCGCCGAGCCAATCGAGATCACGAAGGAATCGACCGAGGCAATCTTTCATGTGAAGACAACAGCCAACTCCCCGGCGGGCAAGCACAAGACGCTCTTGTGTCGAGCTGTGATCACAACGAATGGAGAACCGATTACACACATGATCGGCGGTGGAGAACTCCGTATCGACGTACCGTTGCCTCCGAAAGCCGACGCGCCCGCGGAGCCCAAGCCGGCACCCAAGGCCGAGCCAATGCCGGTGGTGGAGAAACGTCTTACTCGCCTTGAGCAGCTTCGTGTAGACCGTCAAAAGGCGAAAGAAGCCGCTCAAGCCGCCGCCCAAGCCGCCGCCCAAGCTGCCGAGGAAAAACCGGTCGAGACCCCCGCGGAAGAGCCTCAAAAAGAAGAACAACCTCAAAAAGACGCCGAGCCGCAAGAAGAGGCGGAGCCGCAAACAGACGAATAGAACTCCGAGTAGACAAAGAACAACCCAACCCAATGCAATCGAATTGTGCGAGACGCGCATTGATCTGAAAGAAACAAGCATCGTTGCACCTAGCGGTGTCGATGCGATCGCAAGGAGAGACAACGATGAACGGGATTCGTGTCAGCCGATCAATCATGTTGTTCGTGATGATCGCAGGGCTGTGCGGTACGAACGCCGCGACGGCCGACGAACCGGCGTGGGCATCGCTACAAGTGTTTCCTAGCGATGTATCGCTGGAAAGCATTCGCGATCGTCAGCGATTCATCGCCGTTGCGACACGCGCCGACGGCGTGACGCAAGACGTGACTTCCCAGGTGCAAGTAGCCTTGGCCAGCGATGCGTTTGCCCGGCTCGAAAATGCGACGCTTTATCCAGTGGCCGACGGCCAAACCGAAATGAAGATCGACTTCGCTGGCCACAGTGTCACGGTGCCGATTGTGGTGAAAGATTCGCAGACCGATCGACCGATCAGCTTTCGCCTGGACATCATGCCCATTTTCATGCGGTCTGGCTGCAACACAGGCAGTTGCCACGGTGCGGCCCAAGGGAAAGATGGCTTTCGCCTGTCGCTGTTTGGGTTCGACCCCAATACCGATCATCATCGGATCACACACGAAATCGGCTTTCGCCGGATCAACTTGGCGGTGCCCGAAGAAAGCCAGTTGATGGAGAAGTGCGACGGTTCGGTTCCGCACACAGGTGGCAAACGTTTCGCGCAAGACAGTGAATACTACCAGACGATGCTGCGGTGGCTGAAGGCAGACGCCCCGAACGATCAGGGCGAAGTAGCAAAGATCGTCGCGGTTGAATTGTATCCGCGGCAAGCGGTGCTCGAGGGCGAAGGTGCCACGCAACAGGCAATCGTCCGCGCGAAATACTCCGACGGCACGGACCGTGACGTCACGAACTTGGCCGTGTTCATGACGAACAACGACAACTCGGCTGCCGTGGACGAGAACGGTTTAGTCACAGCCGCGGCCCCTGGCGAAGCGTTCGTCATGGCTCGCTTCGAGACGTATACCGTGGGCTTGCAGATGTTGGTGTTGCCAAAGGACTTGCAATACACGCCGCCCGAGTCGCAGCCGGTCAACTATGTCGACGAGTTGGTCGATGCGAAGTTACGCAAAATCCGCATCCTGCCGAGCGAGCTGTGCGGCGATGAGATCTTTTTGCGACGGGTCACGCTCGACATCACCGGCCGCATGCCAACCTCGGAAGATTACTCGGCATTCATGGCCGATACATCGTCCGACAAACGGGCCAAGCTGGTGGATCAGCTGCTCGAGCGAAAAGAGTTTTCCGAGATTTGGGCCATGAAATGGGCCGAACTGCTGATGATTCGCTCGACGCCTCAGGTTAGCTACAAGGCCATGTTCCTCTACAACAACTGGCTCACCGATCGCATCTCGAACAACATGCCGCTCAACGAGATGGTGCAGGAGTTGCTGAGCGCCACTGGTGGCACGTTTACGAATCCTTCGACGAACTACTATCAGATCGAACGCGACACACTGAAGACGGCAGAAAATGTAGCCCAGGTGTTCATGGGCATCCGCACGCAATGTGCCCAATGTCACAACCATCCGTTCGATCAATGGACAATGGATGACTACTACAGTTTCGCGGCATTCTTCGCACAAATCGGTCGCAAGACGGGTGAAGATTATCGTGAGACCATCGTCTTCAACTCTGGCGGGGGCGAGGTAAAGCATCCCGTCGGGGGGCGCGTGATGCCGCCCAAATTCTTGGGTGGAGCAGTGCCCGATGTAAAAGGAAAGGATCGCAGGCAAGTGCTGGCCCAATGGCTGGCATCGCCTGAGAACCCCTATTTCGCGACCAGCATCGCAAACCGCGTGTGGGCACATTTCTTCGGCATCGGCATCGTCGAACCGATCGACGACATTCGCGTGAGCAACCCGGCCAGCAATCCCGAATTGTTCGCCGCATTGGGGCAGAAATTCACCGAATACAACTACGACTTCAAACAACTCGTGCGCGACATTTGCAACTCACACACCTACCAACGTTCGACGCAGGCAAACGAGAGCAATGCACGCGACAATACAAATTTCGCCCGCAGTTCGTTGCGTCGCATTAAGTCAGAAAACTTGTTGGATTGCATCAGCCAGATCACTGAGACCAAGGACAAGTTCAAGGGGCTACCGGTGGGCGCAAGGGCCGTGCAGATTGCCGACGGTGGGACCAGCAACTACTTCCTCACCACATTTGGCCGCTCGCCCCGCACCACGGTGTGCGCTTGCGAGTCGAAGACCGAACCAAATCTGTCGCAGGCGTTGCATCTGCTCAATGGAGATACGGCCCAGTCGAAAGTCGCACAGGGTGGCATCATCAAACGCATGCTCGACGAGAAGAAGACACCGGAGGAGGTCATCGCGAATCTCTATGTCCGCTGTCTGACACGTCAACCAACCGCCGAAGAAACGACAAACCTAATGGCCATCGTCACCGCATCGGCAAACCCGCAACAGGGGCTCGAAGACGTGCTTTGGGCCCTGCTGAACTCGCGTGAATTCATCTTTAACCACTAACCCTGAATGACTGGCTCCACATCACTTTCGCATTGCTTTGAATCTCGAAAACACGGCGTTTTCTGTCGTACGGAGTTGACCACCATCATGATTCGCCTCGCATCGACCATCATTGGTTTGTCCACTTGGGTTGCCATCTGCTGGGGAACTTCGCTCGCACAGGCGGACGAAGCAGAAAAGGCCGCCGAGAAAATCACCTTCGCCGATCACGTACAGCCCATTCTCCGCGAGCACTGTTTTAGCTGCCATAACAAAGACGACGCAGAAAACGATCTCGCGCTGGACAGCTATGCCGCGTTGATGACGGGCGGCGCCGGGGGTGCCATTGTCGAGCCGGGCGATCCCGACGGCTCGCGAATCTATCTCCTGATGACCCATCAGGAATCGCCTGAGATGCCACCCGAGCAAGACAAACTGCCCGAGGAGAAGCTGGCAATCATCCGCGCCTGGATCGCCGGCGGTGTGCTGGAGAACAGTGGCTCCAAAGCGGTCATCAAGAACAAACCTAAAGTTGATCTCGCCATGACGGCCGGGTCTGGAAAACCAGAGGGTCAAGCCGCAATTCCACAGGGAGTTTCGCGTCAGCCGGCGGTCTACACCGGACGCCCAGGTGCGATTACTGCCATGGCCACCAGCCCTTGGGCCCCTGTGGTGGCCGTCGCCGGACAGAAACAGATTCTGCTCTACAACAGCGACACGGCCGTGCTGATGGGCATATTGCCGTTCCCCGAAGGAATCGCGCATGTGCTGAAGTTCAGCCGTAGCGGATCGCTGTTGTTGGCCGGTGGTGGACGCGCATCGCAAGCTGGCAAGGTTGTTGTCTTCGATGTCATCTCTGGCGAGCGAGTCTTCGAGGTCGGCGACGAACTCGATGTGGTGTTGGCCGCCGATATCAACGAAGACCACACGCAAATCGCGCTGGGCGGCCCAAGCCGCGTCGTGCGAATCTACTCGACAAGCGATGGCAGTGTGCTGCATGAAATTCGCAAACATACCGAGTGGATCTATGCCTTGGAGTACAGCCCCGACGGTGTGTTGCTCGCCACCGCCGACCGCAGTGGTGGGATGTTTGTGTGGGAATCGGAGACCGCGCGTGAGTATCAGAATCTCAAGGGCCACGGCGGTGCGATCACCGACTTAAGCTGGCGGCTCGACTCCAACATGCTGGCCAGTGCGAGTGAAGACGCCACCGTTCGGCTGTGGGAAATGAACGGCGGAAAACAGATAAAAAGCTGGAGCGCACACGGCGGCGGAACGCTCTCGGTGCGATACACCCACGATGGGCGGATCGTCTCCGCCGGACGCGACAAGACCGTAAAGATTTGGGACGGCGCAGGCGCTGCACAGCGAACGCTCGAGGCTTTCGGCGATATCGCCCTAGAAGCCACGTTCACACACGACGGGGCTCGGGTGTTGGGCGGCGACTGGACTGGAGAACTGCGGCTGTGGAATGCGGCCGACGGGGCCTTGGTCGCCAAGTTGCCGGCCAACCCACCAACCCTGGAAATGGTGCTCGCCCAGCGTCAGGCAGCCGCACAGGCTGCCACGACTGCCCAGCAACAAACGGCCACACAACTCGCCGCGGCCGAGAAACGTCTTACTGATGCCGTGACAGCGGCCGGAAAGGCGGCCACTGAAGCCACTGCCGCGGCCCAAGTGGCAACCGAGACGGCCACGCAGCTTGCGGCGGCCAACAAGCTCACCGCCGAGCGAACGACGCTCACCGAGCAGGCAACCGCGCAGCTAGCCGCGGCCATGGCTGCCCTGGAGAAGGCCAAGGGAGAACTGGCGGCCGCCCAGAAGTCGGTCACCGACCGCACGGCCCTATCGAAGGCCGCCACCGAAAAAGCAGCGGCAACCAAGGCAGCCGCGGACAAGCTGGCCGCCGAGAAGGCGACTGTCGAGCAGCAGGTCGTCGCGATGCGTGCCGCTGCTGAAGGAGCCACGGCCACGGCCACTGCGACTCAACAGGCCACGGCAGCGGCACAAAGTGAGCTTGATGCCGAGAACGCACGCCAACAGGCTGCCACCGGAGAGCAAACGGCCGAATCGACGTAGTGGACCTTCGCTGCACGTCGGAAGCCATCTTGCTGGACTATCAATAAGTAAAGCCGGCCTCATCAATCGATGAGGCCGGCTTTTTGATTCTTCACACTGCCGACATGGCAAGACCATGCCTGGACAGTTGGACGCTTCGATTAGTCACGCGGCCGAATGGCGCCGGTGAGTCCGCTGTAGTCCGCTCGATCTTCGGCGTGCCACAAGGGAAGACCCAACTCCACGCGACGGGCCAAAGCTTCAATCTTGTCACTCGAACCGGCCGGCGCGAAGGTCGCAGCGAACTCCGCCGTCTCAACCGGAACAAAGTCTTCGTCGTGCCCACACTCCAAAATGGCCTCAAATACGTTCCGCATCGCAAAAAACTCCTATCGCTTGTTCACCTAACAAGAACAGCGCCACCTCCTTGCGACCAACTGTCCAACTGACACTATGGGACGTCCGATTTCCGGAAATTCTTTTACGCACTCCCCGAAAGGGGACCGCTATTACAGGACGCTGATAACATGACTCAATGCTTCGCACGCAGCTTGCAAGTTGGAGGCAGGCAGGTAATTCAACGCCTCGTTTGAGGGCAGGGAGCAGCTGCGAAGTCCTTTGATACTTGATTCTTGCCACTTTGACCGATAAGTCAAGCAACTTAGTGAAAAATTTCACGCATTGACCAAAATAGTCTAATCGAGCCCCCCATCGCAGCCGGTTAGGAAAGATGATCACTCCTCCGAGCCTCCAGACTGGTCACCGGATTCGGTCTTTCGTGCCTCATACTCCGTGAGATAGACCGACGGACAGACCTCTTCGACCTCACAGTGAGGGCACATAATCCGAATCAATTCCGAGCTGCTAAGCTGCAACTCATGCTTATCGCACAACTCATAAAGTTGCTTGAGATGCTCGCAGGGCATGGTAGCCGACCTTTCGCCATGGCAAGGTGCGTGGACCACTGGCAGCAATTTAGACAACCTACAGCAACGCCGGTGGACGGTCCCCTATTATACGCGTTCAGCAGGATTGAATCGATTCTTTGGCGCGCCGCCGCCACATTTCCGCTGCGCGAAGCAGCTGAGAAACTGGAAATCCGACCATGAAATGGTTTCACCGTGAGTTGCAGTTGCCGGCGTTCCCGCGCGGATTTCACCTGATTACCTCGCAGGTGGTCGAGGCTTTCCCCGAACTGGCTGACGTCGACATTGGGATTTTTCACGTGTTCATTCAGCACACATCCGCGTCGCTTTCGATCAACGAGAATGCCGACCCCGATGTACCGCTCGACTTGGCACGTTCGTTCGACGCGATCGCCCCCGAGGATTTTCCCTACCGCCACACCTGTGAAGGGCCAGACGACATGCCAGCCCATGTGAAGCATTCTCTGCTAGGCAGTTCGCTATCGATCCCCATTCATCGCGGTCGCCTGTGCCTGGGCACTTGGCAAGGAATCTATCTCTGCGAACATCGCAACCGCGCCGGCGGAAGACGTTTGGTCCTCACCGTAGAAGGACAGGGAAAGCAGTGATCCGGTTCGGGGGCGCATTCAGAAAGTGACCCTACGCCCGCAGTTCAACCGCCTCGGCTGTCGTGCGCGAAAGGTCGTCTAGCCAACATTCGATGTAGGTGCCCTGATTCACGTTCCGCGTGACGTGCTCCAGCGCGGTCAGGCAGCGGCCGATTCGGGCGATCGTCAGTTCGACGTCGCCGCCAGCAGCTTCGACATACTGCTGAACGTTCCGTTGTGTCTCCTCGTCTGCCGGTGTTTCACCGCCACACTGCATTCGCAACGCCTTGCGATAAAACTCCACGGCGAAACCGATCAATTGCCGCGCCCGCGTGCGGCGCGGCGGCGCGGCGCTGCCAGCTTCGTTCACAAAGTCCATCAGCGCACTCGCCAGGGGAACACTCCCCAGTCGGGGTTTTGCCAGCTCGCCAAAGAGCCGCGATCGCATCGCCCACAGTTCGGCATCGTTTAGTTCGACAGCCTGGGCCACACTTCCGTCGCTGTTGGCTGCCAGCCGTTGGGCTTCGGCGCGATCGGTGACAAGACCATGCTCGAGCAACAACTGGGCCACGACGCTAGAAGAAGGGGGTTGAAAACGGACGATTTGCGAACGCGAGCGGATCGTCGGCAACTGCGATTCGGCGCTGCTGCTAATCAAGATGATAACCGACCGCGGGGGAGGCTCCTCGAGCGTTTTTAGCAGGGCATTGGCACCCTCGATGTTCAAGAAATCGGCATCATCGATAATCGCAATTTTGCGATTGCTCTGAAACGGCTTCAGGAAAATATCGTGACAAAGCCCCTCGCGCATACGGTGGTCATCGCGACCGATGAGCACCTTGAGCGGAATCGTCGCCCGATCCGCCGGCTTACTTACAAGCAGCAAATCGGGATGCGTGCCGGAGTTGATTTGTACGCAACTGCCGCATGCACCGCACGGCTCCATCCGCTCGTCAGGCGACGCCTCGCAGAGCAACGTGCGGGCCAATTGCATGGCGAACGCTCGCTTGCCAATGCCCGGCGGACCGACAAACAGGAACGTGCTGGCCAGCGTGCCACGCTGAATCGCTGTGCGAAACCACTCGACGATATGATCGTGTCCATGAATGCCAAGCCAACTCATGAGATCTGTCCTACCGCGAGAGAAATCTTACTCGCTTTTCTTAAACAACCCTGGCACGCGACGCACGGCAGCTTGTACCGCAGCCTGCACATCGTCGATTGCACCAGAGGCGTCGACCACCGCGATGCCATCTCTGGCGGCACGTGCTTCGAACAAGAACCCCTCGCGAACCCGTTGCTGAAACTCGCAGCCACGTTGCTCCACGCGATCGAGATCCCGTCCCATTCGCTTGGCGGCAAACTCTGCTGGCAAATCGAGCACCACGGTCAGCGCGGGCATCACCCCGGCGGTGGCAATCTTTCCGACCTCCCACAATTGCTCGACATCCAACCCCAGCGCGTGCCCCTGATAAACCACGTTGGCCAACAGATAGCGATCCGAAACGACCGTCTTTCCCTCAGCCAGAGCAGGCCGGATCACCTCATCCACCAGCTCCGCACGAGCAGCCATATACAGCAGCATCTCGGTTCGCGGGGAAATGGGGATCTCGTCCTGCTTTAGAATCAACTCGCGCAGGGCATTGCCCGCGGCCGTTGTCCCAGGGTCACGACAGGCAACCACATTGAGCCCCTGCCCGCGCAACCATTCACACAGCAAGCGATGTTGGGTCGATTTTCCCGACCCATCGACACCATCAAGCGAGATAAACATACGTGTCTTGCAGTTACGGCCCTGGAAACATGTCACAAGGGCCACATTGTACGGCATGCCCCTGGTCGAACGAAGTGGTGGGCGGGGGCCGACATCAGCAAGCTGCCCTCCGCGATCAATCGGCCGATTCGCCATCGTACTGTTGTGCCGCGTTGCGACATCGGGTGGCCCGGCCGCGCAGCCGGCTGGGTCGCGTAGCGACAAGATGCCTTGAGAGGCGTGCTGCGGTACGATTGA